>CAMELE010000025.1 GCA_945923475.1 uncultured Mollicutes bacterium
CTACAAATTCATTTGATGGTATTGTTATATTTAAAGATGAGCCTTGATATGGTTCATATGGTGTAACAGTAGAGCCTTGTTCAATTTGTACTTTTTCATTTAAATTAACACAATCTGTATCATACCATTTAATATATTCAGTTGTAGGGCTTGTTGTAAATTGAAATGTAAATTCATTGACATTAGTTTGGTATAAAGCACTTGCTTTATTGTTAAAGTTACCATCAGTTATACCTATTTTGTCTTTCGTGTATCCTATTACCCATCTATATTGACCTGTAGTTCTTGTAAATGAATATGTTGTATTTGGTTTAACTTTTGTAAAATTTTTGCTTCTTGTTCTTGAACCACTATTTACTAATATTCCATTGGCAGGAAGTATATTTCCTAATTCTATTTCTCCATCAAATAAATTCTTTCCACAACTAGTAATCTTCAAAATATTTTCTATTGTTTTAATTTCTTGTGGATAGTCTGGAGATGGGCTAGGTTGTCCACCTGTGTATGGTTCGTATTTTCCACCATCTGATGATATCATAGGTTTAAATATTAAATTATTACAAGTCGTACCATTAGTTATAACTATCGTTACTATTTGCAATACTTTTCCGTCTTTTAATTTAATACTATTTCCTACATCTTCAGAATAAGAACTATCTGTATAAGTTGCTCTTAGTCTATAAGATGAACTTGTTCCACCCAAAGGACAGCCACTTAATAGTAAATTGGTTGTTGTTATTGGCACTTCATTATCAGATATTATGTTATAAAAACAACTTGCTGTTGCTGTTCCGTTTGCTACAACAGTTCCATCACTATTTTTTGTAAAAGTTATACCATTTAATGTTTTTGACACTGCATTATTAGGTAATTTATTCTTTCCACTAGTCGTTTCCTGTTCACATCTTCCATCTAGGGTTAAACTATTAATTGTATCTTGTTCACTATCTGTTATTGTTATATTTGTTCCTTCTGCTATTTGAAGGTCAGTTAATTTATTTATATATCTAATTTCAACTTTATCATCTATATCTAAACAAATTGTACTTGCAGTTACTTGAGATAATTCATCAAATATATCTCTATAAGTATATTCTTGACCTACGTACAATTCTTTAGTAATCATTTTATCATAATTAGCAAATACATCTGTCTTATTTTTAAATTCTAATCCTATTTTAGTACATAGTGCATCAATATAATCTCTTACACTGATAGGATAAGTTACACCTAAATCTTCATTTTGTTTCATTGAATAAAGCATTTTATCATAACATACTATTTTATAACTATTATAATCTTCTTGCTTTTTACTTGAATAGACAACGTAATTGCCATAATCAAGGTATTCATATTCACCATCTACTAAAACCCCAAATTTGTACCTTAAAATAGTCCCTACGGGTATATCTACATTGCTATCTATATCTAATTGTTTCATTACTGATTTTAATATAGCACCTTGAAAAACAGGAGTAACACTATTTAAGTCTTCATTTGTTAATGTTTTAGTTACTCCATCAATTGTATATGTTAATTTACTATCAAGTTGTCTTCCTAAGTTTTTAATTTGTTCTTTGAAGTCTTTTGTATGTGTTTTCATTTAACTTCTCCTTTTTTTTGAAATAAATGCTATTGAAAAACTCTCGTTTTTTCTATTTCCTATTAGTCCTTTATTGGTTACTTCATAATCTCCTGTATAAGTAGTCATAGTTACATTTACTTTCTTATTTGGGTCATAATATGTAACTGTTTGGCTTGGACTATCAAGAATTGGTGCTAATGTTTCTAATTGTTCTCTTGTTAATTTACCAAATTGAACTGTTATTTTTGGGAATATGCCTATTAATGTTCCTGACATAGTTCCTGCCAAATTTCTTCCTGTATCCTCAGACCAATATTTATGGTAGCCAAATGTAGCATAAAGGATATATTTTCCTAAACTAATATTATTTACTATTAAACTATCTTTATCTATTAACATAATTATCACCTATTAAATGCAAAATCATTTTGTGCATTTATCTCTCTTTGTTCTCTTGCAATTTGTCTATTATCTAATTTAGTTATATTTGTAAAGTTTACAATAACATGTTTACCAATCTCACGCCCTAATGTTGCCATTGTATCAGGATTTGTTAAAGGTAAAACTCCTTCTTGACCTGCTTCACCGGTTATAGCACCGCCAATTGGCACACCCTTACCCGGATTATTTACAATACCACCTACTGCAAGTTTTTTTGAAAACAAATTATTAATAAATTTTCCTATATTTTTACCTGCAACAGCAATTGCATTGCCCGGGTTTATTAGTACTCCTATCGCATCACCTATTGTTGAAAATAAATTTGCAAATTTCTTTCTTGCATTTTCTGTCTTTGCTTCGGCAGTTATTGTATATACTGCACTTTTATCAGTTAATTTGGTATTATTAATGTCTTTTATGTTATCGTAAATTCCTTTTGTTAAGTCTTTTTCTTCACTAGATTTTATAATCATATCATTTATTTTATCTTTAGACAAACCTAAACCATCAGCAACTTTATCAATATTTTCACCATATTTACCTGTTATTTCTTGTAATTCGGTTGTATCTTGCCCTGCTTCTTCAAGTGTTTTTATTATTGCTAAGTTTTGATTATATTGTTCAATTAAACTATCCAATAATTGTTGTTGTTCTTCTTTTGACAATTTATTTGTATCGTATATTTTTATTGCTTGTTCTAATGTGTAATCACTATATTTAACAGTTTGGGCCGCATTTTTTAATGATTCTTTATCTAGCCCTAAAAGTTTGTTATACCACTTTTCACTTTCTTTAAGGTTTTGAACTCCTGCACTTCTAGTATCATTTTGTTGCTTAATTAAATCATTGATATTAGTTAATTCACTAACTCTCTTTTTATAACCTTCTTCACCTTTAGTTCTAATATCTTCAAGTTCAGTTGATAATTCTTCTAAATCTTTTTTTATTTTTAGAATATTATGAATTGTATAAGCAATGCCTGCAATTGTAATTCCTATTGTAACTGCAGTTGGTAAACTGCCTAGTGCACTTGCTAAACCACCTAGTCCTTCTCCACCAATTAGTTTTCCAATATTATTTAATATTTTCCCAATTGCAACTATACCAAATACTAATCCCAGTTCTTTACCGACTTCTTTAATCCAATACCAATTATCTTTTAGCCAATAAGCCATATCTTGTAGTTTTTTTACTATGTTTTCATTTAATTCAGGCACATCTATTGTTCCTGCACCTTTATTAGCACCAGCACTTGTAGTAGAACTTGCCTTATTTATTTCATCAAATGTTGCTGTTTGCTTATTTAAATCTTTTTGTGCTTTGGCTTGATTTTTAATAATTTTAGCATTTGCTTTTGCTATAAAACTTTGCTTTGTTAATGCATATATAAAAGCATCTAAATATCCTAATGCCTTGAGTAAAATATTACTAACGTATTCTAGTACAGGTGCCATAAGACTTCCTAAACCTACCCATACACTTTGTAACTTTTCGGCTAACTCAACATCTTTGCTTAAATAAGCGGAACTTGCTTTACTAACTAAACTATAAGCAGTTCTAATACTAAACATTGCTAATCCTACTTTTTTTAATTTTTTTATTAGGTTTTCAGCATTTTTCATGCTAGTATGTTTTTTATCAAAAACCGCATCTTCTTGAGTTGCTTTTAATTCTGCTATTTTTTCTTTGTATTTTTCTACGTTGTTTTGTGCTCCTTGCATTGCAATCTCTGCTTTTTCAAGTTGCTTAGTTAATCTATCTTCTGCGTCAAAGCCTTTTGTTTCAAATGTTTGCCCCTTAATTTTATCTAATTCTTTTGATAATCTTTCATATTCTTCTTCCCATTTTTGGGCTTCTTTCTCTGAATTTTTTAAGTTTTTTTCAAGATTATCTAATTCCTTTTCAAAATTTGACGTTCTTAATTCAGTATCTAAAGTTAATTTTCCTATTACAGCCATATTATTCACCTCCTAATATGTCATCCCAGAACTTATCAAGTTCTTTTTGTTCTTTTGTTTTTGGAACTTTTAATTCAACTTCTTTTTTGGCTTTTATCATTTCTTCTCTATCTTTAGCATCTTTTATTTTACTTAAGTCATAATTTCTAATATATCTTACTCTTGACATAATATCATCTTCACCAAACCCCATTATTAGGTCATTATAAGCCCACCAATGAAGTTTTTCTTTATTTATGTCTATATGGTATCTGCTCATAAAAGATGCCATTAAATAGCCTTTATCTTGTTCGTAATCCATGTCAATTTCATTGTCTTCAGGATTTTTTTCTTTTCCACATCTTAAATAAACTCCACATTTATCTAGTGCCTCGCTTACTAATTCAAGTGGAAAGTCTTTTCCTAAAAGCAATGTAACAACTGCGAGCATTCTACTTGTATCATCTATTTCAGTATCATTAATTGCTTTAAAACAAGCAAGGGCTACTCTATAATCAGTATTTATCTTATAATCTTTACCTTGAATTGTCATGTATTCTGGATACATTATAATTTAACCTCTGGATTGTATCTTTCTAATAGATTTTCTTTTATTTTGTCAAAATTTAATTGTACATTATCTAAAATTGGCAATAGTTTTTCAAAAAATTCATCAAACATACCTATTCTATTCTTATCTCCAAAGACTTTTTGACTTGTTCCTTCCCCAAATAAATTGTCAATCATTTCTCGCATTTTTTTACAATATGCTCTATCTAAATCAATTCTCTTATACAAGTATATTTTAATGTTATCTTTATATTGTTTTTCTAAAACTTCTACTTTTTCATTATAAATTTTTGTTTCTCTTTTTAGAGTTTTACTTGCATTTACAAATTTAACTGGTAATTCTATATCTAATAAGTCAATATCAATGCAATCGCCATTATCATTGACTTCTATTTGATAAACATTATCTTTTCCTATTCTTATTTTGTCCATTTTTTCCTCCTAATTTAAATAAAAAGAGTGAGAGTTTATCCTCCCACCCTTTAAGGTTTTTACGCACTTACTGTTGGTGTAAATGTTGGCGTTTTTCCTGTGAATGTAACGCTTCCTTGTGTAGGATTTCCGTTAATTCCAATTGTATAACTAATTGTTGGTGTTTCTCCACCAGCACCACCGTATGAATTTACTGATACAGTACACTCAAATGTTTGTGCTTTAAATGAACTATCACTTGAACTTTTATCGTATTTATCGATTAATAATACTTCTGTTACTGCACTATCACCAATTGATAAGTTATATCTTAAACCATTGATATAATCATATACTGCATCTCCAAAGTAACATTTCATTTCACCATCGATAGCAAGTTGATAACCATCTAAAGTTGTACTTGCTACATCATCTACAACATATTGTTCTGTTGTTTGTTGTGGATTATAAGAATAACTTAAATCAGTTGTCTTATTACCCACTAGACTCCAAGTCTTTGTTATTGCACCTTTTTCACCTGTATTTAAGTATGCTATAATTTCAGTTCTTTTTACTAATTGTGGCATGTTCTTCCTCCTCTACGAATTTTTTAATTTCGTCCATTTCTTTTCTTGATAAAGGATTAATAAAGCCGCCTTGATTAAGTATATCTATCATTTCAAGATTTTCTTTGGTAGGCTCTATAATGTCGCCTTTATCCAAGTATTTGTCTTTGTATTTACAATCAATACTTACTTCTATTAGTTTCATTATTCCTCCTCATATATTATTTGAATTTGAATATCAAATACTGCCGTCTTACCACTTTCATCTGCATGATTAAACGTTCCAGCATTTAAACATTCAATACTTATTATTCCTTTTATTTCAGGCAAATTGCCCTCGTCATTATTAGTTTTTATAATGCTTTCAAATTCTTCAAAAAAGCCTATGTTTTTTAAATTGATTAATCGGTCGCTAGAATAAGCATTTCTGCTTCTAAATGAATACACATCTTTGCAAGTTCTATTACCTATAATATCTTCTTCAACTACACTAGCAGTTGGTATTTTATCAAGTGAATAATTATTAACTTCAATTCCTAAAAAATCAGCATTTATTTTTTTATACTTGTTGTTTAATTTTTCAAGTATCTTTTCTAAATAAATTCCTAATTTAGCAACTCTTGTATCCATTATTTAGCCTCCTTGTTCACATAGTCTTGTACTTCTTTTACAACATCATCTGCTTCTGCACTTACCATTCTTTCATCCCAATAAGGGCCTGTTCCCGGTGTTGTATAATTGACAACTGGTTGCCCATTTACAATTCCATAATATTGTGCTTCTGCATAGCCTTGTTCATAAGTGATACTGTTGTTTGTAAGAGTTACTATTTCTCTCAAATTACCAGTATCTTTAGGAACATATTTGTCCATATATCTGTAACATGTATTTGTAAAATATTTTTGTACTTTACCATTAGGATCTAACCCTAATTTTTTCTTGATTTCATCTTTTTTATAAAGATTTAATTGTGCCATTATTTTCCACCTATGTGAATATGTTTATTATTCCCAAAATTATTATTATTTAAAGAAGTAATATTGTAATATTCGCTTTGTATATCTTCTTCACTAGTTATATCGCTTGTAACATAATCAGGTATTAATATATCTCCTTGTGAAAAATTTTTATAATCTAAATTTGAATTTATGTCATAAGGTATTCTTATTTGGCAATCGTTTGCGTTTTCTAATCCTTTATTAAGACTTGCACCTTTTCCACCATAAAACCAAACTTTATTATTTGATTTATCACCATAATTATATCGTACCCATTTATAGTCGTGGTCTAATTCAACTTTATGATAGACTGTTAAACTTGAATTAACTAACATGTAGATAACTCCTCATCTTTTGGTTTATCTTGTCCTATAAATAGTGCATGCTCGTTATTAACGATAACTCCACATAAATATTTATATATAATATCGTCTATTTCCTTATTTTTAGCCTCTGTGTAACTTGTTTGTGGTGTTCCGTATGAAATACTATATCCATCAGTATTTTCGCTTACAATGGTCTTATTTTGGGTAAAAAACTCATTGTAACTCTTTACTATTGGTATTAAATCATTCACACACAACTTAACTTCTTCATATTCATTACCAATTCCAACAAATCTTTTTTGAGTTCTACTATCTATTTCTTTTCTAGCATTAAATTCTAATAAATTAAAAGGCATTTCATCAAGAGTTCCACCTAGAGCAAGATACTCTTGATAAGTTAGGTATTGTCCTTTAAACTCCATTTAAAATGCCTCCTTTTAAATTATAAACTTACGCTTGGGTTTGTTTTTGGTTTTAAGTTTGCAAATGGGAAACGTGTATTTGTTTCGTTTTCAGCATTTACAGGGTTTGGAATTTCCCAACCAAGTCTCATTGTAACACGTAATGCTACCATATCTTCTTGCGCTAGGTTGTATAAAATGCTTCCATCTGAAGGGTCTTGAATAACTGCTTCAGTTAATACCTTGTAAGAAATGTCTTGTCTCATAGCATATACTGCTTGATTAAAATCTCCAGCAATTAAAACTGATTTAGTTTTATCCCACATACCATTGTCCATAAATGTTCTGTTAAGACCATCAATTTCAGTTCCTTTGATTGGTTGGCCAGTTGTATCAGTCATCATACGGAATTTACCTTTTAATTCAACACCACCAAGTAATCCAGTTACATTGTAGCCGCTTGTTTCAACTTTAGTCATAACATCATTGATATCACTATATAAGTTGTCTCCGGCAGTTACTTCTGCTCCTGCATCAATGATAGAAGGTATTAATCCTTTTCTCCAATCAGTAGGCTTTCCTGTACCATTAAAGATAGCATCATCAATTTTTCTTGCAAATGCTTCTTGTAATCTTGGCCTAATTTGAGCCCATAAATCAACATCTGCATCATTTAATAAATTTTCCTTAATTGGAACAATTACTGCTATTTCTGCTGCATTAATATACTTATTAGCCCATGCCATTTTTGTAATATTTTTTCTACCATTATCTTTAGTTTCATCAACAAAGTAAGCGATTGGTAGACTATCTAAAATTCTTAACTTTGTTTTATCAGAAGTCATATTAGGCAATCTTCTGAACATTGATAAGGCTTTACTTTCTTTTATAGTTCCTTGAAAGATTTCATCGGCAACTTGAGTTTCGATTAGAGCCTCAACATTTGTTTTTTCAATTCCTTTGGCGTTTGCCATATTATCTCTCCTCTTTCTTATTTAGTTTATTGCACTTCTTAAAATATCATTCATAATGCTATTTGTAGTTGGTGCTTGTGGTTCTCCACCATTTAAATTCGGTGAAGATTGAACTTTTTTAATAACTGTATCTCCAAAATATTGAGGATTTTCCTTCTTATAATTCTTTAATACAGTTTCAAAATCATTCTTATCATCGACCTTTGACATGATTTCAGCTCTAACAAATTTACTAAATTCTTTCTTTACATTGCTATCGCCCATTTGCAACTGAGCCTTCAAGTCTTTATTCTCATTTGTTAGTGTTTCCAAATCTTTTAATTTATTAGCATTATCAGCTGAATTTTGTTCTAAAGTTGCGATTTTGTCTTCATATTCCTTCATTTTTACGTTATTAACTTCTAATTTGGAATTCAAATCGTCAATTTTAGCCTTTTCTGTCGATATTGATTTACCATATTCGGTCATAATTTTATCAACTATTTCATCTTCTAATCCTAAATTTTTTAAAAAGTCTCTTTTCATAATTTCCTCCTAACGTATTTTTAACGAGCAACGAACTCGACTAGAGAGAGTAATTTTATACTCGAATTCATTATACTATAATTTTTAAAATGTGTCAAAAATATAAAAACAACCATTTAAGGTTGTTAATTTTGTAACTTTTTGATAATTATTTTAATATTTATTCTTATGTTTTTGATTATTATCTAGTTTTCTTTTAATAACAATTCAACATAAATTTGAATTAGTAAACATACAATGGCAACATCTATATTTGTATATTTAATTATTAAACCATATATTACTGCAAACATTATAGTTGCTATTTTTTTTTCAATTCTATTATTCACAATCATCATCTCCTAAATTATTTAATATTTTAATGCTATTTCTAAAACTTCATCTTCAACTTGAATATTCCATACTTCTTCTTCTAAATATGGTTCAATTCCTAAATCGTTTTTAACAAATCTTCCAATTCTATCTCCTTTAAATAATTGAAAATATTGATAATCATCTATTATTTTTAATAAATTTTTTAATTTCATAACCTCACAAACCTTTCTATTTATAAACAATTCATTATCAACCATATAAGCCTTATAAAAGGAATAAAAGCAATAATATAATCTTCAAAATTTAAACCATCATTTTCATTTTGCAAAATAAATAAAGTTATTATATATGCAAATATTTGATAAACTATTATACCTAATATTATTAAATTCACATTACCCCTCCAAACTTATCTTCTATCTTTTTGCGCAAATGCATTATTAATCTTCTACCTTTTCTATTAAGTCGGCTTTTATTAAGTCGTCTATATACTTTAAATTTTCAAATTCACATTTATATTCAGGATGATATAATTCGTGTATTTGTCTAGTTCCACTATCTATAAAAATTTCAACACCACTCAAATATAAATTTTTATGATAACTAAAACTCATATCAACATCTTGTCTATACCCATACTTTTCTAATTCTTTTAAATCAACATTATCTTTTACTCTCAACATTATTACTCACCACTTTCTTTTAAATATTTATCAATACAACATTTAGGTAAATGTTTAATAACTTGTTCATCTAATTGTTTTAAATTACCGCAAATAGTATGATAACCATAATCACAACTTCCAGTTGACAAAGACACCATTGATAATTGGTAATAATCATAATTTTCATCGTAAGTTTTTTTTATAACAATACCAACTTCAACATATTTATCGCCGCTTTGTCTTTTATCTTCTACCATTAGCAAATCACCAACATTATAATCGTGATATGTCCCATCATCTTTATAATAGTTTTTTAATCTTCCATTAAAACTCAAATTCAATAATTCCATATGATTATTTTTCATCTTACTCACCCTTTTCCAATTTTTCAATAATAATCTTGTTATCTTTTGAACTAATTTTTAAATCTTCATCTTTTAAATTAGTTTTTTCAACAACTTCTTTTGGTATGTTTACAACATAACAATTAAGTTTTCTTTCACCTTTTGCTGTTGTGTACATATTCTTTGCTAATTTTGGCATTGTTTATCACCTCCTATTCCATACTCTTTTTTTATTTGCATTTTTCTTTCTATTGTTGTGTTTTCATCATAATAATCTAATATTTCCATTACTCTTATATATAATGATATTCTACTATCATTACTCATATAATACGCTTTGTTTATCAATTTTTTTAATTCTTTTATTATTTCTTTTTCCATACTATTCCTTCTTTCTTGATTACATATTAATATTATAATATAATTATATAATTGTCAACAAAAAAAGAAAAGATTTCTCTTTTCTAATGCAGACAATAGTCTAGCGCGGGGTTGCTCTACTAAGTTTCGTTTATGCAAGCTTTCCTAAATATCGTCATATCTAGTGCTACACTCCCATAGCGAGCAAATTGTATAAACAATGTTTGTTTTATCCTATTAAACTAGATAGGCAATTAAGCCTATATGATTGGACTCGAACCAACAACTTCTACATTTTTATACTTGCAAGTCTTATCCGATACCGTCGCTTGCAATTAAATTATACCACACCTATTTCATTTTTACAATAACGAAAAAAGAGAACAGCGTTCTCTATTCTCCCATACTCTACCCCGTCGACTAGGATGTAAGGTCGCAACCCAGTATGGCATTTAATCTATTTTATTTTATCATATTAATTTATTTTTTGCAATTCTTCATCTGCATATTTCCATTTGTAGCCATAAGCAGATTTTCTCTTATCTCTAGCACATTGTGCTATTAAACTTTCACTTTTTACACTTAATTTTCTTTTTGCCTCTCCAACAGAAAAATAACTTTTAATAAAATTATTATTTAAATCATACTGATTAATCTTTTTAGTTCTATTATATCTATTTGCTAAACCTATTTTGTTCTTAGTTTCATCGCTTAAAATTCTTCCCAAGCAATATTTATTTCCTTTTTGTTTTTCGCTAATTATCTTTTTTGTTTTTTCAGTATGTTTTTTTCCAAAAAATGGATTATCTTTGCCTTTTAATTTTCCTTTTTTATTTTTTTTCATTTTATCAATCTGTTCTTTTGATAAATGCTTATTAATGTTCCCACCAAGTTCTATATTGTAACCAAATTTTCTATCACTAGATTTATATAAATCAATATAATATATTTCATAATAATCTAATTCTTTTTCATCACAAAATTTTATTATTTCTATTTTAAAATTTTTATATCCGTACTTCTTTGTTGCTTTTCTTAAATAATTGTTATTTTCATTATAATTTTTAATCATAGATTTGTGTTGTTTTATTCTATCTTTTAAATTTGTGCTTTGACCTATATATACCTTGCCATTTATAATATTTGTTATTTTATATATTCCTTTATTCATTCTAATACCTCCCGTAATAAAGTATTAGGGAAGTGATTACGGCACTCCCCATATATAAATTATATCATAAATTAGTTATTTTTTCAAGTTTTTAACACTTGTTCTTTTATACCCAGGCACCCAACCTTTTGTTGCTAATTTATTAGGTAAACCTGATGCTTTAACTATTTGTCTATATTTAGTTGTAAGTTGAGTTATCTTTGTTTGCGAACTCAATATCAAGTCATTATCCCCTGAACTTTTAGCCATTATTTGTGTATCTTTATTTTTTCTTATTTCTAATGCAATTCTATTAAGTAATTGTTCTCCATCGTAAAAGGTGTAGTGCTTACCCTCAAATTCAAAACCATCATTGTTTTTCTTTTTATCTTCTTCTAATTGCTTGTCAGTAAATTGTGGCCTTGATACGCCTAATACAATAGAAAAGATATAATGATAACACGACATAGTAGAAACAGGTCTATTTAGATTATTATTAATATAATCAAAATCATAATACCATTTGCCTTTGCATTTAACCCTATGATTAACACCATCTATATCTTTTAGTGTTATTTCTTTTTCAATTCCATTTTTTATTTGTTCTTTAAGAATATCTAATTTGACAAATTGGTGTCCATCTATATCAAATTTACCATTTTCTATATCATTGTTGGAGTGGTCTGGAGCCGAATTACTATGATGGCTAACTTCTATTGCATTATAGTCAAATTCTTCTCCAAATAACCTTTGACTTTCATTTGATATTTGCCTAATGCTATCTAATATATTCATCCTAACTGTACTATCTAATCTTCTACTATATCCTGATTTATAATCAATTCTACGTACTCCAGACATTGATAATTGCTTAACAGTATCTCTTATCGCTTGCTGGTATGTTTCTTGCCCTTGACTTATAGCGATTACACACCTATCAATAACCTCTTTATAAGTTTTATCTATGTCTAATAACATTGGGTTGCCTTTAGCATCTAATAACCTAAATCCTGTACTTTTAGCAATGTTTTTAAATTCTTTACCTGTTATATTATAAACTGAATTAACAAGCCTTTGTAGGGCTTTATTCTCTTCATAAACAGGTGTTTCTATATTTCTTGCTTTATAGTATGTATCTGCAAATTTTAAGTTGTCTTTAGCCGTTTTTTCAAGTATTTTTTTTAAATCTTTAATAGTTAATCCAGTTATTTTAGATAATTCATTTAATAAATCTTTAATATTAGTACTATATTTTAATTGTTGTGCTAATTTATGAGCCTCTGAAGGACTTAAACCTTTAAATTGCTTGATTACGTTACCTAACTCTTTTAAGACATGGTCGTTATAGTCTTGAAAACGTTTTTCAAATAATCTAACTAAAATTTCTTGTTTCTCTTCACTCATCATCTAGATTATAACCTCCTGTTACAACATCCCAATATATTTCTTTTTGTTTATCATTTAAATTAGGATTAGAGAAAAAATACCACATGTACATTTGCCTTAAATAAGAATTTCCTTCTTTAAAATAATAACAAATATCGTCTTTTTTCTCCCAAAAATCTTTTACACTATAAAATTGCATCTCTTCTTTTATAAAATCAACACTTTTATACCAATCTTCATACTCTTTACTCTTTTTCTTCATACTTTTATCCTATCTTTTATATAACTTTCTTTGATTAAATATTTGCCTTTTTTTGTTTTATCAGAACAATGTTCTTTTTCAAAATATAACAATAAATCTCTTATCCTTCGCAAGTTTTTTATGTCTATTCTTCCTTGCTCATTTTCTTTTATCATTTCATTTGTAATAAGCCTAAATATATCATCATCATATTTTTGTACTATATGCAAATAGTCATGGCTTGTATCTTGTCTTAGTATTGCACCATTCCAATATAAATAGCCTTCACTAGGTATATTTAAAATCTTACAATCATGTTTGGGTATTCGTAAATGATGAAAAGATAATTGCCTAGTTCTATCAAAGGTATAACCTGCAAAATCATATTTGAGTTTATTTAAATTAAACTCGTGTATCATTATGTTCGTTATTTTTCTCATAATAAATCCTTTTTAAATAATTTATATAACATAAAAAATAGGCGAATAACCCCAATATAATTGTTAATATTAGTCCTATTATTTCGCCCATTTTAATCACCTCATTTAGAGAAACCATTAAAAACTCTATTTTTTTGGAAAAAGTATGTTGTATTTTAGGGGGTTTTGATGGTTTTTTATGTGCAAGATTGCCTTGCAATTATAATTTATCATATTTTAGACTTTATTTCAATAACTATGAGTTATTTGTATCTTCATTTAATAAATTATCTACGCTTGAGGCTTCTTCTTCTACTTCTTTTAACTTTTGTCTAGCAATTTCTTCAGTTTCTCCAAAAATTTTCATGCGATATTCTACCTTTGAGATTAATCCTTGTGATACTTCTCTACTTGCTCTTATACTTTCGGCTTCTTTATCTTCTATAATACTATCATCGAATTGTATAACTATGTCTGATGCATCAATATTATATTTACCAAATTTAGTAGATGCATAACATATAGCATTAACTAAATCATATATAGCACTTTCGTATCCTATTTCTAGTTTTTTCTTTCTTCTAAACATTTTACTATTTGAACTTACTACTGCAGTAGCAGTACTTAATGTTTGCCCATCAAAATGATAATGGTTTTCTCCAAAACCAACTTTGTTTCCTAAGATATTTAATTGATTATTTAATGTATCGATAAGACTTGCAGTTCTAAATTCACTACTTTCTGCTTGTAACATATCTTGTGAATTTTGCCCTTTTGGTAATTGATAGATACTGACATCGTTTTCATCAAATGTAAATCTTTGCTCTCCAGCATCAAAATTAAACATTTCAGAACTTGCAAATATTCTTCTTCTTCCTGTGTTGACTTCGTGCTTAATAGCATCAAAACATATATCTACATTTTTTAAACTATCTATTGCATTTGCAAAATGTGGTATTCCAAATGGATTATTATCAAATAAATTATTAGTTAGTAAAGGCTTGAATATACTAAACCATTTAATATTGTTTCCTGTGTCAAAAACTTGAAGGGTATTGTCTTGTTCAGTAGTTATTTCAGTTAAATTACTGTTATTATCTTCAAATAAATGATTATAAATAACATAATTACCTTGTTCATTTAATTTATGTACAGAACATACTACATATTTTTTACCACCAAAATATTCTACTGAGCCAAATGCACATTCAGTTATTTCTTTATTATTCCAACTAAGTGGATATATTTGGTCAACATTTACTATATCAGTTCTTGTCTTTGCTTCTGATACATCTAATGTCATTCCGTCTTGGTTATCAATAATATCATATACACTTGTTACTATTGCGCAAGTTCCTAATGCTCCTGACTTTTCAATTGATTGATTAATTTGTGTGTATAAATCCAAATCGTTAACAATTTCATCAAATTCATTTTGGCTTTTTTCATTTTTAAATGAAATCTTGCATTTTTCACTCCATAAAATGTCAGACCAATCTTCTGATATTTCTTTTGCCATATTCATTGTAAATCTTTGTTGTCTTACCTTTTTATTGCCATTGTAAATATAGTAGTTGTGAAAACTTCTAACATTACCTCTATACCAACTCTTCCATTGCTCTATGTATGCTTTTATATTATCTTTTGTTTCGGGGTTATACCCATAATTCTTTTGTAAAAAACTTTCTAATTTCATATACTATCCTCCTTTTTTATCCATGTATATTTGTCATAAGTTTATCATAAAACGGATATATTGAATATTCACTAGCATCTAAACTATCTATATCTGTTGTTCCATCATCAAGTCTTTCGTCTTCGTGTTTGTCATCCCATAAGGCTTGTTTATAAGCCTCTACAAGGTCTTTGCACTCTTTTAATATAAACTTGCGTCCTGTACCAAATAAATGGCAATCAAGTTGTATTCTATCTACAATACGTCCTTTTAAACAGTCTTGTACCTTTAATGGAATATTATGTTGTTGTAGGTGTCTATTAAGTCCAAATGTTAGTACTTGTCCAAGTGCTCCGTAATCTGCATAGCAATGAGTTACTTTGCCATACTCATTAATTATATCATAATAAAATTTTACAAATTCTTCATATAACTTTTCTGGTGTATATACTCCTTCTATTTTTCTTTCTTTTAAAGCCCAAGATTGTTTAAAAAAAGGAGTTAATCCATTACATATAAACCTTGTTGTACTTGTATTTGCACCGTAATCTATTCCAATGCTTACTATTAAGAAATTTATTGGATTGCCTTCACTATCTACTGCTTTATCTTTTATAAATAAATTAGGATTATCAGCAAATTGCCTATATATAATCCCTTCGGCATTACACCATTGCCCTAATATAAGTCTATTATAATATACAGTGCCTTCATATTCTTTGCATAGATTATCTACGAATTCTTTACTTAAAAATGGATTATCAAATATTGTGTAATGTTGTACATATACATCAAGTCCTTTTTCTTCAACTTGATCTAAGAAATCTCTCTTTAGCCAGTGGCTTTGATTTTCAGGGTTTAACGCTCCATCAAAGCACGAATAAGGTTTATCTAATGATGCTTGTACCATTATAAACACTTCTTGACTCCATTTTGCTACTTCATCACCATAACAGTACTTAATTGATGTACCTTGAATTTTACTTACTTGGTTTACTTTTTCAGCACCTAAACAATAAACTTCTTCCCCAAACAGTATTGCTATATTCTGTGAATTAATAGTTGTTACTAAATCATTTCCATATATTTGTCTTAATGGTTGTAATACGTTTCTTTCTATTGTTCCTTTAGATACTCCTAATATTACATTTAATCCATCTTTACCTTTTCTTTCAAGAATTCTTTTAGGTATAGTGTATAAGTTGTCTAAATAAGTCTTACCGCAACGGCGAGCACCTACTTTTAGGTTATATCTATGATGTGCTTCTCTAATAAATTCCTTTTGCTTATCACTTATTATCATTTGCTTCACTCTCTATTTTCGAAAGTAATTCTTCAACTTTTACAAGTTTATCATCTTTAACTCTATTATTCATTAATTCTTTATATTTCAAATCTTTATCGACTAATATACCATACACCATTGCAATATCTCTTATACTTGTAAACATATCAGGACTAGCAAGTTTATCTTCTAATGCTTTAAAACATAAATCTATAACTCTTTTTTTATTTTCTTTTTTACTATCTAAATATTGAAGCATGTCTTGAGTATTTTTCTCTTTTTTTTGCTCTACTTTTTCCAATACGTTATCTTTATCTTCTTCTACTACTCTTCTAACGGTTACATCAGTAGTATTATTCATTCTAGCAGTTTCAGAATAATTGCCATTGTCAACATAATCGGCAATTATCTTTTTCTTTTGCTTATCAGTTAACTTTGGCAATTTTCATCACTTCCAATCTTTTAAAAATAATAATAATTGTGTTAAGGAATTAAATTCTTGCATTTTACCATTATCTATTTTTACTTTGTAATTTTTAAATACTTTGCCTTCTTTATATGTCTTTTGTTCTAAATAAAATATTTTATGTTTATATGAAACATTAATTAATAATATTTCAACCATTCTTTTTGGGTTCATATATTTCTACCAATTCAGCAACTACTATTTTTAAATCATTATTGCCTAATAAATACTTAGCCATCTTTTCATCGCATTCAAACATGTCGTCTTTATATACTGTATTTTTTCCTCTTTCTTCATGTTTGCTTTCGATGTTTTTTAGTTTCTTATAGTCTTTTAATGTAAAATCTTGCTTTGCTCTTAATTTAATCATATTTCCTCCTAATATTGTAAATATTTATTTTCATTTACTAAATCTTTACATCTTTCTATTCTTTTTTTTAATATAGGTATCATTTCTTTATGTTTTAAGTTCTCTAATAGCATTAATTGGTGCCCTATATGGCAATATGCACTTGCATTCCATATTCCGTTTCTAACTAATGATACACTATTTGTTGTATTCATTCTATTCCATACATAGCATACTTGTTTTAAGTTTACTACTTTATCTAAATCAATGTTATCTGCTTGTCTATATGACCAAACACGGTCTTCCATCAAGGTACTTTCTTCAAAAAATACAATTTTATCTTTTCTTATAACTCTAGCCCATGCAGTGCACCATACTTTATTATCGCTCAAGAAAAAATCTTCATAGTTATTGTATTCATGATACTTTTTCATAAATACACCATCTTTGTCTATTAATTCCATTCCTATTAGCATCATTTCACAGTCATAGAGCCTATTATTAATGGTTTTAAGCACTTTTTCGTGTTTGTACCAATCATCCGAGTCAAGAAACGTAAAATAGTCAAAATCAACGTTATTTAAAGCATATTCTATACCTACATTTCTTGAACCACCATTATATCTTTTTCTTTTATTTTGTATAAGTATTATTCTATCATCTTTGTATGTTTTAATTGTTTTTACACTTGTGTCATTAGAACAATCATCTACTATTATTAGTTTAAAATTCTTATATGTTTGGTTTAATATACTTTCGATACAATTTTGCAGATAAGTCTTGCCTTTATATTCTCCGTGGTCGTTATTATAATTTGGTACTATTATTGCAAATTTATAATCTTTTGCTTTTGGTATTTTATCCCAATCTTTTTCACTAGGCTTGGTTTTTTTAATACAATCTATATCATAATCAGTTAAGTTTATATCTATATATTCAAGTTCTTTATAATTTATGCAGTGCATATTTAATTTTAAAAGGTCATCTAATGGCTCATCTTTAAAAACATAGATATATTCATTCTTATTATCAAGTTTTAAATTTGTATTTTTATCAATAGCAACTTTCATAAATCCACCTTCTCAATTATATCATATTAGCAATAAATTGTAAAATTTAAAAAAGCCTGTTGTTTTTCAACAAGCATTATTTTATTGATGCATCATTTATAATTTTGTTTATCTTTTTGCGAAATACACTTAACAACTTTTCTTGTAATTTTTCATCTTTACTCCTCCACCTTATATGCCATTTGTTCCATTTGCTCATGTGTTACTATTGATTTTATTTCTTTTAAACTATCTTCATAAAAATTTCCATCAGCATCAAATCCAATTAAATATAAATAATTTTCTTCATCATTTTTATACACTAATCTACCATTAACATAATCCCCAACTTCCAAAATATCAATTATGTTATAACTTGGTTCATTTATTTTTTCATAACTATAAACTCTCAATCCATTTTTTAATTCATACCAAGATTTATGATTAACTGCTTTATGTATTTGTGCTATTTTACCGATTTTCATTCCGTTTTTAGTCCTTACATACATTCCAACACTTAACGTTTCCATATAAACCCTCCTGCGGTTTTACTATAACCATTAACACAATTACTTATTGAGGTTTCACTAATATTTAATAATTTGCTTGCTTCTCTTGATGAATTAAATGTTTTTATATATTCATTATTTTTATTAAATTGTTTAATTTTTTCAGCACGATTAGGATATTTCTTTTTTCCTAACTTTTTCATATTTTTAATAATATTCGTTTTATCTTTATTATTTGCTTGTTCAACATAACTAGCCCATCTTAAATTAGATACTTCGTTATTTTGCTTATTTCTATCAATATGGTCAACAGTTGGTTCATTATTAACGTTAGGAATAAACGTTTTAGCCACTAAATAATGAACTCTAAAATATTTCCATTTATCTCCATTATATAATCTTACATATTTATACCCATTTATGTCAATTTGAGGTTTTAATATTTTTTCTTTTTTTAAACATTCTTTTTGATTTTTAATTCCTACTTTAACGTATATTTCTTTGCTTTTGACATTTCCCCAACTTGATATTTCATAATTAGGATAATTTTCAATAGGTTTCCACACTTCTAATTTCATTACAATCACTTCCTTTTTTTAGTTGTTAAATTACTTATCATATACTCAGTTATTCTGTCTAAATTAGGCTCAAGTTGATAGTAAATGTCTATCTTTTCAACATTGTGTTTAGATGTGTGTAAATGTAAATCACTAACTAATACTTCCCATTCAGATTTACTCCAGTAATACCACATTAAATTACATCTTATTATTTCTTTAATTTGGTTAAAATCTTGGCCTTTTTTAATTGCTTTTTTAACATCATCTATTAAATCACTATGTATAACGTCAGTTCTTTATAGAGAATTTGAATTACAGTCCCAATAAAAAGCATACCAATTTAAATCTTTTTTCATTTTATTTATCATCTCCTATTTAAAGCCCATTCCTTCATATTCCCAAAAAACTTTACTTTTATATTTGCCACATTTAGAACATACTAAATATCTATATTCTCCATTAACTAGCATAATATTATTTTCTTCTGCTTTATAATATTTAAAGTCATGTTTACAAAATAATTGTTTATACCAAGGTTTGCTCCATTCACATTTAATTTTATTTTTCATCTTTACCTCCTATTATTTCTTTGTCAATTTTACCCCATCTTTTAACTAATCCAATTTTACTTAATCCTAATTTTCGCATATTTTCAATTTTCTTTTCTTTATCAACTAAACCTGTTTCCCATGCGTGATTTATATTTTCTTTTTGAGTACACCATTCAAGATTTTCTGCTCTATTATCAGTTTTATCTCCATTTATATGATTTATAACAGGATAATTATTAGGATTATCAACAAATGCTTCGGCAACAAGTCTATGTACAAATTTATGTTTACTTTTACCATCTCGTAGAGTTACTTGTTTATAGCCTCTAACATTGCCTGTTTTTAATATTCGTTCCTTATAAGTTCGAGTATTACCAAAATGAAAATATGCTTTTACTATTCTTTTTAAAGATTTAACCCTACCTAAATTTGAAACTTCATATTTGTTTTCATAACCTTTAATAGGTTTCCAAACTTCATTATTCAACTTTATCACATCCAATTATACTTCTGTATTTTTGTAAAATCTCTTTATAAACTTTATGTGCTATTTCATTTTCTTTTATTCGGATTGTTATATTTGTTTTCTTTGATGAAATTACTCTATAAGGTGTATTTATCAAATCACTTTTAACAGTATCAAGAAAACCATCACATATATCTATTTTATCTTCTAAATATTTTACAAACTCTTTTTGTTGATTTTCCATTTCTTCTATTTTGCTTATATTTTTTAAATTGTCTAATTTGCAATCACGATGTAATATTTGATATGTTGTAAGTTGTTCCTTTATTTTTTTATTTTCTTCTTCTAAATAATCTTGATATAATCCTTCTGCATATCTTTCTTCTGTATCTTGAGTGTCAATGAATATTTGGGGTTTATTCTTTTCTTCTAGTTGTTTCTTTAATTGTTCTTTTTCAAACATATCTTTAGCACTCATTTATTCCACCTCTTTTAATATATCTAAAATTTTATTAAAATCTGCACTCCACATCTGAAAACCACGTGTACATTTTTTGCCGTCATATTTCCCATATTGTTTTATCAAGTTCATTATTTTATCAATAACTTCTTTTTGCTTTTTATTTTCTTGTTGTAAATCAACATAATCATTATGTGCTGTTGAATATTGGTTAATCCATTGTTTTCTATCAAGTTGCAAAAATTCAATTATTTCTAATAAATCTAGTTCATTTAAATTTGCTAATTCTTTTCTATCTTTAAATGATAGTTCTTCTATTTCTTCTTTATTCATCATTATTCCTCTTTTCTAGTTCATGCATTCTTTTAAAATATTTTAACCAACATTTCGTACAATCATCATTACAATTATTTTCACAGTAATCATCATCTTTGTAAAATACATCTTGTGCTTTATTCTCATTAGTTTCTTCATCATAACCAAAATCCATAGGGCATTCGTTTTTAAAGATATTCCAATTTAATATTGTATCAATTAATTCTTTTAATTCTTTATTTTCTTGTTGTAAATCATATATTTGTACTATTAATGATTTGTCTAAATCTATATCTATACAATTAATCATTTTATTTATTCCACCTCTTTTAATATATCTATATTTTCTTGTAATCTTAATGCAATTCTTTCATCACTATTTAATCTTGTATAATAATCTATCCAATATTGAGAATTATTTATTGCTTTATCAATTACTTCTTCCAAATCATTTATTCTATGTATTGCTTCATGTTCCCTCTTTAATGCTCCTTGATATAGTTGTAATTCTGCTTTTAATTCTTGATTTTCTTCTTGCAATTCTAAAACCATATCTCTTAATGTTTCTTTATCATACTCCAATGAGAATACACCATTTTTTATGAATTTATCTTTCATTTTGATACCTCGTTTAGTATATCTAGCAATTCTTTTACATTACATTTATCAAATGTATGTAATAATGAACATTCTCCAGTTTCTTCATTAAAATAAAATCTTTCTTTTATATATTCAATAGCCTTTTGGTTAATTTCTTTTTGCTTTTTACATTGTTGTTCTAAAAACATATATTTTGTTATTAAATCTACTTGATTTTCGTTAAGTAGTTCTTTCGCTCTTTTTCTTGTTTCTTCTTTAGACATCATTAATCTTTCATTTTTAAAATCCATTATTCTTATTTCTCCTTTATCTTATTTCAAAATCTAAATTGCTTAATGCTGGGCTACTAAAACAACTAAAACCAAATATTCTATGTAAATCTAATGCTTCATCATTTAATATTATCATTTCATTTTGATACATTAATTCCATTTGATTTCTTAATATATATTCTAGTTTTTCAGATATAATTATAAATTTTGGCTTTCTATGATACATTCCCCTAAATGCCTCTATTTGATTATTTATCTTACCTAATATTTTATGTATTTCTTCCCATTCATAACTTTCTATTTCTAAATCCATAATTATTTCTCCTTTTTCATTTCTTTAAGTGTTTCTCTCATAAATTGTTCTATTAATGAGGATACACTTCTACCTAAGCAATTTGCATATATTTGAAATTCAGCATACACTTTTTTATCAAGTGTATGCGTTTTTCTTATCTTATTTTCTTTCATTATATTACCTCCCATCCATTTCTAAACTCAATATTTATTTTTCTTTCTTTAAAAACTTGCTTTATTTTATTCATATTATTTAGGTAGGTATCCATATTATAATTTACACTTCTATCATATCTATCAAATCTATAAATGTCGTACCACTTATTGTATTTTTGTTGATTATAGTTAAGTTTATTGATTAAACTTTTATTATCTTCATTTCTTAAATCTTTTAAAAATTCTTTCATTTTTCATCTCTTCCTTTCAATTTGTACCTTAATTATAGCATAATAGTATTCACTTTGTCAACACAAAATTAATACTTTTTACACTTTGCCAATAAAAAAAGAAAGATTTTACTCTTTCTTATCTAATTTCCAATTTAATTTATTCTTTTTTCAAATTATCTTTTACCTTCTAATAAAATTATTTAATAACCTCCTTTAAAATAATCTTCTACAATTTTGTGTATGATATCGTGGCTGTTTGCTGATATATTGCACATTGTTTCTTCTTTATAATATTCTAATTCTAATGAAACATATTCTTCAATATAACAGTGCATTAATTCATGCATTAATGTTTTTCTTTTCATATCAAAACATAATTCTTTGTTTATGTATATTTTATGATTATCATATTTTGTAAGACCATAAACATATAATGTTTCTTCATTCATTTCTTTTTCATAAATCAACTTAATTTGTTCTTTAGGTAATTCTAAAATTTCCCATTCATGATTATTCATTTCAAATTTTATTTAATCAACCTCATTTTAATAAATATTTTCAGTTTTAACAAACCCATATTTTTCCAACTCTTTCAGATCTACATCTTCTCTTATTTTAAGCATAATATCAGTCCTTTCTATTTCCAACCTAATTCATTTATCTGTTGGTTTATTGCTTGTAATAATTTTGCATCAATATAATTAAAATAATTACTTACCCAATGACCATACTTGCAACAATATTTATCAAATTCATCTCTAAATAGGTTATTTTCACTCATTGTATGCCATTCACTACTATCATTTGCTAACCATTCCATACCATTTATGCAAAAATCTTTTGCAAATTTTCTAAATTCAATGCTTTTAGTATAAGTTTCTTTTTTTAAATAATAGTATATTTGTTCATCATTATTAACTTGCTGTTCATACCCTAATTCTTCAAATAACTCTCTAGCACTTTTCATATTTTAATCATTCTCCTTTAAATTGTTAATTTCATCTATTATTTCATTGATTTTTATTCTTAAAATTTCTTCGTTTTCAGTAGGTTTATATAGTTCACCATAATGTGTCATTTTAATACTATCACATCTTGCTATTTTTTCTATCTTCTTTGGCCTTTCTAGGATTTCTTTACTTTCAAAGCCAATTATTTGGTCAATAGCATTTTTACATTCTTCTATTATTTCTTTAGTAGTCCATTTTTTACCGTAAGTCCTAATACTTTCAGGCATACATTCATCATAACCACAATAATCACCACAATGTGCATAATCCCAACCTATAAACCAATTTTCACTTTTAACTCCCATTAATTCGTTATCACTATATGTTAATCCACCATTTACATCTATATCGCAACCAATTTTATAAATTTCATCATAACTCTTTCTATATAATTTGTTTTCTTTAGGTATTTCAATATATGCAGTTGGATATGTTCCTAAATTCAAAACATAATAGTTATAATTTTTATATTTATCTTTACATAAAAGTTCTATTCTGCTTTCTTTCCCATATTCCATTTCTTTTATCTTCATATCATTCATCTCCTTTATTTTTATTCATCTCTTCTTTCAATTTGTATTTAAATCTTGCCTTATCATTTTTATAAACATAATGTCCACACCAACCACATATTATTCTATCTTCTTTATTTGGAAATATAACTGAATGTCCACATTTACATTTGACTGTATAATCTGCTATCTTATCCATATATTTGCTTGGCTTTTCCTTTCTCGTTGCTATAAACACATTAACACCTCCATATTCCTTATTTTTAGCCCCATAGAGCAATGTTTTTGATTAACTTGATAATTTATATTGCTTTAATCAAAAGTTTCTCTATTGACGTTCTTTATCTGTATAAGTATTTAATATCTTTTTTAATCTATTTAACATAATTTATCATTTCTAAAATGGTAATTCATTTTTTCTATTTTCAATTCTAAAACTTTTGCCTTCAATTTTTAATATCAGACTAGACATTTCTATAATTCTATCTATTGTCTTAGGCATAAATCCTCTTTGAGATATTAATTCTTGTATTGAATGATTACTTGTAAATATCGTTGGTTTTTTATTGTTGTATCGTTTATTTATTACATCAAATACAACGCCTTGTAACCATGTATCTTCATCGTTCTTTTTTAATACTTCTGTTCCTATGTCGTCTATAAATAGAAAATCTACACTTGTTATTTTATTTATCAATTCTTCTTCTGAATTTCTTTTGTTGTATGCTTCTCTTATTATTTTTGATATTTCAAAAAAGTTTGTAAATAGTACTGTTCTATATTGATTAATTAATTCATTTATCATACAAGCAGTTAAATGCGTTTTTCCTGTTCCTTTATCACCATAAATATATAAACCATATCCATTTTCTAAAACTTTGCTTGATACTTCACAATAATTTTTACATCTTCTAAATGCTTCATCAAATTTATCATTAATCCCTGTTTTAGTGTTTTTAAAATTAGCATTTTTATATCTTTCACCTAGAAGTGATTGCTTTTGCAGATTTTCTATTTCTCTTTGTTTTTCTCTATTTTTTGCTTGTCTTTCTTCTTCTTTTATTCTTTCTGCTTCACATTTACAAATACATCTTACTTTTCTTTCAGTTCCACCAAAATTTAATATTGTTTCTAATGGTGTATCACAATTTTTACAATACAATAAACCATCTTTTATATAAGTATCATTAGACGAACTCGGCATATTCGCTTCCATCATCGTTACTACATTCTCTAATATATCCATCATTGTTATCTCCTTTTAACTCATAAATATCAGTCCAATTTTTTAGTATAGATTTCTCTAATATCTTAATTTGAATATCTTTATCACTAGATAATTTTTCTAATTTATTAATTAACATAGTTAATGCTCTATCAGTCATAGGTTTTTTAATTAAGTTTCTCATTTTTATAAACTCATAAATAGAATTTTTTATTTCTTCATCTTCTACCATAGAATTGATAATTTTATCATAATTTGTTTCTTTCTTTCTTTCTTTCTTATTATTAATATTTGTATTATTAATATTATTTATATCTTTATCTATACTCTTATCTCTATCTCTAATATCTATATCTATCTCTTCGTTATTTTTGGCGTTACTATCAACGTTACTATCCGTAACGCTTAATTTTAATTGTTTTTGTCTTTCTCTAAATCTTTTTTGTCTTTGAGCATTTGGATTACTTGCTTCACTGCCAACCATTTCATTAAAATTTGTTATCTTAAGTATTTTATCTTTTTCTTCGTATATAAGACCTAATTGTTTAAATAAACCTAATGCTATTGTTACTGTATCAAAATCAAAATATTTAGTATCTCTTACTATTTTATCAACATTATATGGGACTATCATTTCTCCTATTTTTGAACACATTTCTCCGTTATTATTTGCCGTGTTTAAACATAGCATTTGATATAAGACTATGTATTCACAACCATTTTTTTGTGATAAGAGAAAATCGATAGTTTCTTGATTAAAAAAATCAGTTTTTAATTTAATCCAATAATATCTTTTATTATCATTCATTTCTTCATTTCTCCTTTATTGGTATTAATTTAATATAGTCATTGTACACTTCCATGTAAAATCGTTTCCCCCATTTGTCGATTACTTGTTGTGGAATTCTCATTTTATTAGTTGTAGTTTCCGCATTCTTTTGCACTCTTATAATTGGTTTTTCCATTTTTGCACCTCCTATCTTGTACAATTTAAATATAGCACCTAGTTAGCACTATGTCAACATAAAAAAAGAAGATTTTTAAAAAATCTCCATTTCTAAATAATTTTTAGTATCCTGCACATATATGTGATGTATTTCAGTTATGCAAGTTAAGTTATCATTTTTAAGTATTCCTGACTTTTGCATTTGGTCTAAAATTGATTTAACTGACAAATTATCAATATCTCCTTGCTTGGTTTTTCTATGCCAATAACAAGTTATTTTTATAGGATATTTTGTAATTGGCTGTATCTTTTGCTTTATTAGTTCCCATTTAACATATTCCATCTCTTTTTTCTTTTGAGCATTAGCATAATAATAATTAGACCTACATTTTGCTATTGTATCATTCCAATTATCAAATTCATAATCAAATACTATTTTCATGTTATCCTCCAAATTTATTATATCAAAAAAAGACTAGAAACCTAGTCTAAATAATTACAATAATATCTTTTTCTAAAATCATCAATTGTCTTGTTATAGTACTTGCACCATGTTTTTTCCATTTCTTTTTTAATTTTTAAATCTAAATCGTGGTTAAAATGTACACCTTCATTTGACATATTATGATGTCTGCTACAAAGATAAATACAACAACCATCTTTTATTGAATTTTGTCTATTTCTCCCGAAGTATGTTTCATGAATGTGAATATCTTTTGTAGTTTTACAAACATAACATTCTTTTTTATCTTGTAATATGCTAAACCTTTCCATATTCTCTTTGTATTTGACTTTCTATTAATCTCATTTGAAGTTTAATTGAATTAATAGCCTCTAAGTTCGCCATGTATATCGTTTTTGCCACATCACGCTTAAATCTTAATTCTGCGACACTAGGAATACCATAGCAAGTTTTATCTATTAATCCTATTGCCACACCTTCATCTCTTAATTTTAAACATTCTTGTCTTAATAAGATTTTATATTCTTTTTCTGCTTTAGCATATTCAGTTCCATTTTGTCTTAAATTTTTAATACTATAATCTAATTGTTTAATTTTAGATTGCAATTCATTATATAAGTCCATATTCCACCTTTTTAGCCCCGTAGAACAACTTTTTTAATTAACTTGATAATTTATACCATTTTTTATAAAAACCTCTTAAATCGAAGAAAAAGGGGCAATTAGAATGGCAAGTCCTTTTCATCAATAACTACTTCTTCCCCAAATTCTTTAAACAAATCTTTTTCTTCTTTAGGTTTTTCATTTTTTTCTTGTTTAGCCTCTTGTTTTTTTGTTTGTAAAAAAGATACTTTATTTGCTAATACATAAGCCTTAGTTCTTATTTTATCTTCTTTATCTTTATATTGGTCTATTCTTAGACAACCTTCTATTCCTATTAAACAACCTTTTTCACAATATTTTACTAAGTTATCTGCTTGTTTATTCCAAACTTGGCAAGTTATAAAATCAGTTGTATCTTGCCCAATTCTATTTACTGCAACACTAAATTCACATACTGATTTATCAGTGCTTGTTTTTCTAAGTTCTAAGTCGTGTGTTATACGACCTACAATTAATACATTATTAATCATTATTTTCACCTTTTTTTGGTAATGTAATTCTTACATAACCAGCCTTTCCTTTTTTTGTAACTTCTTCGCAATATTCTTCCCATAAATCTAAATTAAATGCTTTAAATAGTGCTTCATTAAATTCTTTAACTATTTTGTCTTTTCCATCTTCAACTAAGGTTATTTTAACACCATTTGGTGTTTCCCATTTTGTAATATTATTTTTTTCCATTGCAATTTTTAATTGTGCTTTAAATTCTTTTGCTTGAATTTCAACTTTTTTTAGTTCTTCAAGTTGTTTTTCTAATGATACAACTTTATTAGATAATTCATTTAATGTTAATTCATTATTCATTATTTCTTCTCCAATCTTTCTATAATTTGTTTAAGCTGTGCTTTAGATAAATCTAATAATTCTTTTATATTTGGATTTACCTTTTTATAAGCATTTATTATTTCTTCTCTATCTACATTTTTTTCAATTATTAATCTTTCTGCTTTTTCTTTTAATTTAATTAGTTCTAGATTTATATCTTCATGTTGTCCAACTAACATAGAACAAGCATTTTTTAAATTCTCACTTGCTTTTTCATATCCTAAAATAAATTCTAAATAACTTTCATTTGTTTCTTTGATTTCTTTTAGAGTTTTACCATTATATTTGCCAAAATTTACAACCATTTTTTCGGCATCTTCTTTGGTTAATTCATATCCTTCTGGATAATCTTCTCCTGAATAAATATAAAGTCCTAAGCCAAACATAGCAATATTTTTAACTAAACATCTCATTATAGTTTTATTTACATCAAACATTGTTGCTTTTTCAACACGCTTGTCTATATAATTTCCTGTTGCTTGACCATCAACATATTCTTTAACTTTGTATGTATAAGGTTGATTCAACATTGCTTTATTATTTGCATCCATAACAGGTAGCCACATCTCATAAGTTAAATCATTTATTGTCATTGTTGTAAATACCATATAACCTGTGTTTTCATCGTAAACATAAGGCAAATTATTTTCAAATTTTTTTATTTCATACGTTGCATTAGGACATTTTTCTTTTATTTTAGCCCAAGCATAAGTCCAAGATAAATAACTTAATCCATTTTTATTTTCGACTTTATCACTAACATTAATATTGCTTAATTCTTCAAACATTTCTATTTCCTCTTTTCTACGAATTCTTTTAAAATTTTATTAATTAAAGCATTCAAAGACATTTCTTCTTTTTTTGCTATGTCTTGTAATTTTTGTTTTCTATCTTCTGATAAATATAAACACATTCTTATCATTTTAATACACCTCGTAGTCTGGTTCGTTATTGGTATAATAATCAACCATATCATCATATTTTTCTTTTTGTTCTTCTAATTCTACTAATAAATCTTGAATAATACCTATTAATTCTTCAACATCAACCATATTTCCTTTACGATGTAAATCAATAAAATATTTTTTTAAATCTTTTTCTAATTTTTTAATATCATCATCATCTAATTCAATATACATTTTTATTTCCTCTTTTCTAATTTTTTCATTTGTTTTTCAATTTCTTTTTTTACGTGTTTATTATTCCATTTTACTAATTCAGGTTTTTTGTTATTTTTAATAACCTCACAAATAAAATAATAATAAATAATTGCTAATACTAATATTGCTATTGATATTTTAATAGCATACACTATTACATAAGTTAAATAATCCATTATTTGCCTCCATTTACAATTGCTATTGTTACAAGTTCTAATATTACAATTCCATAAAATACTATTAATCCTAAATAACATTTTACGTTTTCTTTTAAATAATATCTTTTATTCCCTATTTTCATTTTTTCTCCTTTCAATTACACTTATATAATAACATACATTTTATATAAAATCAACATAAAAATGATATAAAATGATAAGAAAGTTAAATTTCTTTTTTTAAGGCAAATAAAAAGAGTTTTCACTTGACTAGTATATTTATACTAATTTTTGAAAAACTCTTCTCTAAAGTGCTTAAAAATGGCTTATAGGTATATATTCCATTTATTAGGCAAGTAAACAACTTCATTTTTATAAATAATTTTATCCCATTTGTAACCATTTGAAGTTCCTGCATTCTTTTCTAGTAACTCACATTTAGTTCCATAAGGTATGGCTTTATATTTAGGATATTTAAATCCTATTCCTTTTCTACACCATACACCACTTCTAGCATTAATCTTTATGTATTTCTTTTCTTCAATAGGATCTTCGCCATGATAATAAAGTAATTTATATTCATTTGATTTAGCAACTACATTATCATCATATACATATACGTGCTTTCTAGGGTTAACTCTAACTCCATTTTTCCAAACAATGAAATGTAAATGATATGCTTTATTTCTTCCACAATAACCACTATTACCCATTTTACCTATTAAAGTATCTTTGGTAACTTTATCACCCTTCTTGACAGTTATAGAACCTTTTAACATATGGCAAGTTCTTGTTTCATATCCATCTGCGTATTTAATAGTTACATAGTTTCCACTATCGCCGTTAACCATCGAATTGTTTCTACCATCTCTAATACTTTCTACAACGCCATCTCCACAAGCATAAATATCGGCATTTTTACCTCCATATTTGACATTCCATGCCATATCCAAAGCCCGATGTGTAAGTCCAAAATCCTGAGTAATCCCTACAAATTTTAATGGGTATTTTAATTTAATCATATTTATTCATCTCCCATTGGTTGTTTTTTTGCGATTTTAACTAAATCTGCAACACCACCAGCACTTAAAGTAGCACTTAAGCATAATACAAATGCTTGTAATAAATCTGTTTCAATTCCACAAAAATAACAAATTAATGCACTAAATACACCAATTAATACATTTTGAAGTGGAATAAACTTGTTTGGCACTTTATCAATAAATATTTTAGTAATAGCACCAAAAATGTAAGTTACAATTGCAAGTATAATCATATAACTGATTTCCATAATATCTATCTCCTTTTAACCATTATAGCATATTTATGTTAATTAGTAAAAAAAGGAATTATTTTATCAATTCCTTTTCTAATTCTTTATAACTATATTCTTTTGCATTTTCTATTTGTTCAAAAATGTTTGTTCCTGTTATTACTAATGTTTTTCTTTTTCCGCGAACTTTTATATCTATATTAGCAAGTTCATATCCATTTCCTTTTTTTAAATAATATAGGTTATCTTTTTCGTATATCATTATTCAACAACCTCGCTTTCACTCACTGTACTTGTTTGAGCAGTTTCTAACGCACTTAATCTATTATTAATATCAATTAATTCTTGTTTTAATGCTTTTTCATTTACTTGTAGATTTCTAACTGTTGAAATAAAGTTTCTATAATATTTTGCATTGATTGTTGGTAATAAATCGCTATCAGTAAATAGATTAGTTATTTCGTTATAAGTTATTAATTGGTCTACTATTCCTAAATCTACTTCATAAGGTGTTTCTAACGGATAAACTACAATAA
>CAMELE010000026.1 GCA_945923475.1 uncultured Mollicutes bacterium
TTAATAAAAATTTGATAAAAGAAGAAAAACAAGCCAAATATAAAGTATATTCACTTGATTTGTAATATTATCTGTTACCGATTCTAAACATGGAAATGGTAAAATTGCGGGAGTTGTTATTGGTCTTACATTAACACTTGTCCATTTAATTGGTCTTGGCTTTACTGGTACATCAGTAAATCCTGCAAGAAGTATTGCTCCAGCTGTATTACAGGCAATTGCAGGTAATTCAGAATCATTAAAGCAAGTTTGGATTTGGATTTTAGCTCCACTTGCTGGTGGTGTTTTAGCAGCTTTAGCGTATGGTTGTTTTTTTGGAAAGAAAGAAACTAAATAAATAACTAAGAAGGGATCAAAAATAGTTATATTTTGCATCCCTTTTTTTTGCGTTTTCTTTACTTTTAAAAAATCATGAAAATGGTTTCTTACTCTAGGAAAAACAGGAAAAATATAGTATAATGACAAATAGGTGATGTTTATGGAAGAAACTTCAAATTTTATTAAAACAATTATGGCAAATGATTTAGAGTCAGGAAAGGTAAAAGAGATTATTACCCGTTTCCCTCCTGAACCAAATGCATATTTACATATCGGACATGCAAGAGCTATTATTACCGATTTTGAAACTGCAAAAGCATTTAATGGTAAAACTAATCTTCGTTTCGATGATACAAATCCAACAAAGGAAAAACAAGAATTCGTTGACGCTATTATTGAGGATTTAAGATGGCTAGGATATGAACCAGCTAATATCTTTTATGGCTCAGATTATTTTGATGCTACATATGATCAAGCAATTCTATTAATTAAAAAGGGCTTAGCATATGTTGATGACCTATCTCAAGAAGAAATGAGTAAAATGCGTGATACAAATAATGGTGAGGGTGTTGAATCACCATATCGCAATCGTAGTGTAGAAGAAAATTTACGTTTGTTTGAAGAAATGAAAAATGGTGTATACGCTGATGGTGAAAAAACACTTAGAGCTAAAATTGATATGAAGAGTCCAAATATTAACATGCGTGACCCAGTTATTTATCGTATCATTCACAATACTCACCACCGTCAAGGAGATAAGTGGTGTATTTATCCGATGTATGATTTTGCTCATCCTCTTCAGGACGCATTTGAGGGTGTAACACATTCTCTATGCTCAATTGAGTATGATAATCATCGCCCATTATATGATTGGGTTATTGAACATTGTGATGTTAAATCAACTCCTCATCAATATGAATTTGGACGCTTGAATATTGCCAATACTGTACTATCTAAGCGTTATTTAAGAGCTTTAGTAGATGCTAACAAGGTTTCTGGATATGATGATTGTCGTATGCCTACATTAGTTGGTCTAAGAAGAAAGGGATTTACTCCAGAGGCAATTAAGAACTTTATTATCTCAACTGGACTTTCAAGAGTAAATTCAACTATTGATTTTTCACTACTTGATAATTTCTTACGTGATGATTTAAAACTTAAGGTTTCACGCCCTAATGCAGTAATTAATCCGCTAAAGGTAACAATTACAAATTATCCAGAGGGACAAATTGAGTATTTAGATTGTCCAAATAATCAAGAAAATGAAGAAATGGGCTCTAGAAAAATTGCGTTTAGTCGTCATTTATATATTGAAAAAGATGACTTCATGCTAGAAAAACCTAACAAGAAGTGGAAGAGATTATCTAAGGATATAGAGGTTCGCTTAATGCATGCTTATTTCATCAAATGCAACGATGTTGTTTATGATGAAAATGGTAATATAGTAGAATTGCTATGTACATATGATCCACAAACTAAATCTGGTTCAGGATTTAACGAAAGAAAGCCAAATGGAAATATTCATTTTGTAGAAGCTACTACAGCTATTCCTGCTACATTCAATCAATTTGAATCATTACTTATTCCTGAAAATGAGGAGAATAAGGATTGGGATTTATTCGACAAGCTAAATCCTAATAGCCTAGTAGTGTATAAAGGATTCGTTGAAGAATCACTTAAGGATACTAAGCCATTAGATAGATATCAATTCGTAAGAAATGGATACTATTGTACAGATAAGGATTCAACAAAGGATAACTTGATTTTCAATTGCACTGCTAGCTTGAAATCATCATTTACAATATAATAAAAGGCTGCCATTGGCGGCTTTTTGCACGAAATAAAGGAGAAAAAAATATGCTAAAAACTGTCAATTTAGGCCTACAATATGGTTCAAGAAAACTATTTGATAAGGTTAATATTCAATTCGATAAAGGGAATTGCTATGGCATTATTGGTGCCAATGGAGCTGGTAAATCAACATTCTTAAAGCTTTTATCAGGAGAATTAGAATCAACTGAGGGTCAAGTAGTCAAGGATCCAAAGGAAAGAATGTCTGTTTTAAGACAAAATCAAAACGCCTTCGACGATCAAACTGTTATGAAAACAGTACTTTTAGGACATAAAAGACTTGTTGAGATAATGGATGAAAAGGAAGTTTACTATGCTAAGGCTGATTTAACTGATGAAGAGGGAATGAAGCTTTCTGAGCTTGAGGGTGAATTCATGGAGCTAAACGGCTGGGAGGCAGAGGCTGACGCGGCTACATTATTAAATGGTCTTGGTGTCTCTGATGAATATCATTATCAATATATGGGTGAGCTAGATGCTAAAATAAAAATAAAGGTATTACTTGCTCAGGCATTATTTGGTAACCCAGATATCTTGTTATTAGATGAGCCTACAAACAATCTTGATTATAAATCAACTAGATGGCTTGAGAATTTCTTGCTTAACTTTGACAACACTGTATTAATTGTATCTCATGACCGTCATTTTTTAAATAATGTATGCACACACATTTGTGATGTTGATTATGGTAAGATTAAGCTATATGTTGGTAACTATGAATTCTGGTATGAATCAAGTCAATTAATGCTTGAGCAAATGAAGGACCAAAATAAGAAGGCTGAGCAAAAGGCGAAGGAGCTTCAAGAATTTATTGCAAGATTTAGTGCTAATAAATCAAAGGCACGACAAGCTACAAGCCGTAAGAAGCTTTTAGAAAAGTTGGTTATTACGGATATAGAGCCATCAAATCGTAAATATCCATTTATTGGATTTAAACAAAATCGTGAGGTTGGAAATGATATATTATTCGTTGAAAATTTAACTAAAAAGGGATTATTTGAAAATCTTTCTTTTACAGTTAGAAAGGGTGATAAGATTGCTTTCTTAGCTGAAAATTCAATGATTATAACAACTTTATTTAATATTTTACTTGGTCGTGAAGAAGCTGATAGTGGTTCTTATAAGTGGGGAGTTACAACTCAAACATCATTCCTTCTTCAAGATAATAAGGAATTTTTCCAAAATGAAAACCTAGATTTAATTAATTGGCTACGTCAATTTTCTAAAGAAGACCAAACAGAATCATTTATTCGTGGATGGCTTGGAAGAATGCTTTTTAGTGGAGAGGAATCTACTAAGAGATCTACTGTACTTTCAGGTGGTGAAAAGATTAGATGTATATTAGCTAAAATGATGCTAGAAGGTGGAAATGTGTTATTGATGGAAGACCCAACAAACCACTTAGATCTTGAATCAATCACTGCATTAAACGAAGGAATGACTAATTTTAAGGGAAATATTTTATTTTCAAGTCATGATGCTGAGTTACTTGAAACAGTTGCGAATAGAATCATAAGCTTTGAGGCTGACGGCATTAAGGATAAGATGACTACATACGAGGAATATATCGAATCAATCAAAGACTAGAGGATGTGAAAGAGTGGAATTAGATACTTTAAATGATAAGCAAAGAGAGGCCGTAGTAACTACCGAGGGGCCTGTAATGGTTATGGCTGGTGCAGGGTCTGGAAAAACGAGAGTACTTACCTATCGTATAGCTCATTTAATTTTAGATTTAGGTATTTTACCAACTAATATTTTAGCAGTTACATTTACTAATAAGGCTGCTAGAGAAATGCGTGAGCGTATCAGCAGTTTAACAAACGAAAATCTTAAATATATGTGGATATCTACATTCCATTCGTTTTGCGCAAAATTATTACGGATTGAGTTAGATGGATATAAAGGCTATCGTAAGAACTTTACTATAATCGATTCTGATGATTCTATAAAAATTATCAGAGAAATAATGAAAGATAAAGGATATGATCAAAAGGAATATAATCCTAAGACTATTCATTCAATTATTTCTAATATAAAGAACCTTGAACCATTTGTTACAAAAAACATTGCTCTTAAATCATGTGTGAATACGGTCATGGATGAATATAATGCTAGACTAATTAAAGAAAATTTATTAGATTTTGATGACTTAATTGCTGTTACATTAGATATGCTTAAGGAATACCCAGATTTACTTGAAAAATATCAAAATAAGTTTGAATATATTTTGATTGATGAATTTCAGGATACTAACATAATTCAATATAAGCTAATTAAAATTCTAGCAAATAAGCATAAAAACATTTTTATAGTTGGTGACCAAGATCAATCAATTTATTCGTTTAGAGGTGCTAAGGTAGGAAATATTGATTTATTTTTACGTGATTTTAAGGATACTGTTCAGATTCTACTTGAGCAGAATTATCGTTCAACTAATCCAATACTAAGAATTGCAAATAATGTTATAGCAAATAATCAAAATAGAATTAAAAAGAATCTTTTTACAAATAATGATAGTAAAGAAATGCCTACATATTACCGTACGCAATCAAGCTATGATGAGGTTATGTTTGTGATTGATAAAATAAAGGAGCTACATCTAGCAGGATATCAATATAAGGATTTTGCTGTTTTATATCGTGCTAATGCTTTATCAAGACAATTTGAAGATATGCTTGTTAGATATCAAATTCCGTATACAATTTATGGTGGACTTTCGTTTTTTGAAAGAAAAGAAGTTAAGGATATGATTGCATATATGCGATTAATAATTAACCAAGATGATGATTTTTCATTTAGAAGAGTTGTAAATGAACCAAAAAGAAAAATTGGTCAATCATTAATTGATAAATTAACTACGGCTGCGTTAGAAAATAAAGAATCATTATTTAAAGCTATTGATCATATCTCTCCTTCAGGCATTGGCTATAATAATTTAATAGCGTTTAAATTTAATATTTTAGAGCTTAATGAATTCTTAAATGATGATAATACAGAGTTTATAACTATAATCGATGAAATATTAAATAAAACTGGCTATTTAAATATGCTGCAAAATGAAGGCGAAGAAGGTAAGGATAGACTTGATAATGTTCTAGAACTTAAATCTGTATTAAAGGAAGCCTATGAATATTATGAAGGCAGTAAGCTTGAAAGGCTTAGTCAGTTTTTATATGATTTAGCATTAAGAACAGATGTTGATAATAAAAATGAGTCTACAGATTGTATTAAATTAATGACATATCATCAGGCTAAGGGATTGGAGTATCGAGTAGTATTTATGGTAGCTATGGAGGAAGGATTATTTCCTAGTATTAATTGTCAGTCTGATGAAGAGCGTGAAGAGGAAAGACGTGTATGTTACGTTGGTATTACCAGAGCTAAGGAAAAGCTTTATATAACAAATGCTCGAAATAGGTTTATGTATGGTACCCAACAGGCAACAGCTGAATCTCGGTATATTAAAGAAATGGGAAAGGAAAATCTAAATATTATTGGAAATGCTCCTAAGCAATTCTTAAATACAAGTGCTAACTATCAAAAGAAAGCAAAGCCAATGGAGGTAGAGGAGCATAATGATATTATTTCAACTGGAGATAAGATTAATCATAAGGCATTTGGTGATGGACTTGTAGTCGATAAAAAGGGTGATATTATTACTGTTGCATTTGCTATGCCATATGGACTTAAGAAACTTTTAGCATCACATCCATCAATTAGAAAAATATAAAAATTACATATGGATATTAATAGACTATTAGGATTCAATCTTAATAGTTTTATTTTTAGCATATAGAAAACGTTTTCATAATATTTTTTGGCATAGTAGGATTGACAGTGCCAAAAAATAGTACTAAACTATATTTGCAATCAAGGTACGAGAGTGCCAAGAAAGAATGGAGGAAAATTTTATGCATAATTTAACACGTAGTTATTATAATTTAATGGACCCTTTCTTTGATGATTTTTTTGAGGAAAGCAATCATCACAATTTAATGAAAACAGATATCATTGACGCTGGTGATCATTATGAAATGAATATTGAGATGCCAGATGTAAAGAAGAGTGATATTCATTTATCGCTTGAAAACGGATATTTAACAATCCAGGCAAAGTTTAATAGAAAAGAGGCTATTCGTGAAAAGCACAAGGTTATTCGTCAAGAACGATTCAGTGGATCATATGAAAGAAGCTTCAACGTTGGACAAAATATTACTGAGTCAGATATCAAGGCTCGTTTAGAGGATGGTGTTTTAACTTTATTAATTAATAAAAATCAACCCGAATCTAATACAAAGAGATATATAACAATAGATTAATTTGGAGGAAAAGAAAAATGATTAAACCTTTATTTGATAATGTATTAGTAAAAAAAGAACATAAAAATGAAACTACATCAAGTGGAATTGTACTTTCTACAAAGGATGTAGAATCAAAATACGCAACAGTTGTAGCTGTTGGTGATGGTGTTTTAGCTGATGGTAAAAAGGTAAATATGCCACTTCATGTTGGAGATAAGGTATATTATAAGAGCTATAGTAGCGAAAAGATTGAGGATAATGGTGAAGAATACGAAATCGTTTCACTTTCAAGTATAAGTGCAATTATTGAGGAGGACTAATTAATTATGGCAAAGAATGTTATATATGGTAAGGATGCACGTAATGCAATGGTTAATGGAGCTAATAAATTAGCTGACGCAGTAAAGATTACTTTAGGACCAAAGGGACGTAATGTTGTTCTTGATAAGGGATTTGGATCACCACTTATTACAAATGATGGTGTTTCAATTGCAAAGGAAATAGAGCTTGAGGATCCATATGAGAATATGGGAGCTAAGCTAGTGTATGAGGTTGCAAATAACACAAATGATGAGGCTGGTGATGGTACTACAACAGCTACATTACTTGCGCAAACTATGATTAAAAATGGAATCAAGGCGATTGATAAGGGTGCAAACCCTGTATTAATGCGTGAGGGAATTAATATGGCAGCTAAAGAGGTATCTCAAGCATTATTGAATAATACAAAGGAGATTAATGAACGTAAGGATGTTGAGTCTGTAGCCACTATTTCTTCAGGTTCAGCTGAAATAGGTAGTTTAATTGCGGATGCAATGGAAAAGGTTGGAGACGAAGGAATTATTAATGTGGATGAATCTAAGGGATTCGATACAACGTTAGAATTAACTGATGGATTATCATATGATAAAGGCTATATTTCTCCATACATGCTTGAGGATGATTCAAAGAATTCGATTGTCCTTGAAAATCCTCATATTCTTGTAACAGATATGAAAATTTCGGCAATTCAAGATATTTTACCAGTACTTGAGCAGGTAGTATCTGATCGTAAGCCTTTGTTTATAATTGCAGATGATATTGAGCAAGAGGCTGTATCAACAATTATTTTAAATAAGTTAAGAGGAACCTTCAATGTTGTGGCTACTAAGGCACCAGGCTTTGGTGATAATCGAGTTGATACTCTTAAGGATATAGCTGCATTCGTTGGTGCTAAGTTCTGTTCAAAGGATTTAAGCATGAAGCTAACTGACTTAACTATAGATGATTTAGGATCTGCCAAGAAGGTAATAGTAGAAAAGAATAATACTACTATTATTGAAGGTATTGGAGATAAGGATGCCTTAAATGAAAGAATAGAAGAGATTAAGGTTAAAATTGCCAATAGTGATAATGAATCACAAAAGAAGGAACTTAGAAAGCGTATTGCTGGATTATCTAATGGAGTTGCATTAATTAAGGTTGGTGCACCTACAGAAACTGAACTTAAAGAGAAGAAACTTCGTCTTGAGGATGCATTAAATGCTACAAAGGCTGCTAAACGTGAAGGTATTGTAGCAGGTGGTGGTTTAGCATTAATAGAGGCGTACAATGAGGTTAAGGATAAGGTATCATCTGATATTCCTGATGTTGAAAAGGGAATCAGGGTTGTTCTTGACTCATTATGTGAGCCTTTATATCAAATAGCAGAAAATGCTGGATATGACGGAAAGGCAATAGTGGAAAAAGCACTTTCTGCAGATAAAGGAGTTGGCTTCGATGCCAAGACTGGTACATGGGTTAATATGCTAGAATCTGGTATTGTTGATCCAACTAAGGTTACAAGAAGTGCATTATTAAATGCATCAAGCATTGCATCTATGTTTATCACAACTGAATGCGCTGTAGCTTCAATAAAAGAGACTAAATAATTATATATAAAGCTATAAAGATCGTTATATTCGATTTTTATAGCTTTTTCTTTTGGTTTAATTAGTTGATTTTTCAACAAGATAGTGTTAATATTTAATCAGGTGATATTTAATGGATAGATTTAAGGCTTTTACAAGTTCTATTACAAAAATAAATAGAGCAATTTTTCAAATAAAATCAAATGAAATGAGGCAGTATGATTTGAATAGCACATCAGTTGCGTGTATCTATTATTTATCTAATGATAATAATCTAACATCGAAAGATTTAGTTAATTTATGCTGTGAAGATAAAGCTTCAATTTCAAGGTCTCTTAAAAAACTTGAAGAGAATAAATATATAACCTTTTTAGGTGAAAGTGATAAAAAGAAATATAATACAGTAATTAGACTGACTAATAAGGGAGAAAAGATAGCTTCTAATATAATAGAACGAATAAATGCTATATTTGATGAATGTGGGAAAGTAATATCTGATGAAAATAGAGTAATATTTTACGATTCTTTGATAAAAATAGCAGAAAAATTAGAAGATTATAGATTACATGAGGAGAAATAATATGAATCCATTTTATAAATTATATGCAAGAACATATCAAATAATATTTAGAATAGCTTTGCCAATTTTACCATATCGTGATCCTATAATATTTAATCATGTTGAGGATATTTCAGGCATAATTAAAGGAAATAAAAAGAATAAGCCAATGATAGTAACTGATAGTGGGATTTTATCAGTTGGACTATGTGATGACTTATTTAATAGTTTGAATGAAAATAATATTTCATATTCATTATTTTCTGATGTATGCCCAAATCCTACATCAGATGTAGTCAATAATGCTCTTAAACAATTTAAAGAGGATAAATGTGACTGTCTAATCGCATTAGGCGGAGGTTCTGTAATGGATACCGCCAAGGCTTTAGGTGCACTATGCGCAAGACCAAAGAAGAAGCTTTCAGATCTCGCAGGAATTTTACATGTAAGGAAGAAAATTCCAACTTTAATTGCCATTCCAACAACCTGCGGTACAGGTAGTGAGACTACACTTGCGGCAGTTATAACCGATAGCGAAACTAGACATAAGTATGCAATAAATGATTTTCCTTTAATTCCATCATATGCTGTCTTAGATTGTAAGCTTATTAAAAATCTTCCCTCTAAGCTTGTTTCTACAACTGGTCTAGATGCTCTAACTCATGCGCTTGAAGCATATATTGGTAGAAGCACTACTAAAAAAACAAGAGCAGACGCGCTTGAAGCAATAGATTTAATTTTTAAAAATATAGAAGATGCTACAAATAATCATACAGATGATAGTCTACAAAACATGCTCGTAGCGTCTCATAAGGCTGGTCGTGCATTCTCTAAGTCATATGTGGGCTATGTTCATGCAATTGCTCACACCTTAGGTGGAAAATATAATGTACCACATGGGTATGCAAACGCGGTAATTTTACCACATGTACTAAAAGAGTATGGTAAGAAAATTTATAAAAAAATAGCTAAAATATATGATTATATTGGTTTAGGAGATAAGAATGTTTCTAAAGAAGAAAAATATAATGTATTTATGGCTCGTCTTACTGAATTATGTGATGCATTAAATATTGATAAGCATATTGATTGTATTAAGGAAGAGGATATTGATCAAATGGTTAAATATGCTCTTCATGAGGCAAATCCATTATATCCTGTACCAGTAATGTGGGATAAGAAGCAAATGAAGAAAATGTTTTATATAGTTAAGGGGACAAATCATGACACAACAAGAGATTAATGAATTAGTTGAAAAGCAAAGAAATTATTTCTTAGCCGGAAATACATTAAATATTAAGGATAGAAAGAACAAGCTAAAGGCTTTAAAAAAGGCTATGAAGGAAAATGAAATCGAGCTTTTAGATGCCCTTAAAAATGATTTAGGAAAGAGTCATTTTGAGGGATATATGTGCGAGGTAGGTCTTGTTTATGATGAACTTAATTATATGATTAAGCATATTAAAAAGTTTGCTAAATTTAAAAAGGTAAAAACTCCCCTTGCTCAAACTTTTGCTAAAAGCTTTATGGTTCCATCTCCATATGGAGTAGTATTAATAATGAGTCCTTGGAATTATCCACTCTTATTATCATTTGATCCAATAATTGAGGCGTTTGCTGCTGGGAATACAGTAGTATTTAAACCAAGCCGTTATTCTAAATATACGAATGTTGTAATGAAAAAGATTTTAGATTCTGTCTTTAAAAGTGAAGAGGTTGTGACAATATTTGGTGGTCATGAGGAAAATCAATACGTTTTAAATACTAACGTTGATTATATTTTCTTTACTGGTGGAAAAACTGTTGGTAAAATCGTTTATGAAAAAGCATGTGAAAAGCTAATTCCTGTTACACTTGAATTAGGTGGAAAAAGTCCTTGTATAGTTGATAGTACTGCTAAAATTAAATTAGCAGCTAAAAGAATTATTTTTGGTAAAATATTAAATGCAGGCCAAACATGTGTAGCGCCAGATTATATCTTATGTGATAGAAAAATTAAGGATGAATTAATTAAGGAGCTAAAAAAACAGATAATTAAGCAATATGGAGAAAATCCTCTTTTAAATGATTCTTTGGGTAAAATTATAACAGAACATCATTTTGACAGATTACTAGGACTTATTGATAAGTCTAAGGTTGTATATGGTGGAAATTCTAATAGAGAAAGTCGTAAAATTGAACCTACTATTATCGATAATGTTGAATCAACTGATCCGATAATGCAAGAAGAAATATTTGGACCACTACTACCAATTATGACATATGATAGTTTAGATGAGGCTATTGAATATATTAATAGTCATGATGCTCCTCTTGCGTTCTATTATTTTTCAACAAATAAAAGAAGTATTAATCATTTACTTAGACAAGTTCGCTTTGGTGGAGGCTGCATTAATGATACAATTATTCATTTAGCTACATCACATATGCCTTTTGGTGGCTTTGGGGCTTCTGGAATTGGTTCATATCATGGAAAGAAAGGCTTCGAAACCTTTACTCATTATAAGAGCATTGTGAATAAAAAGAATATTATTGATCTTCCAATGAGATATCAACCAAGAAAGAAACTATATGAAAAAATTGTTAGGATGATTATGCGATGAAAAGAAGAGTTATAATTATTAATTTAATTTTATTTATTGCAGTGATGGCATGCAATAGCGTATATTATGGTTTAAGATTTACAAATATTTCAAAAAATGTTTTAGTACTATTTAAAGGTCTTGCTAGCTTTTTATTTGTTGTTGTTAATATGGCTAACGGTTATATTGGTATGAAAGCATTAAATTCTAAAAAACCATGTGCTTTTCAAATGCTATTATTTTCAGGTTTAACCATAGCGTTTATTGCAGATGTTGTAATTGCATATAATTTTATTTTCGGCGCTATTTTATTCGCAATAGGACACATAATATTTTTAATAAGTTTTATGAATTTATATAAGCCTAGTATTAAAGATATAATACCTATTATAGCTGTAATAGTAATATCAGTATTACTCTTGTCATTAATACCTGGATTAGATTTTGGAAATATCGCACCAATGATTTACATATATGCGATAATTATTTCCTTTATGCTTGGAAAAACAATTTCTAATGTATTAAGTTATAGAAATAAAAAGAATATAATTATATTAGTAGGTGCTATTTTATTCTATATATCGGATTTTTCATTAGTACTAGCTAATTTTGGCTCTGGATACGAAATTTATAATATCTTATGCTTATATACATATTATCCTGCTCAGTGCTTACTAGCATCATCTGTGATTGCGTATTATTATGAAATTAAGGCAATAAATTAGAATAAAAAGGAGAATCAATGTTGTGTACCCAACACAATTCTCCTTTTTAATTGCCTATTTTTTCTTGTTGAGATTCGTATAATCCTGTAATAAAGAAGTATAAGAAAAACACAATAAATGCAGTTATTATAATAAAGCGATACTGATATTTACCCTGATTAATAATATCTGTAATATTAAAATATGAAAAAGGGTTAATATATTTTAAGAATTTAAGTTTAAAACCTCTTTCAACTAAATTTAGTGCCTCAAATATTATAATTATTATAACACTTGGTATAATAAATGTACGACTTTTTTTAACGAAAAATGCAACTATCATTCCAACTAAATAAAATACTAGCTCAAGTAAAAAAATTGAGGAATTCATTTGAAAGATAACCCAAATATTAACAGCATCATTTTTAAATATTAATATTAAGATAGTTGAAATGATATGATAGATAATTACTGAGCATAATAGTATTGTGATGCCCGCCGCAAGCTTTTGCTTGATGATTTGTGCATCATTAATAGGCTTTAACTCATAGAAGCTAGCTGCGTTATTTTTTCTATCAGTTAGGATTAAATAAAATCCAAGATAGCTCGCAAATAGTGCAGCGATAATAAGTATTACAGTCATTAAAAACGAATAGTATGACATAATACTCTGAAAATTATCTAAATTAATTCCAAACGCAAGAAGCGTTTCTTCAGGAAGTGAACTAAACCAGGTATAAAGTGAATCCTTAAAGCTATAGTAAAGAGGATATAGACATAGTCCTAACAGCATAAACCCAAGCATTATGCAGGTAAATATAATGCCTATTTTTTTACATGATGAAATATCGTGCTTAAATACCATCATCAACCTCGTCGAGGCTTGGGTCCTCAATTTTAATATCAATAATATTTAGCTTATTAAGTGATTTAACTAACGAATTTACATCATCCTTATATATGAAGCTGATCTTTAAATCATTTTGATATAAAGTTTTTAAAGATAACCCCAATATATATTTTAAATCCTCCTCGTTAGTTAATTCTAAATAAATCTTTTTATAGCTTTTTGTTTTTTTGTAGGCTTCATATTCGATTATTTTTTGATTTTCTACAATATAGGTATTATCACAAATAATTATTCCATCAAATGACGATTGAATTATTACGACACAATATCCTCTTTGCTTAAAGTCTGAGAGAATGATGCTCATTTTTTTTATTGTAGATACACTAGCATTTTTAAATGGTGAATTTAAAATAAGTATCTCAGGCTCAAAAAAAATCGAATCAATAAATGAAATAATAGAGGTTTGCTCCTTATTTAAATCCTCAATGAGAGTATCAGGATTTAAATTGAAACGCTCTAATAAATTATTTATATTTGTGTAGAAATCTCCTTGGTAGAAGCTAGCGCTATAGGCGAAATAATCTTTTATTGTTTTTTTGGAAAAAGTTATTTGATTATATGGCATAAAACCAACAAAGTTCAAAAGATATTTTTTTTCTTTTTTTATGTTGTGATTGAAATAGAATATTTTTCCATCATTTAATTTTTTTTTGCCTGCTAAAATATCAAATAGGGTAGTACTAATATCATCGTTTTTTGTTAGTATTCCTACAATTTGACCAGCAAATGCATTAAAACTAACTTCGTTAAGATAATTTTTAATCGATATTTTTTTTATTTCAATTGCGGTTCTTTCCATAATATCAAATCCTTTCAGGTATGATTATACCACAACTTAATTTGTTCTTAAAGTTGTAGTTAAAACCAGTCATCTGTGGTAAAATATATGTATATTGAAAATAGGTGATTTTATGGACGCAAAAGAAAGAATGGTAGAGCTTGTCAAGATTCTTGATAAGGCAAATGATGATTATTATAACAAGGATAATCCTACTATGGAGGATTATGAGTATGATAGATTAATGGTTGAGCTAGAGAAGCTAGAGGCTTTACATCCTGAATTTAAGGATCCTAACTCTCCAACTAGTCGAGTTGGTGGAGAGGCCTTAAAAAAATTTGAATCAGTAACTCATGAGGTTCCTATGATGAGCTTAGCTGATGCGTTTAGCTATGATGAGCTTAGAGAGTTTGATTCAAGGGTTAGAAAGGTAACACCTGATGCTTGCTACGTATGTGAACTTAAAATTGATGGTTTATCTGTTTCTTTAAGATATGAGAATGGTATTTTAGTTCGGGCAGCTACAAGAGGTAATGGAGTTAAGGGTGAGAATATTACTAGTAATGTTCGAACAATTAAATCAGTTCCATTAAAGCTTTCAAAACCTTTAACATTAGAGGTTAGAGGTGAAATCTTTATGCCTAAAAAGAGCCTTATTAAGCTTAACGAGGAGCGCGAGCTTAATGAGGAGGAATTATTTGCTAATTGTCGTAATGCAGCTGCAGGTTCAATTCGTCAGCTTGACCCAAAGGTTGCTGCTAAAAGGAATTTAGATGTATTTTTGTATTATGCAACAACTGGCTTTGGTGCAGATAATCAAAATGATGCCCTTAAGGAAATGGCTAATATTGGATTTAAGGTAAATCCTAATTATCAGCTATGTAGGAATATTGATGAGGTAATAGAGTACATTAGTAAAATGGGAGAAATGCGTGATAGCTTACCATATGATATTGATGGAATTGTACTTAAGGTTAATAGCTTTAAGGAGCAGGATGAGCTAGGAGTTACATCTAAGTACCCAAAATGGGCGATTGCTTACAAATTCCCTCCAACTGAGGTTCATACTAAGCTTAATGATATTATTTTCCAGGTTGGTAGAACAGGAAATATTACCCCAGTGGCGTGCTTTAAGCCTGTGGAGGTTCAAGGCTCTGTTATATCAAGAGCTACGCTTCACAATGAGGATTTTATAATAGAAAGAAATATTCATATTAATGATACAATTGTAATTCGTAAGGCGGGCGATGTTATTCCTGAGGTTGTTAAAGCGGTTGAGGAAGAGCGTGGAGCAGATGCAAAGCCTTTTGTGATGATATCAAGATGTCCTTCATGTAATGAGCCTATTGTGAGGAAGCCGGGTGAGGCGGATTATTATTGTGTTAATCCTAATTGTGAGGAAAAAAGAATTAATGCATTAATTCATTTCGCATCTAAGCCTGCATATGATATTGATACACTAGGTGAGAAAATGGTAAGACTTTTATATCAAAAAGGTCTTGTAAGGTCAATTCCAGAAATTTTTACTCTTTATACAAAAAAAGATGAGATGCTTAATTTAGATAGAATGGGTCAAAAAAGTGTTGATAAGCTATTAAATGCAATTGAGGAATCAAAAAAACAGGATTTATCAAGACTTATTTTTGGACTAGGTATTAGGCACTGTGGCGCGAAGGTATCGCGTATTCTTGCTCAAACTTATTTATCACTTGATGCTTTATTAGATGCTGATTTTGAAGCTATGCGCCAAATTCAAGATATAGGTGAAGTTATTGCTTCTGAGGTTGTGGCTTGGTTTAAGGATGAGGATAATCGAAGGTTAGTCTCAACTCTTAAGGAGCTAGGACTTAAGACAAGCGAGGATAAGGTTGAGGTAAAGGAATCTTTCTTTACCGGTAAGAAGGTTGTACTTACTGGAAGCCTTACAAAATATGAAAGGTCAGAAGCTAAGAGAATTATTGAAGCACTTGGTGGTAAGTGTATTGATAGTGTTTCAAAGAATACTAATGTCGTCATAGCAGGAGAAAGTGCTGGCTCTAAGCTTGAAAAAGCAAGAACATTAGGAATTCGGGTCATGAGTGAAGATGAATTCCTGCAAATAATAGAGGAAGCAAATATGGAAGAATAGTTTTTAGGAGTAGTAATGTATGAATAAATTAGTAATAAAAGGTGCAAGAGAAAACAATTTAAAAAATATTGATATTGAATTACCTAAAAATAAGCTTGTTGTACTAACTGGCTTATCTGGCTCAGGAAAATCTAGCTTGGCATTTGATACAATTTTCCAAGAAGGAGAAAGAAGATTCATTGAATCATTATCACCATATGCTCGCCAATTTCTTGGTGGAAGTGAAAAGCCTGATGTAGATTCTATTGACGGATTGTCTCCGGCAATATCAATAGATCAAAAATCAACAAGCAAAAATCCTCGTTCAACTGTTGGTACGGTTACCGAAATATATGATTTTTTGCGTCTACTATATGCAAGAATAGGTATACCATATTGCCCAAATCATAATATTCCTATAGCAGGTGAGACAAAAGAAGAAATGCTTAAGAAGATATTAGGTTTTCCCGAGGGCTCAAAGGTATGGGTTTTGTCCCCAGTTATAATGCATTCAAAAGGAGAGCACAAGGCAGTATTTGAAAAATTTTTAAAGGAGGGCTTTGTCCGTGCGAGAGTTGATGGACAAATCGTTGATATAGAATCAATGCCAGACCTTGATAAAAATAAAGAGCACGATATTGATATAGTAGTATCGAGATTTGTTATAAAAGAAGGAGTTAGACAACGAGCTGTTGAAGCTTTAGAGGTAGCATTAAAATTTTCAGATGGATATTGTAAAGTCTTATATGATGATAAGGAAATATTTTTGTCAGAGCATTATGCATGTAAAGAATGCGGGTTTACAATGCCAAAAATTGAACCAAGGCTTTTCTCTTTTAATTCACCTCTTGGTGCATGTCCGGAATGTAATGGACTTGGTCATCGTCTAGAGGTATCAGAGGATTTAGTGATTGATCCAGATAAATCACTAAATGATGGTGCAATAATCCCGTACAAAAATCAAGAAAAGGATAATTTAACTAATCTTGAGCTTATTCAGACCTGTGATTATTATAAAATAGATATGAAAAAGAAGTTTGTTGATCTTCCTAAAAAGGATCAAAAAATTATTTTATATGGATCACCTGATAAAATTTCATTTAAGATGAAATCATCAAGTGGTAGAAATCATGATAAGGTTGATTATTACGAGGGAGTTATTACAAACTTTAGGAGACGTTATTTAGAAACTAACTCTGAATGGATTCGTGATTGGATTGAGGGATATATGGTAGAGCGTGAGTGTCAAACCTGCCACGGAAAACGTCTTAATCCAGCTGTTTTATCAATCAAGATTGCGAATAAATCAATTGATGATTTATGTCAAATGTCAATTGAGGATTTATATAATTTCTTTAACAATATTGAATTATCAAATGAGGCTATGCAAATAGGACGTCAGTGTATTAAGGAGATTAAGGATAGATTACGCTTCTTAATAAATGTTGGGCTAGAATATTTAACTCTTGCCCGTGGTGCTGATACATTATCTGGAGGAGAAGCGCAAAGAATTAGGCTTGCAACTCAAATTGGTTCGCAACTAACGGGTGTATTATACGTATTAGATGAACCATCAATAGGACTTCATCAGCGTGATAATCAACGGCTTATTGATACAATGAAGGAAATGAGGGATTTAGGAAATACCTTAATTGTTGTAGAGCATGATAGTGATACTATGCTTCAGGCCGATTATTTAGTTGATATTGGACCAGGTGCTGGTGCTCATGGTGGAGAGGTCGTTGCGGCTGGTACACCTGAGGAGGTAATGGCTAATGAAAAAAGCATAACTGGTCAGTACCTATCAGGAAAAAAGAAAATAGATGTTCCAACCGAAAGAAAAAAAGGTAATGGTAAATTCCTTGAAATCAAAGGAGCGGAATGTCATAATTTAAAGAAAGTGAATGTGAAAATACCTCTAGGAACATTAACTCTAGTTACAGGTGTTTCTGGTTCTGGTAAATCTACTTTAGTTAATGAGGTACTTTATAAGAATTTATATGTAAGGCTATATAAGGCGAAAAAGGTTTATCCAGGTAAATGTAGGGAGATCAAAGGTCTTGAAAACATTGATAGAGTTATTCAAATATCTCAGTCTCCGATTGGCCGTACACCTAGATCTAATCCTGCAACATACACAGGGGTTTTTGATGATATAAGAGACCTATTTGCCCAAACAACTACTGCTAAAATGAGAGGCTATGATAAAGGAAGATTTTCATTTAATGTAAAGGGTGGACGCTGTGAATCATGCTGGGGTGACGGTGTAAAGCGTATTTCGATGCAGTTTTTACCTGATGTTTACGTTCCTTGTGAGGCATGTGGTGGAACAAGATATAATAGTGAAACTCTAGATTGTACATTTAAAGGAAAAAATATTGCTCAAGTTCTTGATATGACAGTTGAGGAAGCATATGAGTTTTTTGATTCAATCCCTAAAATTAAATCAAAGCTAGAAACTATGCTAATGGTTGGTCTTGGCTATATTAAGCTTGGTCAATCATCTACAACACTATCTGGTGGAGAGGCACAAAGAGTTAAGCTTTCATATGAGCTGCATTCAAAGGTGACTGATAAAACCCTATACATATTGGATGAGCCAACAACTGGTCTTCATATTGATGATATAAAGAGACTGATGAACGTAATATTAAAAATGCGTGATCAGGGAGCTAGTATTATTATTATTGAGCATAATCTTGATGTAATTAAGCTTGCGGACTATATTGTTGATTTAGGTCCAGAAGGTGGAGATAAGGGTGGAGAAATTATTTATGCTGGAACACCTGAGGGACTTGTTAAAAACGAGAATTCGTGGACAGGAAAGTATTTAAAGGAGTATTTAAAATAGTTAAAATTAAAATAATTTGTAAAATTTATATAAAATTATCATTATTATGTTTAATTCGAATTAAATTAATGCTATAATTTTTATATAAAAGGAGGATAACTAAATGAATGATTTAGTAAAAGCAATTGAAGGTCTACCTAAAATAGTTAAGTTTATTTTGAATTTATTTTGGGGAGTTTTAGGTAACATCTATCGTTTAATCCGTTCTATTGCAAAGAAAAACCTAGTTGGTATTGTATTAGCTTGTGTTTTATTGATTTGTGGTGGATTCTTTATTCTATGGTTTATCGACCTAATCTTCATTTTATTAGATAAAGAGATTTGGTGGATTGACTAACAAAAGAAAAGACTTAGGCAACTAGGTCTTTTTATTTTATATTGGTGAAAAATATGATACAATAGATTATAAAAGATGGTGGTTTTAATGAAAAAGTATATTCTAACTATTGATCAAGGTACAACGTCTACAAGGGCAATATTATTTGATAAAATGGCTAATACAGTAGGAATGTACCAAATGGAATTTACACAAATATGTCTTAAAAGCGGTTATGTTGAACACAATGCTAATGAAATATATGAAACAGTACTTGAATGTATCAAAAATGTAATTAATAATTCTCATATAGATGTAAAAGAGATTGATTCTATTGCGATTACTAATCAGAGAGAAACAACAGTTATGTTTGATACTAAGGGTAATCCTCTTGCAAATGCAATTTGTTGGCAATCTCGTCAAAGCCAAGATATATGTGAGGAATTAATTGAGGCAGGATATGAGGACATTATTTTTAAGAAGACAGGGCTTCATATTAACCCTTATTTCTCAGCGTCTAAGATTATGTATTTACTAAGACATAATCCATCCATTAAAGAAATGTACGATAAAGGACAAGCATTGTTTGGAACTATAGATACGTATATTTTATATCGTCTTACAAATGGAAGATCATTTATGACAGACGCGACTAATGCTTCTAGAACAATGCTATTTAATATTCATACTGGTGATTATGATGATGAGCTTTTAAATATTTTTAACATTAAAAGAAGTATATTACCTAGAGTTATGAATTCATCTGATGATTTTGGATATACCATTATTGATGGAGTTCAAATACCTATATGTTCGATGATTGGAGATCAGCAAGCATCATTATTTGGACATTGTGCATTCAATTCTGGCGATATTAAGAATACATATGGTACCGGCTGTTTTATGCTATTAAATACAGGTTACAATCCTGTTATGTCTAAAAAGGGCTTATTAACTACAATTGCATCTAAAATTGATGGAAAAATTACATATGCCCTGGAGGGCTCTGTATTTATTGCTGGTGCAGCTATAAAATGGTTAAGAGATTCTCTTAAAATTATAAATGAATCAAAGGAAACCTGTGATAGAGCATTAAAATCAAAAAATAATGATTTAGTATTAGTACCGGCATTTGTCGGAATGGGAACACCTTATTGGGATAATGATGTAAGAGGTGCAATGTTTGGACTTACTTTGGATACAAATCAGGATGATATAGTTAAAGCTACTCTTGAATCGATTGCTTATGAATCATTAGATGTGTTTGAGGTAATGGCAGATGAGGCCCATTTGAATTCCTTATCCTTATCAGTCGACGGAGGAGCATCTGCAAATGACTATTTGTTGCAATTCCAAGCTGATATTATGCAAAGTGTTATTAAACGTCCACGCCAGGTAGAAACAACAGCTTTAGGGGCTTGCTTTATGTCGGGGCTATACACAGGCTTTTTTAAGGATTATGACGAGCTTAGAAGATTGAATCAAACTCAAAAAATGTTTTATCCGATTTCATCAGCTGAAGAGATTAAAAAGAAGTATAGTAGATGGAAACTTGCGGTTGAGGCATGTAGAGTATTTAAGCCAGGAAACTAGAATATGCATAGTGAAATGTGGTATAATAAGTACGAATTATTGAAGTGGTTAGGGTAGTATATGAATAATAATGAATTTAAAGGTAATAAAACAAAAAATGATAATAAGCAAGAGGATATTGATAAAAAGAATAAAGAGATTTTAGATGAACTTCAAAAGCTTGAAGCTGAGCTACATGAGGATTTAGACATAAAAACTCTTAACGAGGCTCTTAATAATGGTCCTAGATTAGATATAAAAAAAAGCATTTTAAGTATAATCGTAGGCTTTTTAATGGTATTTTTAGGCTCATTTCTTGCTTGCTACATCGCATATGGTGTAATATATAATCAAATTTGCATTACAAGGTTAAATGCTTTATGGCTAAATTTATCTATTGCATTTATTCTTGCTTTATTTCAAAGCTTTTTTATGAAATGCTCCTTTGTAGGAAAAATTTGTAATTTAATTTTTATATATGGTGTATTAATAATTGGAATGTGTGCACTATCAAATTTAGGTATTATATTTGAGATAAAAGCATTTAGATATATTTTACTATATTTTATAGTAGAGTTTCTTGTGTTTGAAATGTATGGGTATCTTTTAACTAGGTGTCAATTAGAAAGGATTGTGAGGTAATAGTATGTCAATAAAGGTAAAGAAATTAATTAAAGAAATTAATCTCGAGGTTTTAGCAGGAGAGGAAGGCCTTTCTAACGAGATTGCTGATCAAAATGTAGAACGTCCTGGACTAGAATTTGCAGGATTTTATGATTTCTTTCAGCCTGGAAGAGTAAATCTAATAGGAAGTAAAGAAATCTCATTTTTGGATAAGCTAGATGAGGAGGTAGCTAAGACTCGTGTTAGATACATTTTTATGCAACAACCTCCATGTATTATTTGTTCTAAAAATGTTAAATTACCTCAATTTTTTATTGAGTTTGGTAATGAGTTTAAAATTCCTGTTTTAAAGTCTCAATTACGTACAACCGCTATTTCCTCAAAATTATATAATTATCTTCAGGATGCCTTAGCAGAAAGACAAACTGTTCATGGTGTATTAATGGATATTAACGGAATGGGTACATTAATAATTGGTAAAAGTGGAATTGGTAAGTCAGAAACAGCTCTTGAATTGATTCGTAGGGGACATCAGTTGATATCAGATGATAGAGTTGATGTGTATGAGTCAGAGCCAGGTTCGATTATTGGTACAGCTCCTAAAATACTAGAACGTTATATTGAAATAAGGGGAATTGGTATTGTAGATGTTGTTAGACTATTTGGTGCAGGGGCATTTAGAGAGTCTAAAAAAATAAAGCTTGTTGTAGAGCTAGAAAAGTGGGAGGATGGTAAATATTACGATCGCCTTGGCTTAGAAACGCAAACAACCAAGTTTTTTAATACTGAAATACCAAAGGTTATTATTCCTGTTCTTGCAGGAAGAAACACTGCTTTACTAGTTGAAAGTGCAGCATTGAATGAAAAACTTAAGTATTTTGGTATTAATTCTGCTCGTGAATTTACAAATGCAGTAAACTCGCTTGCTAGAGGCGAAGGAGATGATGAATAATGTTTTTGTTTGAAGCAGGCATGTCTATTTTTGGAATAAGATTATACGCCATTTGTATTCTAACAGGAATTATAGTAGGTGTATTTATGATGCTTAGAGAAGGAAAAAGACTGGGAATTTATTCAGATTTTATATACTATGGCGTAATCCTCGCAGTTCCATTAGCTATTGTCGGTGCTCGTATTTGGTATATACTTTTTAATCTAGATGAGGGATGGACGTTTGCTAAGATAATAGGACTTGATGGTGGAATTTCTGGCCTTGCGATTCAGGGTGGAATTATTGTCGCAATTCTTGTAGTATATTTTTGGTCAAGAGCAAAAAAGGTATCTTTTTACAAGGTTATTGATATCATGGCACCAGCTTTACTTACGGCTCAAATATTTGGTAGGTGGGGAAATTTCTTTAATAAGGAATTGTATGGCCCTGTAATTCAAAATGTTAGTGTTTTTCAAGCGTTATTACCAAAATTTATTACAGAAAATATGTATATTGCTGGAGCATATCGTCATCCAACCTTCTTATATGAGGGAATGCTTAATTTAATTGGTGTTGTAGGGCTATTAATTATTAGAAGAAAGCTAAAAAAGCTTGAATCTGGTGATTTAATGGGTGGATATTTAATATGGTATGGTATAGTAAGGTGTATTACTGAAACATTAAGATCAAAGTCAGGAGCTAATGAGGTCTTAATGGTCGGACCAATTAAGGTTTCTATTTTAGTAAGTATTATTTTTATTGTTTGCGGTATTGCATTTTTGATCATAAAGCGTTTCTTTGGTAAAAGAGAGCTATATCAAGATATTATTGAAAATGTTAAAATGAATAAGATTGATACGATTTTATTTGATTTAGATGGTACGGTGCTAAATACAAAGCGCTTGATTGATCAATCATTTATTCATACATTTGCTAAATTTTACCCAGATTATAAGCTTACAGATGAGGAACTAGATTCCTTCTTTGGGCCAACATTACGTGAAACTTTCTGCCGTTATTCAAATGATGAGAAGCAAATTCAAGAAATGATGGATTATTATAAAGAGTTTAATGTTAAGAATCATACTAAGGAGTATGTTGAACCATATGATGGAGTAAAGGATACATTGAAGTTTTTAAAGAAAAAGGGCTATAAGCTTGGGATTGTATCCTCAAAGAGAAAGGAAATAATATTGCTTGGTTTGGATTTGTATGATTTAACTCAATATTTTGAAGTGATTATTGGTGGTGATGAGGTTGAGCATCCTAAACCAGCACCAGAAGGAATTAATAAGGCTATTGAAGTGTTAAAACCAAAATATAATGTTTTATATGTTGGAGATAATCCATCAGATATTCAAACTGGAATTAACGCAAATGTTAAAACATGTGATGTAATGTATTCACCTAAATTTGAAGAATGTGAAAAGCTTAATCCAACATATTGTATTAGTAGTTTTTCTAGTTTAATAAAAATATTAGTGGAATAGCTCTAAGGAGGAGATATTAATGTCTTTTGCATCCTACTGTAAGGATGAGGCATCGATGATAAAGGGATTGCCAAAGCATTGTCAAATGGCAGAGCTTGAGGCATTAGTTAGATTAAACTCAGAAATTGTACTTAGAGGTGGGAAAATAATGCTTACTTTTTCTACCTCAAACTCTCATGTAGCTTCATGCTTTATGAAAATGGTTAAAGAATTATATAATGTTAAAACTACACTTTTAACCAAGGAAATTGAAAGGTTTGATAAGCGCCAGGTATATGAGGTTTCAATTGAGGATGAAGCAGATGTCCTAGTTAAGGAAATGGACTTATTTAATGATGTCTCGAAGAATCATATTAAATATGAGGAAAATGAATGTTGTAAAAAAAGCTATTTAAGAGGAGCATTTCTAGCTAGAGGATCAGTAAATGATCCAGCTAAAAGTGCATATCATTTAGAGATAGCTACAAAATCTAATGATGAAGCAATTTATATTCAACATTTAATGAATACGTTCGATTTAAATGCTAAGATGTCGAAAAGAAGAAATGATTTGATTATTTATGTAAAGGAAGTATCTAAGATTGCTGATTTTTTGAGAATTATTGGGATTTCACAAATGGTGTTTAAATTTGAAGAAATTCAGGTTCAAAGGGAATTTAAGAATGATTTGAATCGTAAGGTGAATAGTGAAATTGCAAATGAAATCAAAACAATGAGCGCTGCAAAAGCACAATTATTGAACATTCAATATTTAGAATATAATTATCCTCTAGAGAAGATGGATCCTAAAATCCTATTAATTATGAAGGTAAGAAAAGAAAATCCCGATGCTTCATTTAAAGAGCTGATTGATATTTTGAATAATGATTACGATGAAAAAATTACAAAATCTGGCTTAAATCATCGATTTAGAAAAATTAAAGAAATGGTTGATGAACTTAAGCAGGCAAAAAAAATAGGGCTATGAAGATACCTTCATAGTCCTTTTTACATATCTTCTCGTCTAAATCTAAAGAAGAATAATAATATATTAAAAATGGCACAAATTCCAACGACAATATAAATAATTCTTGATGCAATTGAGCCTTGATTGAAGATAAAGTCAACAAGATTAAAATTAAAGGCGCCGACTAATCCCCAGTTAATTCCACCAAGAATAGTGAAAATTAAAGCAATTTTTTGGGCAATTGACATATTAAACCTCCTGATTTTATTATTTACAGGATTGTTATAATTATACTTGTAATATATTTTTATTTTTTTTCATAAGATTAGTTGAAATTAATGAGGTGGAAAAAATGCGAAAAGGTATATTATTGTTATTTTTATTTTTTGTAGCAGGGTTAACCTCTTGTAATAAACAATCTAAAACAGAAGATGCTTATTCTGATTTTGTAAATTCTATTACAGAGGCTCAAAGCTATGTTCTTGAGGCCCAAATGGAGGTAAAAAAGGATGAAGGATCTAATTTATTTGATGTAGAGGTTTCATATAAAAGTCCTAGCTATTATCGTGTAAATTATCAAAATCAAAGTTCAAATTCCCGACAAATTCTTTTAAAGAATAGCGAAGGTGTTTATGTTTTAAGCCCTGAGCTAAATAAAGAATTTAAGTTTGACAGTACTTGGCCACTAAATTCAAGCCATATTTATATTTTAAATAAGGTTGTGGAAGATTTATCATCAGACACAGGAAGAACTGTTGAATGTAAGGATGATTATTACATATTTACATCTACTATAAATCATAAGGTAAAGCATGATTTAGTTAAGCAATCTATTTATGTTAATAAGAATACTAAAAAATTAGAAAAGGTATGCTATCAAAGTGCGGATGATGATGTAATGATTTTAACTGTAAAATCACTTGAGCTTAATAAGGTATTACCAAGTGATACATTTAAAATTGATGCGATTATGCAATCAGAAACCTCAGCCTTAGGAGAAGGAAGCTCGGTTATAGTATCATCAATTAATTTTGAAAATATATTTGATGTTGCTTGCTCATCAGAAACATATGATGATATTACTGTAATGTCATATAAGGGAGATAAAAACTATAGTATTATTTTCCAAAAGTTAGAGGATACACCATCAGCATCAGCTAGAATATATGATGATTTTGTAATGCTTGATGATACTATTGCGTTTATAAGCACAAGCTCGTTAACCTTCTACTTTTCGGACTATGAATTCAAGATTGTGTCAGGAACTTTAACTCTTGAGGAAACGATTGATGTAGCAAATTCCTTAACAATTGCATAATATTATTCTATGGTTTATTTGACTTATAGTCATCTAAACCTTTTTTTATAAACGATACATCTTTTTCAAATTGTGTATCGATTAAAAGAAAGCGCTTTACAAACTTCGTAATTATCTTATATACTTAAGTAAAAAAGAGGAGAAGATATAAAATGAAAAAATTATTTAAAGGAATGGTTGCGGGAGCATTGGCTTTATCATTAGCTTCATGTGGATCTACAGCTGTGTCAATTACAACTACGACACCGACAAAGAATCCTGGAACAAGTGAACCTACAACAGTAGCTCCAACTGCAACTCCAACTACAACTGCGGTACCTACAACAGGTATACAAACAACAAAACCAGAAGAGCCTAAGGCACCAAAAATATATTTGGCAGGAGATTCAACAGTAAAAACCTATGATGATGCTCAATATATTGGTGGATGGGGACAATATTTAGAATTCTTCCTTGATGATTCGATTGAGGTTATTAATTGTGCTCAAGGTGGAAGAAGCTCAAGAAGTTTTATCAACGAAGGAAGATTATATGATATTGAGGGAAATAATTATACATTTACGCAAAATGATGGTAAATCTATCGGCTGCGTGATTGAAGAGGGAGATTATCTATTTATTCAGTTTGGCCATAATGATGATGATACTAAGAAAGCATCATCATATGCTACATTATATGATCGTATGGTGCCATTAGGAACACCAGACAAGGATGGAAAATATCCTACAACTGCAGGAGAAAAAGTCTCTACGACATATCTTCCAACAGAATATACAAGTAATGTTAGTTCTACAACAACTGCACTTAATGAAATTGCTAAGTATGGATCAACATATTATTCTTATGATTGTGGTGGAACATACAAGTGGTTTTTAAAGCAATATATTGATTTTGCAAGAGAGAAAAATGCAATTCCAGTTTTAGTAACTCCAGTTTCAAGAGTTAAGTTTGATGGAAATGAAATTATAGGAGGCCCTGGTCTTCACGGAGAAAATTTTGCATATGTTGAAGCTGTAAGACAGCTTGCAGAGGAAGAGGACTGCTTATTAATCGATTTATTTAGAGATACTAAGCAAATGCTAGAGGATGCTACATCTACATATGCAAACTATTTAATGGCATTAAAGCCTAATGACTTACAGGGAACTTGGCCATCAGGATATGATGAAACATATAATAATACAAAACTTGGATATACAGGAATTGAAGCTACTCACTATAATAAATATGGTGCTTATTTGACTGCTGCACATGTTGTTGAGGATATATTAAATACTGTTATAACTAAAAATCAAGGTAAAGAAGCCTTTGGATTTAAGACGAATATTAAAACTACACCAGAAATTTATGTAGATCCTTCTAACTTAATTAGTAAATCGGTTGTAGGAAAGCTTGAGGCGAAGCTAGAAAAGGTTTCAATTACAAATCCTAATCGTACATATAACAATCCAGAGGACACAGTTACGTTAATTAATAATGTACTAGCATTGACATTAAGCAAGGATAACATTTCAGAATATGAAGAAGCAGTTACAAAGGCTCAAAATTCATATATTGGCTTAAATGTAGATGATAGAGGCAGTGTTACAAATTATCAGCAATTAACTGAGGCAATTTCTAATTTAAATGCTTTAAAGGATTCCTTAAAACCAAAGCCAATTTCAACAACTGTTATTAATGCAAATGATTTAACATCAGGAGATTATTCAGATATTACAGTTCTAAATAATGTTACAATCTATGCAAATTCTTCAAAGATGGTTCAGATTAGAGAAAACACATGCAATGCATCATATGGTGGTGTTGACTATTCATTCACTCAAGGAATTTCCCTAGGTGGTTCATGCTCAATGGGATCATATAGATGCTTAGAAATCGAAGTTACAGGAAAATGTACAATTACGGTTATTTCTAAATCTTCAGGATCTGATGATAGAGTTCTTAATCTAGTTAAGAGCACAAGCACAACTACATCTGTAGGTTCATTTGATGCAAAATCAACTGTGACAGTGGCTAGCCAGGAGGTTTCAGAAGCTGGTAAATATATGATTGGATCTACAAATAAGGGAATTTGGGTTTTTGCAATAATTATAGAGTATTACGAATAAAATTAAATTAAAAGGGCTACTGAGAGCCCTTTTATCATGTGTGCCGGGCATGGCATTAGTCTTACTGGTGAAAGTCCAGTCACGGGTATTT
>CAMELE010000027.1 GCA_945923475.1 uncultured Mollicutes bacterium
TTAATAAAAATTTGATAAAAGAAGAAAAACAAGCCAAATATAAAGTATATTCACTAGATAAAGATTTGCAACAGTAAATAGTAAATAAAACATCAAGAATCGAAGCAACTATCTTAAATAGTGTATTACCTATTTCCAAAAAAGAAATCAGCAATATTTTACCTGATGTATCTGTAACTACTATCGAAAGTGTTTTATCTAAGATGATTAAGGAAAGAAGATTATAAAGCTGGGCGAAGGATGAAACACTCGCTATATTAGAAATATATAAGAAATTACAATTTCAAACTGGAGATATTATTAGAATCGTTTGACTTAAGTTATGATAGGTTCAAGAAGAATTACAATTAACTGAAGAATTTTGTAAATCGAAGTGTCAGAATTATTTAACTGAAGAAGAAACTCCATTAACTCCTATTAGTAAAATACATTCCTTCATAAAGAAGTTTATGAGGAACCATGATGGATTCTCAAGAGAGAATATTCAGGACTGGATAAATCTTATTTCTTTTATAATTAATAATCCTGAAATCGATATGATAAGTTGAAAGCTTTCCTAAAAATTGCATTATGTACACCAAAAAGAGTGAAATATAGGGATTTAATGTCAAAAAAATAGCATAGGTATACATCAAACACCATACTTGTTCAAATTAGGAATATTTAAGAAAGAGCAATTATAAAAAAAGACCAAGTTGTTAATAGCAATTTGGTCTTTTTTTGTATATATATTTTATGTTAGAGTTATCATTACAAATAATATCTAACACATCCTTAAATTCATTAAAATTTTGGATATTTTGGTAATTAATTATTTCTATTTCAATAGGCTCCTTTAGTTCACTAAGCACATCGATTAATGCATCGTAATTTAGAGAATACATTTCTTTTAAATGAAATTGAAATAGCTTAAGTATTTCAAGCTTATTTGAATATTTATTTCCATCGAGTAGTATTTTCATAGATTATCCTATAAAATGCATTATATCGAATGAATCGTAATGATCTGCAGTATAGAAAATTAAAAAGTCTGAAGAAAAAACAATTCTTTTTGAGCCTCTAGACCCACCGGAGTAGTCAATATCACATTCAGTATAGGTTCTACCAGATGCGCTAGGTAATCTACCTTCCTTGTTGTAGAAGGTGTCTCCACCAGTACTAAGCTTATTTTGAGGGGTATAGTCACTGCGGTTAAAATCGGATTTTCTTTTAAAATTAGATGGTAGCTTTTTATATGTATAAATATATGCTCCGACCTCTTCCTTACTTGTGTATAAGCCAGTGTAGGATACTGTATATTTTGATAAGCTTACAGTAATTACATCATATCCATAATCATTGAATGTCGGATTTTGTGTAGTTGTAGAGCTTACTGAAGAGGTTTTAGTAGATGAAATAGTCGTAGTAGTTGTGGGAGCTACAGTAGTATTTATAGTAGTAGTTGTAGAAGTATTTGGAATTGATGATGTTTGATTAGATGTATTTGTTAAAATTTTGCCTGTACATCCTGCTAATAAAAATGAGCAAAATAATAATACTGGAATAATAATTTTTTTCATAATAATCTCCTTTAAAGCAATCCAATTTTATCATAAATAATCTAAAATTTCAAACAAATGTAAATAGTTGTAAAAAAATATAAGTTGTATTACCATAATTGAAAAAAATGTTGTATAATAGTTTCCGGAATGAAAGGCAGTGAAATTGTATGAAGAATAAAAGAATAATATTTAAAAAAGTATTTACAGGTGTTGTAGTTACTTCGCTTGCTTTATTAGGACTTGCTTCCTGTACACAAAGTAATGAAGAAACAACAAGTACTCCAACAACAGAAGTACCAACAACAAGTACTCCAACAACAGTTGCACCAACTACAAGTGTACCAAGTACAACCATATCAAGTTCAACAAAGCAGGATGCTGTTGTAAGCTTTGACACTGATGGAGGATCACAAGTTTCAAGTCAAACTATTGAAAATGGTGATAAAGTTACAAAACCAGAGGATCCTACTAAGGATGGCTATATTTTTGCTGGCTGGTTTGATAGTAAGGATGTAAATGCAACTGCATGGGATTTTGCAGCAAACAAGGTATCTACATCAATTACCCTTTATGCTAAATGGGAAAAAATATATACAGTAAACGAGATTTTAGAGCTATGTCCAACTACACCTGGTGAAACATCTCCAGTTCGTTATTATGTTAAGGCTACTATTGATGCAATAAGTAATCCTACATATGGTGGTATGACTATTAAGGATGAAACAGGTGAAATTAGTGTCTATGGTTCATATGGTGCTGATGGGGAAAAGAGATACTCTGAGCTTGATGAAAAGCCATATGCAGGCGATGAGGTCTTATTATATGCCCTACTACAAAATTTCAATGGAACAAAAGAAATAAAAAGTGCTTGGATTATTAGCTTTGAGCATAATGAACCAACAATAGATATTAATGAATATGAAGAGGCTAGTATTTCAGCTGCAAGAGCTAAAGAAGCCGGAGCTAAGGTAAAGCTTACTGGAGTTGTAGCTAGAATTACTTATGCAACAGGAAAAAAACCAAGTGGCTTTTATCTAGTAGATAGTACAAATTCAATATATGTTTATGATGACCAAATAGCAGCACAGGTTGAAATTGGGAATCAAATTACTATCGCAGCTAGTAAAACCTACTGGATTCTAGAAACAGAGGCTGCAAATGCTGAAAAATACGGATATAAAGGTTGTTGTCAGGTTGAAAAAGCTACATTACTTGAAAATGATAAACAAAAGCATGAATTCGATAAATCATGGATTTCAGAATCAACTGTAAAAGAAATGCTAGCAAATCCTGTTTCAAATGATATTACAACTACAATTTATAAGGTTAATGCATTAGTATCTAAAAAGCCTGGAGATGGCTTTGTGAACTATTATTTTTATGATATTGATGGTAAAACTGGCACCTATACATATACTCAATGTAATGGTTCAGATTTTGAATGGTTAGATGAATTTGATAATAAGATTTGTACAGTTTACCTATCAATAATTAATGCAAAAAGCTCTGCATCTGGCTGTGTATATCGTATTCTTCCAATTGCAGTATCTGATGATAATTATCATTTTAATCTAAATGATTCAGCTAAGTTTGCAGTTGAATACTATGGTGTTGATCAATTTAAAACTTCATATTCTGCAGATCCAGAGCTTGAGCTAATTACTAGTGTATCATCTGATTTACTAGGAATAACAAATGCTACTTTAAGCTACACCTCAAATAATGAAAATAGTATTAAATTTGAAGTAGTTGATGGAAAAGTAATAATGCATTCACTAAATCCTGGTGAAGCGAAAATTACTATTACAGGTTCATATAGCATAAGTACTACAGCAGAGCCTATTACATATAGTAAGGATGTAACAATTACAGTAGTTCAAAATCAAGAATATGATTCAATAAATGTTAAGGCTGCAATTGATTCTGAGCTTGAAAAGGAAATAATTGTAAAGGGAATTGTAGGTCCATCCTTAGTTAATCAAGTTGGATTCTATTTAATTGATTCAACAGGTACAATTGCGGTTAAGACTGACTCTGATACAATGTCAAATATAAATTTCGGTGACGAGGTTATCGTTAAGGGTACAAGAACTGTCTTTAAGAGTGGTGCTAATTGGTTTGGACAATCATGTTTACTTGATTCGGTTGTTCTAGCAAATAACTATGGAAATCATGAGTACTCAAAGGAAAGCTTTGATTCATCAAAAACAATTGAAGAACTATATGATTTGGATGTAAAATTAGATTATTCATGTCAGGTATTTGTTGTAACTGGACAAATATCATGTGTTTCATCTTCATATTCAACAAATTATTATGTTGGTACAGGAGAAAAGAAGATTTCACTTTATAGTGCAAGTGGTGCCCAATATGCTTGGCTATCTAATTATATTGGACAAAATCTTACTATCGAAATTGCAATGTGTAATTGGAACGGTAAAACATATTATCGTGGATGTATTTTATCAGTTACAACTGAATCTGGTGAAACGGTTTATAATCAATTAAATTTTAAGAAATAATTTCTATTAACAGCCTCATATTTTGCCTTTTTGGTTTAAAATGAGGTTGTTTTTATTTTTAATTTGCTTTAATTTTTAGGAATTATTGAATATTTTTCTATTTTTGTTATAATTAATTGATTTTAATTTTTAGATCTTTTTACAAAAAAAGATTCAAACTGTGTTAGGAGGTTATGTTCACTTGAAAAAATTAATTGAAATCAAAGATCTTACAAAGGAGTTTAACGGTAATATCGTTTTAAAGGGTATATCTTTAGATATTTATGAAAATGAATTTGTAACATTATTAGGCCCATCAGGCTGTGGAAAAACTACAACCTTAAGAATCCTTGGCGGATTTGAGGATGCTACATCTGGTACAATTTTATTTGATAACCAAAATTTACTAGAAATTCCATCATATAGAAGACCTACAAATACGGTGTTCCAGCATTATGCATTATTCCCTCATATGGATGTATATGATAATGTTGCCTATGGCTTAAGAATAAAAAACCATATTTCTCTTAAAAATCGTATTAAGAATGCATTAAAAGGGAAGAATAAGGATAATTATCCGTCTAAAAAAGAGATAGAATCACAAATTCAAAAAAAGGTTACAAAGCTTATAAACTTGGTTGGACTTGAAGGGTATGAGCATCGAGATATTTCTAAACTTTCAGGTGGACAACAGCAGCGTGTCGCTATCGCAAGAGCTTTAGTTAATGAGCCAAAGGTATTATTACTTGATGAGTCATTAGGAGCTCTAGATTTAAAGCTTCGTCAAGAAATGGAATACGAGCTTAAACAAATCCAAAGAAATTTAGGAATTACGTTTATTTTTGTAACTCATGATCAAGAAGAAGCTTTAACAATGTCTGATAAGGTTGTTGTAATGAATAACGGTGAAATCCAACAGGTTGGTACACCTATTGATGTTTATAATGAGCCTGCAAACCGTTTTGTAGCCAATTTTATTGGTAAATCAAATATCATTGATGGAATAATGAACGAGGATTTACTATGTTCATTTGATGATAAAGAGTTTGTATGTGTTGATAAGGGGTTTAAACAAAATGAGCCTGTAGATATTGTAATTCGTCCAGAAGATATTGATATAGTAGCCAAGGATAATGGGTTCTTTAACGGAATTGTTTTATCTTCAATATTTAAGGGCGTTCATTATGAAATTCACGTAAAAACAGAAAAACGTGATTTTTTAATTCATACTACAGATTATCATGGTGTTAACGAAGAGGTAGGACTTACATGGACACCTGATGACATTCATATTATGGAAAAAATGGAGTGGTAGAATGAAAAAGAAAGCAACAAATTATACCGCTTTTTTAGTACCATATCTATTTATATTAATTGGCTTTATTCTCCTACCGATGCTATCTATTTTAGCATATTCGTTAATAGATAAAACATCAGAGTTGCCAATATATTCCTTTACGTTTTCTAATTATGCTCGATTTTTTGAATCTGCATTATATTTAAAATGTATATTAAAAAGCTTATATTTAGCTTTATTAGCTACAATTGTTTGTCTAATTGTTTGCTACCCAATTGCTTATTTTATAGCTAAAAGAAAGCCTCAAACCCAAGCAATACTAGTGCTATTAGTAACCGCTCCAATGTGGGTTAATATGCTATTAAGAACTCTAGCAATCAAGCAAGTGTTTGATGGCCCACTTTTAGCTATTGTTAGATGGTTTAATCCTTCAATAAATGTTATTGTTGGTAATGATTTTTCCGTAATTTTTGGTATGGTATATAACTATGTACCCTATATGATTTTACCTATCTATACATCATTAACAAAGCTAGATCCACGCTTACTTGAGGCTTCAACTGATTTAGGAGCGAAAAACTACCAAACATTATTTAATGTTATTATTCCATTATCAGTTCCAGGGGTATTATCTGGCATTACAATTACCTTTTTATCTTGTGCAACTACAATTACAATTACAAAATATTTAGGTGAAGGAAGATATTTCCTAATTGGTAATTTGATTGAAACGGAGTTTATTACTAATTCAAGATGGAGTTTTGGTAGTGCAATAAGTGTAATCTTATTAATTGTAATAATGCTAGTGATGTTTATTATCAATAAATTTAATAAGGAGGAAAAGGAATGAAAACTACAAAATCGAAAATTTTCTCGAAAATTCTAATGATTTTATTCTTTGTTATTTATTATGCTCCCTTATTAAGTATTATTATTTTCTCATTTAATGATGCAAGAAGTGTAACTCACTGGGGTGGATTTACATTTGGTTGGTATAGGGAACTATTTACTGATGCAAGACTAATGGAGATTATCCTAAATACCTTATTAATTGCTGTAGCTGCAACAATTGTTTCAACAATCATTGGAACACTAGCGGCTATTTGCTTGACTAAACAAAGAAAAAAGATTAGAAATCTAATCCTTCAAGCCAATAATTTACCTATTATGAATCCTGATATTGTTACTGCAATCGGATTATTACTATTATTTGTGTCATTAAAGGTTGAAAAGGGATATATTACAATGCTACTTGCCCATATATCCTTTTGTACGCCATATGTTATCGTAACGGTATATCCTAAGGTTAAGGCATTAGATCCTAACATTTTAGAGGCTGCGTTAGATTTAGGTGCTAAGCCTTTGCGAGCAATTTGTACTGCAATTATTCCCCAAGTTAAAACTACAGTTTTCGCAGCTGGTGCTATGGCATTTACAATGAGCTTTGATGATTTTGTTATTTCCTATTTTACCGGTGGATCAAAATTGAATATCTCGACCTATTTATATACCGAAGCAAAAAAAATAAACCCTACTATAAATGCTCTTTCGACAATTATTATGCTAATAATAGTAATAAAAATTGTTATAGATAAGGTCAAGGAAGCAAGGAGGAATAAGCATGAAGAGGTTTAATTCGTTATTATTAATGATTATTATGGTATTTGCTATTTCATCTTGCAAGGGAAATATAAGTGGAGATTTAAATATCTACAACGTAGGAGAATACATTGATATGGATCTAGTAGAGGCATTTGAGGAAAGATATAATGTTAAGGTTAACTATACTACCTTTGATTCAAATGAGACTGCAATTACAAAAATGCAATCAGAATCATATGATATTGTAGTGCTATCTGATTATGCAGTTGAGCAAGCTATGCAAAATGATTTAATAATTCCTCTAGATTGGTCAAAAATCGATTTTGATAGAGAATCACTTGTAAGTGATCTTAAAGATATACTAGCAGATTTAAAAGCAGGAGAAAATGGATTTGATATGCTTGCATATTCAGTTCCATATTTCTTTGGGAATGTTGGCATTTGCTATGACAAGAATAAAGTTGATGAGGAAGATATAAAGGAAGGCTGGAATATCTTACATAACTCAAAATATGATGGTAAGGTTGCATATTATGATTCAGCAAGAGATGGGTTTATGGCAGCCTATAAGCAATTAGGATATTCTATGAATTCAACATCACTTGAGGAAACTGAAGAAGCATTTAATTGGATTAAGGAAATACGTAGACAGGTTAACTGTGCATTTAAAACTGATGAATTACTTTCAGAAATGCCTGATGGAAAATATTCTATTTCTTTAATGTATTCTGGAGATGCTGTATACTCAATGATGGAGCAAAATGATGATGTCAATTTAGATTTCTATGTTCCAAAATCAGGTACAAACGTATTCTGTGATGGTATGGTTATTCCTAAAAATGCTAAGAATGAGGATTTAGCGTATAAATTCATTTCCTTTATGTGCGAGGAAGAGAATGCCAAAGCAAATTCTATATATGTTGGATATTCATCTGTAATTGAATCAGTTTATTATAATTTGATGGAAGAGGATGAGGAATTCTATGAATATAGAGATTATTATAAGGTTACATACAACAAAGGATACGATGAAATATTTAGATATAATCCGAAAATGACAGCTTTGCTGAATGACTATTGGATAAAGTTAAAATTGTCGTAAACAATTTATACATAAATAAAAGCCCCCTAGCATACATTTTAGTAGTGATATTAGGAGGCTTTTATTATGATAAAAAAATGTATATTACCTATCTTTTTGTTAGCGATGGTTGTAGTTTTATCGGTGTTTTATATTAAGCAATCAACAGATGACGTAGTGAATCCTGTTAATGGTAATGATGATACTTCAGTTGTAAGTGATTTTGCTAATAAACGATTAGAAATACTAGAAAAAAGAAGTGAAAAGATAGATGAATTAGAGGCGGTTATTGCATCTGGTACATTAACAAATAGCGAGATTAATCAAACAGTAGATGAAATAAATGATTTGTATTATTTGAAATATACTGAAGTAGAATTAGAGGATTTAATTGTTGGGCTAGGATATCAAGATTCACTTGTTATAATAGATAATACAAATGTTAGTGTAACAATTATTGATGATGAGCTTACAAGTAGTGATTTTATTTCAATTGCTAATGTTGTAAAAAATAAAATGGGTAACAATTATAAGCTCACAGTGGAAGCTGTAAATAATGATAATTAAGATATATAATAAATTAAAATAACTAATTATAAAATAAAAAAACGGCTCATATAAGCCGTATAATTTTTTAAATGGTGACCCGTACGGGGTTCGAACCCATAAGTGCATGCGTGAAAGGCATGTGTGTTAAACCGTTTCACCAACGGGCCATTTATTTTACCTAAATAACTCAGGCACGTTTAATTATACCAAAAAAAATATAGATGTCAACATAAAAACTAAAAAAAATGAAAAAAATTATTATAAAAATAGATTTTAAGAAAAATGAAGTGAGAATAAGCAATAAAACAGAGCTTTGCATGTATAAATATTATGCCCTAATGTTAATTGGTTTAAAATTTCATAGTAATAATGTTATGATTAATCTACTAGAAATGGTTGAAAAGGATATATTATTATATGCTATTAAACTAGATACAATAGCGTTATTAATTTTAAAGCGTAATCAATCTGAGGCATTAGTATTATTAAGAAAAAGTAACAAAAATAAATATTTTGTTGCTAGTAAGGTTTTTAATAAATATATAACGAATTTTGGATATATAATAATTAAAGAAAAAGAATCTAAGCCAATTAGCAGGTATGATGATATAATGGTATATTCTCAAAAAATATACTTAAAAATGAAATTTAATGAATTTAATGATATATATGAAAGCTATAGTCAGGATATTTATAAAATCAAAAGGATAATTTATTGAAAAAATTACACATTTGTTTTATAATAAAGGTAGGAAAAGAGGGGATTAATATGTCATTTGTTATTACAATAGGACGTCAATATGGCTCAGGAGGAAGATTCATTGCAAGAAAGCTTGCAGAAATGCTAAACGTTAACTTTTATGATAATGAATTACTTACAACTGCAGCTACACAAAGTGGTATGTCTAAAACAATTTTAGATAATTATGATGAAAAGAAGGATGGATTCTTTTCGGGCGTAGTTCCTTCAACATTTGGAGCAGATATGAGCCTATCTCAAAAGGTTTTCCTAGCTCAATTTGAAGCAATTAAGATGATTGCTGATCGTGAATCATGTGTCATTGTTGGTCGCTGTGCAGACTATGTTCTAAGAGAAAATAAAAATGTTGTTAATGTGTTTATTACAGCCCCAATAGAGGATCGTGTTAAGCGTGCTGTAAAATATTATAATCTTGATGAAAAGAAAGCTAAGGAAACAATTATTAAAATGGACAAAAAGCGTGCATCATATTATAATTTCTATTCTGATAAAAAATGGGGAAAGGCAGACAGCTATAACTTAACTATTGATTCAAATATCGGAATTGATGAGGCATGTGAGGTTATTAAGTCATACGTTGAAAAAAAATTAAAATTAAATATTTAGTTTAGGAGCTTCAAAACGGTTATAATTGACTAACCATAGTTTGCTTTGCTACTATATTGACATATTAATATTATCTATAAGGGAGTAGTTAGCTAAACATAGTGGTTGGTCTACAAAATGGTTTTAACCAGGCTCAATCTTAAATAACGAGACTTATCTTAAAACGTGTTTTTTAAGATAGGTCTTTTTTCTTCTTTATAGTTACGAATAAGGAGAATTATATGAATTTTATATATTTTTTAAATAGCTTTTTATTAGGAATAGCTCTTGCTATGGACGCTTGTGCCGTATCTATGGCTAATGGACTTAATGAGCCTAAAATATTGTTAAAAAAGATTTTAGGAATATCTGCTTTATTTGGATTATTTCAGGGTGCAATGCCACTTCTTGGTTATTTAATTGGCCATGCATTTATAGAATATATTGAAAAGTTTATTCCGTGGATAGCGTTAATTTTATTATTATTTTTAGGAATTAAAGCGATAATTGAAGCAGTTAGGGAAAAGGATGAAGAAGAAAAGAATAATCAGCATATTACCCTAAAACTGGTTTTCGTTCAAGCAATTGCCACATCAATTGATGCATTATCAGTAGGACTAACTATTTCTGATTATAAATTAATAGAAGCTATAGTTACAGCAATTATTATTGCCGTAATTACTACATTAATATGTATTGCTGCTCATTTTATTGGTAAAAAGTTTGGAACAAAGCTGGGAAATAAAGCAGAAATCCTTGGTGGAATTATTTTAATTATAGTTGGTTTAGAAATATTCTTCACAGGAATTTTTTAAGAAATAAGTCTAAATTATCCTCATACCAACTGAATATATCAACTTTTTTAAGAAAATACTTACGAAAAAAATCTTCTTATGGTATAATATAGTCGAAGAATATTCATATTATAAGGAGGTAATAGCGTTGAAACAGACAGTTGTTTTTGAAAGAGATTATAGCGATATTAAAGCTGCACTAGAAACTCTTAGAGGCCAAAAGATTACAGTAAGTGAACACAAAACTAAGAATAAAACAATAGTTAAGCGTGGAATTTTAACGACAATTTCAGATAACTTGTTTTGCTTTGATGTGCCTCTTGGAAAAACTCATATTGATTCATGTTCTTATACTTTTTATGATTTACGAATGAAAAAGGTTGAAATCAAGGAGTTAACTACACTTTTTAACGAATAGATGTGTCTTGGATACATCTTTTTCTTTTTATTAATGGTATTTTGTGGTATTATTTAAAAGGTGATTAACATATGGTTATAACATTTAAAAATGTATCATTTAGATATACAGATCAACTACTACTAAATAAAGTAAATTTTTCTATAACTGATTCAGATAAAACTGGATTAGTAGGGTTAAATGGTACAGGAAAATCAACCATATTAAAGCTAATAATGGGTGAAGAAGTACCAAGAGATGGACAAATTATAAAATCTGGCAATATGCTAATAAATTATTTACCCCAAGAACCATATATTAAAAAGGATATAAGTCTGTTTGATTATGTAATGTCATATTCAAATGAAGAACATAAAATAAATGATTTTGAAGCAAAATCAATTATTACTAAGCTTAAGCTAGATCCCAATTCCTTGACTAATAATTTATCAGGAGGTCAAAGAAAAAGACTCGCTCTAGCTAAATGCTTAGTTACATATTGCGACTTTTTAATTCTTGATGAGCCCACAAATCATCTAGATAATGATATGATTATTTTTTTAGAGAAGTACTTAGAAAAGTTTAATCATGGTATTTTTATGGTTACACATGATAGATATTTTTTAGAGCGTGTTTGTGACACAATGCTTGAGCTTGATAATGGTTCAATTTATTTATATAAGGCTAATTATTCTAATTTTTTAACGCTTAAGGCTCAAAGGCTTGAAAATGAAGCTAAATCTGAACAAAAGCTTAAAAAACTCTTAAAAAATGAGCTAAATTGGATTAATAGAGGCGTTGAAGCTAGACGAACTAAGCAAAAGTATCGAATAGAAAGATTTAATGAGCTATCTAAAATTAAATTTAGAAATGATAAAGATTTTGATTTTCAGTCAGTATCTAAATATTTAGGTAAAACGATTATTGAAATAAAAAATGGAAAGAAAGCATTTGGAAATAAGGTTTTGTTTGAAAATTTTAATATTAATGTCCTACGTACCGCGAGAATCGGAATTTTTGGAGATAATGGTGCTGGGAAGTCAACATTATTTAAAATTTTGATGCAAGAGGAATCCTTAGATGAAGGTGAACTTATTTTAGGTGAAACATTACGTATTGGCTATTTTTCTCAACATTTTGATGAAATGAATGAGGATGTTAGAGTTATTGATTACATTAAAGAAGTATCAAATGAAATTGAAACTATAGATGGCTATATAAGTGCATCATCATTACTAGAAAGATTTTTATTCGATTCAAATTTACAATATCATTACGTTAAAAATCTGTCAGGAGGACAAAAAAGAAGGCTTCAGCTAGTCAGAGTTTTAGCTCAAAATCCCAATGTGTTATTATTAGATGAACCTACAAATGATCTTGATATTGAAACATTGGAGGTTCTTGAGGATTATCTAGATTCATTCTTTGGACCGGTATTGTGTGTAAGCCACGATCGATATTTTCTTGATAAGGTTGCAAGTGAGCTACTTTATTATAAAAATTCAAGAATTTTATCATATAACGGTTCATTATCAGAATTTTTAGAATCGGATTTATCTAAAAATGAGACTTCAGATAAAACAAAGTCAACATATAAAAACGAAAGAAAGATGACTGCTAAGGAGAAAAATGAATTGTTTGCGTTAGAGCAAGAACTGCCAAAACTTGATGAGCAAATGGATTCATATAAAAAAGAGCTTAGCACATTAACCTGTGAATATACAAAAATTATGGAGCTTACTACTAAAATCGATGAGCTTGAACAAGAAATTTTAATTAAGACTGAACGCTATTTTGAGCTAATGGAGAAGAAGGAATCATAATGAGCTTTTATAATGATGAGGAATTAGCATTTGTTAAAAAATGTGAGGGAATTGTTTTAGATGCTAAAAATAATAATAAAATAACCTTATTTAGATTTTTAAATCAAAGAGAAATAGAAATTCTTAAGGCATTATCAAGCGAGGTATGGCTTTATATTGATTCTAATTCAGAGGAGTATAAAAGAGCAATTGTAGCTCCTTTTGAGATTAAGCCGGAATATAAGGTTAATTTAATTAAGCTTAATTATAACAAAAAATATTTAACTCCAAATCATAGAATGATTCTAGGTGCTCTAATGAGCCTAGGAATTGAAAGAAATACAATTGGAGATATTTATATCACAACCTCTAATGATGTATATTTTTATGCAACAAAGGAGATTACACCCTATATAATAAGTGAATTTAGAGTGTTAGCACATCAGGCTATTGAATTAAGCGTTGAGGAATGTATTATAGGTGAAATAAAGAAGGATGTTGTCATTAAAAAAAGCTTTGTCCAAAGCTTACGTTTAGACCTTATTGTTGCCCAAGGCTTTAATATTGCAAGAGGTGATGCTCAGGACATTATTAAAAATGGTGATTGTAAGGTTAATCAAAAGATGATAAATAATACATCACATATTCTTAAGCAAGGAGACTTAATTTCCTTAAAGGGCTATGGAAGGCTTACTCTTCAAGAGGTTGGAGGGCTGTCAAAAAATAACAAGATTCATGTTATTTTGGCGAAGCATGTTTAATAAAATATATACATAATTTGGTGTTTGTGATAAAATGAGAAAGGTGATTAATATATGGGAAATGTAACAGTAATCGGTTCAGGTCATTGGGGAATAGCACTTGCAAGCGTTGTAGCTACAAACGGAAACAATGTGCTAGTATATGCCCGCAGAGAGGCTGAAGCTAGATTAATTAATACAGCTAATCAATCAAGCTATTTTAATGATATAAAGCTAAATTCACAAATTAAGGCGACAACAAATTTAGAGGAAGCAATTAATTTTTCAGATACTATAGTTATTTCGATTCCAGTTGCGCAAATATATGATTTTTTAAGTCCCATAGTAAAGATATACCCAGAAAAGACATATTTATTTACTTCAAAGGGTTTATATAATGGTAGAAGCATGTCATCATTATTTTATGAAATCAATCCTAATTTGAATTTGGCAGTTTTATCTGGGCCTTCATTTGCTATTGAGGTAATGGAGGAAAAATACACAGCGGTTGTAATTGCCTCTGATAAGACGGAAGTTGCAAAAAGGATGCAGCTAATATTTAATAATAAATATTTTAGAGTTTATACGCAAACAGATATTATTGGAGTAGAGATTTGCGGAGCAATAAAAAACGTTTTTGCCATTATATGTGGTATGATTGATGGTAATAAGATGGGCTCAAATACCAAAAATGCCGTTATTACACGTGGTATTTCTGAAATACAAAGGGTAATAAAGTATATGGGTGGTAAGGATAATACTATTTTTGGATTAGCTGGAATCGGTGATATTATGCTAACATGTAATTCACTTGAAAGTAGAAATTATAGCTATGGATATAATTATAAAGCGGGATCTAATCTTTCCTATAATCAAAATGGTACAATTGAGGGCCTAAATACAATAAAGGAAATCTATAATTTAGCTACAGTAAATCACATAGATATGCCTATAACTATTGCACTATATAACATTTTGTTTGGGAACTCATCTATTGATATAGAAGCGCCTAAATTAATGAAAAGGGATATGAAAGGAGAATAATTTATTTATTCTTTTGGTGAGGATATGTTAACACAGGATATATATGATAGCTATATTCAAATATTAAAGCATGAACTAATTCCGGCAATGGGATGTACAGAACCAATTGCCCTTGCATATTGTGCTAATGCGTTAGTAGAGCTTTTAGGAGATATACCAGCTAAAACGGATGCATATATTTGTGGAAATATAATTAAGAATGTTAAATCAGTTATAGTTCCTAAAACAGGAGGCTTGAAGGGCTTAGAGGCTTCTATTTGTGCAGGCTATTTTGCTAAGAATAATAAAAGTGGTTTTAGTGTCTTGGAATCGCTTACGGAAAATGATATTCCCCTAATAAATGAATATCTTGATAAAGAAAATATACAGGTTTTTCCCGCATCTAAGCCATTTAGATTATATATTGAGCTACATGGTGAGGATAAAAAAGGTAATAAGGCTATAGTTATTATAGCAGGTGAGCATACTAATATTTGCTACAAGGAAATTAATGGTAAGGTTTTACTAAATAGAGATTATCAGGAAATTAAGGATGATGAATTAATATTTAAAAAATTAAATGTTAAGGATATCATTGAATTTGCTGATAATGTAGATGTTAGCTTAGTTTATGATTTGATTAAAAGGCAAATAGATTGTAACTACAACATTGCACTTGAAGGAATTAATAATAAATATGGGGCAAATATTGGTAGTGTATTACTTGATACCTATGGCGATAATGTAAATATTAGAGCTAAGGCCTACGCTGCAGCTGCATCTGATGCTAGAATGAGTGGCTGTGCTTTACCAGTTATAATATTGTCTGGTAGTGGGAATCAAGGTATTACAGCATCTGTTCCGGTATATATATTTGCTCAGGATATGGGTGTACCTGAGGATGAATTAATCCGGGCTGTTTTAGTTTCTGATTTAATTACGCTAGACCAAAAAAAGGAAATTGGAAGACTTTCAGCATTTTGTGGTGCAACTTTAGCGGCTATAGGAGCTGCATGTGGTATTTGCTATCTTAAAAAAGGCAAAGAAAAGGAAATATCTCATACTATTGTAAATTCATTAGGCATTATCTCTGGAATGGTTTGTGATGGTGCAAAGCCATCATGTGCAGCTAAAATAGCAGAAGCAATTGATTCAGCACTTTTAGGCTACTATATGTATTGTCATCATGAGCAGTTTAGATCGGGTGATGGTATTATTACTAAGGGCGTAGAGAATACTATTGAAAATATTGGAAAAATGGCTAGGCTTGGTATGGATAAAACCGATGATGAAATATTAAAAATTATGTGTACCTGCAAGCCATCAAAAAAGACAACGGCTTAAGAAGAAAAAAATAAATAAGGCTTCATTGCGCTATTTGTCGAAAAATGTAAATAATTCTTTACATATTTATCTTGAAATATCCTGTAAAGCGTGCTATACTTTACTTGAAAAGAAAGAAGGAAGATAAAAATGTATGTAAAGATTTACTATAAGGAGCAAAACAACTCTATTAAAAGTTTAAGAGCTGTAGATTATAATAATAAGGCTTTAGTCCTTAATTTTAAGAATATTATTGGCAGCCCTATTACAGAAGGAACAAAAAGAATAATTACTAGCCAAAATAAGGGTTACTTTGTAACTAGCTGGGTTAGAGAATAATTTAATATATAATTGCTAGAAATCACATATGTGATTTCTTTTAATTTGTTTTTGTTAAAATATAATACTAAATTGCTAGTAAATAGCTAGATTTTATTATATAATTAAAGTATGTGAGGCGATTCTTATGATGAAAAGTTACGAAATAGATTTTAAGGAAATTTTTAAAAGAAATTATGAATTCAAATTCTTTGCACCTGGAAGAATTAATCTTATGGGTGAGCATATTGATTATAATTATGGTCATGTTATGCCAATTGCGATTGATTTGGGTATATATGCATTAGTATCTAGACGTCAGGATAAAAAATTTGCTTTTTTTTCTGACAATTATTATGAGGATGGTTTAATTGAGGTTTCCTTTGATGAATTAGGATATAACAAAAGCCACAGCTTTGCAAATTATCCTAAGGCTGTAATTAAATCAATGATTGATAATGGTATTGTATTTGAAAAAGGATTAAATATCTATTTCTATTCATCATTGCCAGAACAAGGTGGAGTTTCATCTAGTGCATGTATTGAGGTTTTAACTGCAACTGTACTTAACGAAATATATAATCTATCATTAACCCCACTTGAGCTTGCAATACGCTGCCATAAGGGAGCAACGGAATATTTACAATTAAATTCAGGAATAATGGATCAGGCAGCTATTTCACTAGCAAGGGATAAGCATGCCTTGTTTTTAGATACATTTATGCTTAATTATGAATATGTTCCTTATAACATTGGGGACTATTCTATAATCGTTTGTCAAACAAATAAACCATCAATCAAAATCAATGCTAAATATAAGCAAAGAGTTAGAGAATGTGAAAGAGCATTAGATATTATTAAGAATAATTTTAATGTTTTAACTTTACCAAAAATTCCTCATGAGTATTTAAGTATGATTGAAAATATATTACCTGATAGTAAGCTATATCGACGTGTTTATCACGTTGTAACAGAGGAAGAAAGAGTATTAAAGTCATACGAAGCTTTAAAAAAGGGTGATATTGAAGTAATTGCTGAATGCATGAATGAATCACACGAATCTCTACGAGATAATTATGAGGTTAGCTGTAAAGAACTAGATACAATTGTTAGTCTTGCAAGGAATGAGCAGGGTTGTATTGCATCAAGAATGACAGGAGCGGGCTTTGGTGGATGTGCATTAGCACTAGTTCATAATGATTTTTTAGTTGAATTTAAGGAGCATATGGCCAAGAATTACTTTGAGGCTACAGGAATCCATGGCGCATTCTTTGAAGTTGATGCCTGTGGTGGTCCAAGAAGATTGCCTAAGGAAACAGATTCACTTGCCGATGCAATTGCATCACTAGTTCAATATGCAGTAGATAGCCATTTGATTGATGATGAGGATTCTATATATTGTAAGAATCAGGTATTAGCATTACTTCACTTAGATGAAATAGAGGATGGGGTATCTCACCCTGAACCACTATATATGATAATTGATACTATATTAAATTATGCTACAACAGCAGGATTAATCGATAATAGCTCAGTTTCTAAGCAAAACTTTGATACAAAGCTTATGAATATATTTGTACCAAGACCATCATGTGTGATTCAAGAATTCCAAAAGAAGTGTAAAAAATCAATAGATGCTGGTTTAGCATATTTTTATAATTTAAGCTTAAAGAGCAATTATATTAGAGAAAATTTATTTTCTAAGAATGTATTTTTTGAAACTGATAGTGAATTTGGAAAAATTCAAATTTCAATAAACCAGGCCCGAGTTGAGCATGATACAGTTACAAAGGAAAAACTTTTAGAAATTGAATCAATTAATTATCCAAAATGTCCACTTTGTAAGGAGTCTGTTGGATATCAGGGTCGTCTTGACTATCCATCAAGAGAGAACCATCGTGTAATACCTATTACACTAGATGGCGATCCATTCTATTTCCAATATACGCCATATCCATATTTTAAGGAGCATTCAATTGTATTAAATGCATATCACACTCCTGCCAAAATGGGGAAAAAGACGTTTAAATATATGTTTGATTTTGAAGAAACATTTGGATCATATTTTATTGGTACAAACGCAGATTTGAAAATCGTAGGTGGAGGAATTTTAAACCATGAGCATTTCCATAGTGGAAGATATCATTTCCCAATTGAAGATGCTGAAGCATTATTTGAAAAGGAAATAAACGGTGTTTCCTTAAAGGTTTTAAAATGGCCTGTATCAGTAATTAGGCTTGTTTCATCAGAATCAAGACCGATGATAGATTTAGCTACAAATATCTTAAATCTATGGCGTAAGTATGATGATTTAGAATGTAGTATTATTGCAAATGATGGAGAGCTTCATAATGCTATTACACCAATTTTAAGAAAAAAGGGTGAATTATTTGAGCTTGACTTAGTTTTAAGAAATAATCGTCAATCTGAAAAATATCCACTTGGTATTTTCCATCCTCATGCTGAATATCTTCATATTAAAAAAGAAAATATGGGATTATTTGAAATGATGGGCTTTGCTGTATTACCTAAGAGACTTAAGGAAGAAATTTCATTACTTAAGGAAGGAATACTTAAGAATGATTTTAATTATACAGCATCACTTGAAAAGCATCGTAGTTGGGTTACAATGCTAGTTAATAAATATACTTTTACAAAAGATAACATCAATGAGATTTTTGAATACGAAATTGGAGATGTATTCCTTCGAATGCTCAAGGACTGCGCAGTCTTTAAGTCAGATGAGGAAGGCTTTACTCATTTTATGAAATTTGTTAACCTAATCAAGTAAAAATGATTATTTACGCTTAAATTACTTGCAAAAAAATTTTTTTGTGCTAATATAAACATAAATGAATATTAGAGGTAGCGGTGCATCAGAGTAATCTATGGAGAAGGCATTTGAAGAAGTAGATGAAAGGTAATCATCGCCGAACAGGAAACTAGGCATAGCTTGACTGTGGGATCATAGAAAATATCTATGGTACTCCTACTAGAAATAGTAGAGGCGCTAAATTATTAATTATTGATAGTAAGAGGCGTCTATGACGTCTCTTTTTTTTGGAGGATTTATGATTAACTATAAGGAATTAGAACAAAAATATAGTACACCACTATATGTATATGATGAAAATAAAATAATTGAAATTATGCATGACTATAAGGATAATTTTAAATCAGATGAATTTAATACTAAGGTTTTATATGCTTCTAAGGCCTTATCAATTCTAAAAATATATCGTTTAGTTAAGGAGCATGGGCTTTGTGCTGATGTGGTTAGCGGCGGTGAAATATTTACGGCATTAAAGGCAGGAATGAATCCACAGGATTTATATTTTCACGGAAATAATAAATCACCCTATGAGCTTGAATATGCAATTTCTAATGACGTTACACATATTGTCATAGATTCTTTATCTGATTTTAATCATATTGAGGCTGCTGCAAAAAAATTAAATAAGAAGGTTTCGTGCTTAATTAGGTTAAATACAGGAGTTGAAGCTCATACACATAAATTTATTGTAACTAGTCACATTGATTCTAAATTTGGAATGCTTATTGGAAGTAAGGATTTAAATCAAACTTTAGAATTGATAAAAAAATCTAAATATGTTATTCTAGAGGGCTTCCATTCTCATATTGGCTCTCAAATAATGACTATGGAAGGATTTTATGCGGCAATAGATAAACTTTTAGATTATTTAAAGAACTTTAATGAGGTATTATCTTTAAACATTGGTGGTGGCTTTGGGGCTAAATATACATGTGATGATAAACCATTAGAAATTAAGGCTATTGTTAATGGATTAATTAAATATACAACGGAAAAGCTTCATCAATTAAATATAAAAATTGATACCTTAATGATAGAGCCAGGTCGTTCAATTGTATGTGAAGCGGGTACAACCTTATATAAAATAGGAGCTTTAAAACAGACTCCAAACAGACAGTATTATTTTATTGATGGTGGTATGACAGACAATATTCGTCCTGCTTTATATCAAGCTAAATACGAAGGATATATTGTAGGAAAGGAAAATCTCCCTAAAAGACTTGTGACTGTTGCTGGTAAATGCTGTGAATCTGGAGACATTATAATGGAGGATACCTATTTACCAGATGCTGAAGAAGGAGATTTACTTGTAGTTAAATCAACTGGCGCATATGGATATTCAATGTCATCTAATTATAATAAGGCATTAAGACCTGCGGTTGTATTTGTCCATGATGGAGCTTCAAGACTTGCAGTACGTAGACAAACATTTAATGATTTAATTGAAGGTGAGATTGATGAAAATATCTAAATATCATGGCTTAGGTAATGATTTTATAATTACTAGGTATGACTCAAAATATGATTATAGTAAGCTTGCGACTAAACTATGCGAGGAGCATATTAGTATAGGTGCAGATGGCTTTATTGTTTTAAAGGAAAATCCTCTTGAAATGGTGTTTTATAATAAGGATGGAAGCTTAGCTCCAATGTGTGGAAACGGAATTAGATGCCTTTGTCACTATATCCTTAGAAACAATATTACTAATTCTAAGAAATTTGATATTAAAACCTTAGCGGGAATTATGAAGGTTGATGTTGTATCAGATAAGGATAACGATTTTAGAGTAAAAATAAACATGGGAAGTCCAATATTTGATAATGAATCATTTAAGGCGGCATCTAAGGAATCGTATTTTCCAATGAATATCTCATTTGAGAATTCAAACTATGATATTTATAGCTTATTTATGGGTACTATTCATACTGTTGTATTGGTAGATGATGCAATTAAAATGTGTGATTCATCCTTAGGAGAATATTTATGTAATAATCCACTTTTTAAGGAGAAAACAAATGTTAATTTTGTCTCAAGAATAGATGAAGAAAATTATATTATTCGAACATATGAAAGAGGAGTAGGATTTACATATGCCTGTGGCACTGGGGCGTGTGCAGCGTTTGTAGTATTAAATAAGCTTAAAAAGGTTGGAAATTGCTGTAATATGCATTTAAAATATGGTATATTAAAGATAAGTAAGGATAACGATAGCATATTCATGGATGGACCATCATGCCATGTATTTGATACAGAAATCGAGGATGATATATATGAAATTTAAAGGAGCATATGTTGCACTTGTAACTCCATTTGATGAGCAAGATAATGTAAATTATAATGCATTAGGTGACTTAATTGAGTTCCAGATTGCTAGCAATATTGACGGCTTAGTAATCCTAGGTACAACAGCAGAAGCGACAACATTAACAGATAAGGAAAAGGAAGAAATAGTTAAATTTGTGGTTAGTAAGGTTAACCATCGTATTCCTATAATTGTTGGTAGTGGTTCAAATTCAACTAAAATTGCAATTGAAAATTCGATTAAATATGAAAGACTAGGTGCAGATGCACTTTTAGTTATTACCCCATATTATAACAAAACAAATTCAGAGGGAATGATTAAGCATTTTGAAGCTGTAGCTGATAATGTTAATATTCCAATCATTATGTACAATGTTCCATCAAGAACAGGTATTTCACTAAAGGAAGAGGAAATTGCAGTTCTTTCAAAGCATAAAAACATTCAAGCAATTAAAGAAGCTAGTGGGAATATTTCCTTTGTAGCTAAAATAGCAAAATATGTATCAGATAGCTTTGAAATATTATCAGGAAACGATGATCAAATCGTACCTCTAATGAGCTTAGGTGCATCTGGAGTAGTATCTGTTTTAGCTAATATTTGTCCAAATAGTGTTCATTTAATAACAGAATATATGCTTAATGGTAAATACAAGGAGGCTAATGAGCTTCAGCTTCGTTATTTAGATTTAGCAAATGCTTTGTTCCTAGAAACAAACCCAATTCCGATTAAGGATGCGATGAATTATATGGGATATAATGTTGGTGAATGTAGATTACCTCTTTATAAAATGTCTTTAAAAAACGCAGACATTTTACATAATGAAATAGATGAATTAGGAGATTTGATTAAATGAAAATTTGTTTAGTAGGCTATGGTGCAATGGGACATACATTATGTGATTGTCTTAGCTCCAACGATTCGATATGTGGAATTGTAAGTGAAGGATATTATGAAAATCTTGATGGAATTGATATGGATGTAATTATTGATTTTTCCCATCATTCAAATATTACTAAGATATATGAATTTGTAAAAAAGCATCGTAAGCCAGTAGTTATAGCAACTACAGGCTATGACGATAATGAATTAAAGCTAATTGATGAAATGGCTACCTTTGCGCCAGTATTATTTAGTTCCAATTTCTCATTAGGTGTTATATTAATGAATCGTATTATAAGAGAAATATCACCGATTTTAAGAGAATCATTTGATGTTGAATTAATAGAAAAGCATCATAATAAAAAAGCAGATGCACCATCAGGTACAGCTAAAATGCTACTAAATTCAATCGAAGGAAATGATAGCATTCCATGTGTATATGGACGTGTTGGAATGTCAAAGCGTACTCCTTTAGGTGAAATTGGTGTGCATTCAGTACGTGGAGGCACAATTGTTGGTGAGCATGAGGTTATATATGCTGGGCTTGATGAGGTTTTAAGCATTAAGCATGAAGCCTTCTCAAAAAAAATATTTGCTAAAGGTGCTTTATTAGGTGCAAAATGGCTTTTAGATAAAGAAAATGGCATGTATGATATGGAAAATGTATTATTTGGAGGTAAGAATAATGGATGCTAATTATATAATTAACTACATTAAAAATTCAAAAAAGAAAACTAATGTTAAGCTATATATTAATTTAAAAAAGGATATAGATTTTCCAAATTGTCAAATGTTTGGCTCAAATTTATCATATGTAGTTTTTGGTCAGTGGGCAGATATTAAGCCTGTTCTAGAAAATAATAAGGAAAATATATGTGACTATGTTATTGAAAATGATATGAGAAATAGCGCAGTCCCTTTACTTGACAAAAAGGAAATCAATGCGAGAATTGAACCCGGCGCAATTATTCGTGATCAAGTAGAAATTCACGATAATGCTGTAATTATGATGGGAGCTGTTATCAATATTGGAGCTATTGTTGGTGAGGGCTCTATGATTGATATGGGTGCTATTCTTGGAGGAAGAGCAATTGTTGGTAAGCATTGTCATATCGGTGCTGGTACAGTTCTTGCTGGAGTAGTTGAGCCAGCTAGTGCAACCCCTGTTATTGTAGAGGATAACGTTTTAATCGGAGCTAATGCTGTTGTTATTGAAGGCTGCAGAATTGGTAAGGGTTCTGTTGTGGCTGCTGGAGCTGTTGTAATAAATGATGTTCCAGAAAATGTAATGGTCGCAGGCTGTCCAGCAAAAATTATTAAGAAAATTGATGAAAAAACAATTGGTAAAACGGCTCTTGTTGATGCATTAAGAAGTTTGTAGGTGATTATTTATGCTTAAGGTTGTAAAATTTGGAGGTTCATCTTTATCCAATGAGGTTCAGTTTAAAAAGGTAAGAGATATTGTCTTATCTTCACCCGAAAGAAGAATCGTTGTAGTTAGTGCTCTTGGAAAAAGAAATTCTTCGGATTCAAAAATAACAGATTTGTTATATATTTTGAATGCGCACATCAAATATAGTGTTCCTTACGAAGATATCTGGAAAATGATTGAAACTAGATTTGTTGAGGTTAAGGAATCGCTTAATTTAGGCTTTGATATTAGCAGTGAATTAGCTTCACTTAAGAGTGAACTTAAGAGTGGTATTAGTGAGGATTATTTAGTAAGCCGTGGAGAATATTTAACTGCTAGATTAATGGCGGATTACTTAGGTTATGATTTTGTAGATGCTAAGGATATAATTAGATTTAATTATGAGGGAAAAATTGATTTCGAGGCTACTAGTCAGCTTGTAAATGATGCCTTTTCTAAATCAACAAAAATTGTTGTACCTGGATTCTATGGTGCATATCCTAAGGGAGATATTAAGCTTCTTAGTCGTGGAGGATCAGATGTTACGGGTTCAATTTTAGCATCAAGTCTAAAGGCGGATTTATATGAAAACTGGACAGATGTATCTGGAATTCTAGTTGCAGATCCAAGAATTGTTAAAAATCCTAAGGCTATTAAGGAAATAACATATCATGAATTACGTGAACTATCATATATGGGAGCCAATGTATTGCATGAGGAAACTATTTTCCCTGTACAGGAACTAAATATTCCAATAAATATTAAAAATACTAATTGCCCTTCTGACCCTGGAACGTTGATTTTAAATGAATGTAGTGAAAATGATCAAGCAATTACAGGTATTGCAGGTAAGAAAAATTTCGTATCATTCTCAATATTTAAAAATCATATGTCAAACGAGGTTGGTTATGCTAGAAAGGTTTTAGGTATTTTTGAACGATATCATATATCTGTTGAGCATATCCCTACAGGAATTGATACGATTTCAGTTGTTTGTGCTGAGGATTCTGTAGCTAAATATCAGTATGAAATAATTTCTGACTTAAAGAATGAGCTAGCCGCAGATGATGTATCTATTGCTGGCGGAATGAGCCTAATTGCAGTAGTAGGCCGCAATATGAAGGGACATGCAGGTCTTTCTGGTAATCTATTTACAGTACTTGGAAATGAAAAGATTAACGTTCGTATGATTGCCCAAGGATCAGATGAAATTAATATTATTTTAGGCGTAGATAATAAGGATTATGATAAAACTATTCGTTTAATCTATGATAATTTAATTAAATAAACGGAAGCAATAGCTTCTGTTTTTTTATCCTTCAAAGCCATTTTTGGAGTTAAGGACATCTTAAAGAAAATTTATATGTATATCAAATAGATAGTTTTACTATCTTATATTATGAGAAATAGAACTAAAATAAAAACTAAACTATAAAAAAATTGCAAAATGATACTTTATGATGTAAAATATACAAAATGAGGTGTAATTATGGAAAAATATTCAAGCTTTGAGTTTTTAAAGAAAATTTCATTCGAGCGTATAGGTGCTTCAGAAAATGAATTAACAGTTGCTAACATGCTGATCAAGGAATGTAATAAGCTCCAAATTGATGCTAAATTAGAAGATTTTGAAGTAGATGGCTATGACATAAAAAAAGCTTCACTTGAGGCTAATGGTGTTAGCTATGATGTCACAGGAGTAGGAATGAGTGGCTCTACAGATGATGATGGTTTAGAAGGAGAATTAGTTGTAATTACAAGTGATGAGCACATATCTAATTATTCATCGTTAGAAGGTAAGATTGCATTAATTTTTACGAGAATGATGGTTAAAACGTATAAGCTGTTATGCGAAAGAAAGTGTAGTGCTTTCATCTGTGCAAGCGGTAGCTTATATGACGACATTAACAATTCTGATCTTGAGAAAATGTCTTTAAGACCAAGGCATTATGACAATGGTAAAATACCAGGAGTTTGTATGCGGATGAAGGATATCCAAAAAATGCTTCTAACACATCCTAAAGAGGTTAGATTGACATTGGTTCAATCAGAATTTAAGAAAACTAGTCATAACGTAGTAGCTACAATTCCTGGAGTTAGATTACTAGATGAGATTGTTTGCTTTACTGCACACTATGATTCAGTTCCATTTTCAACTGGAGCATATGATAATGGTACAGGTACGGCAACAATTTTAGAATCTCTTGCTTATTTTAATGATAAAAAGCCAGATAGGACTTTAAAATTTATTTGGTGTGGTAGTGAAGAAATGGGACTTTTAGGCTCAAAGGCGTATACAGAGACTCATAAAGAGGATCTAAAGCAGTATAAGCTATGCATTAATGTCGATATGACTGGAGTATTAATTGGAAGAGATATTGCTTGCTGCACAACTGTAAAACCAGTTGCAGATTATATTAATTATATAGGTAAAGAGCTAGGCTTTCAAATAACTGCTAAGCAAGGAGTTTATTCGTCAGATTCAACACCATTTGCAGATTGTGGAGTTCCATCAATTTCATTTGCTCGCTTAGCTCCACGTGGTGGTTCAGAAATACATAGCAGAAAAGACGTAATTGATTTTTTGGATGAGGCTACTTTCTTTAAAACAGTAGAATTTATTAATGCCTTTGCAACAAGAGTAATAAATAGCGTTAACTTCCCTATTCCAAAGGAAATTCCTGATGAGATGAAAAAAGAATTAGATATATACCTTGGAAGAAAGGAAAGAGAAGAAAAATAAAGGAAGATTGCTCTTCCTTTATTTTTTTACTGTAGTTTTCTTTTGTGTTGTTTTCTTTACTGTCGTATTTTCACTAGCTCCTGGTTTAGCTTCCTTTGGTGTCTTAGTAGTAGAAGCTGTAGCTTTTGTAGCTGTAGCTTTAGATGTAGAAGCTGTAGCAGTAGTTTTTGTCTTAGATGTAGAAGCTGAAGCTTTTGTAGCCGTAGTCTTAG
>CAMELE010000028.1 GCA_945923475.1 uncultured Mollicutes bacterium
TTACAACAAAATAAACAGTGCCTATCGGCTTACGTCGGTAGTAATTTAGCAGTACCTATGGTATCCGAACTTTCGGATGCTATGTGTACTGCTTTTTTGTTTGGCAGCTTATGTTGTATTTTGCCGGAGCAAATATTATAATTAAAGGAGAGAAAACAGTATGCCGGCCATTTCAATGTTTTATGGTATTATTATCAAGATGTACAACAACGGTGAACACAATCCGCCTCATTTCCATGCATCATATCAAGGATATTATGCTACCTTCAATCTTGATGGTGAGCTAATTGAAGGAGATATGCCAAAAAGACAGATTAAATTTATAGCAGCCTGGACAGAAATTCACAAAGATGAGCTAATAGCCAATTGGGAACTGGCTATTAACGAAGAACCCTTATACAAAATCGAACCATTGCGTTAAAAGGAGTGACCACGATTATGAAAACGCCAGTATGGGTAGTTACCAACGTACAACCGCAAAAAGATTATACGCTGATCTTAACCTTTGCCAGCGGAGAAAAGAAGCTTTTTGATGCTCGCCCACTTCTTGCCAAAGCAATCTACAAGCCATTGAATAATCTCAGTTTTTTCCTGACAGCTAAAGCTGATTGTGGCTCCGTAGCCTGGAGCGATGAAATTGATATTGCACCGGAATATTTATACGAGTGCAGCCTTCCTTTGCAGGTTATTTAAGCTGCTACTTAATTTTGCTAATGTAAGATTAGCAGGGATGGACTTACAACTATGGATAATTTCAGCAAGCAAATTTATGAAGCTGGCATTAACGACGGCAAAGCTGAAGGTAAGGCTGAATACATTAAAAATCTTATGTCTATATAGTGCAAACGAGGTCAGCAACGCTGCCCTCGTTTTTCTTATCTGTTTCCATACATCTTCTCATAATAATGCTGATACTCGCCATTAATGATATCCTGCCACCAACTCCTGTTCGCAAGATACCATTTAATGGTCTTTTTAATGCCATCGGCAAACTTTGTTTCCGGCAGCCAGCCAAGCTCATTATGAATCTTAGTCGGATCAATTGCGTAACGCATATCATGACCTTTGCGGTCAGTTACATACGTAATCAGGCTCTCCGGTTTGCCAAGCTCCTTGCAAATCAGCTTTACGATATCAATATTGCGCATCTCATTATTACCGCCGATATTATATACCTCGCCTACTCTTCCCTTATGAATAATCAAATCAATAGCCTTGCAGTGATCCTCGACATACAGCCAATCGCGTACATTCAAGCCTTCGCCATACACCGGCAGCGGTTTATCTGCCAAAGCATTCGCAATCATCAGCGGTATGAGCTTCTCCGGGAACTGATAAGCACCATAGTTATTACTGCAACGCGAAATCGAAACTGGCAAGCCATAGGTTCTGTGATACGCCATAACAAGCAAATCTGCACTTGCCTTGGAACTGCTATAGGGAGAGCTCGGCCGAAGTAAGGCTTTTTCGGTAAACGGCCTTGCCTCTGCAGAAAGTGTTAAATCTCCATACACCTCATCTGTAGATATCTGATGGTAACGCCTGATACCGTATTTACGGCAAGCATCCATCAAGGTTGCAGCCCCCATGATGTTAGTCTGCAAGAAAATTTCCGGATTTTCAATGCTGCGGTCAACGTGTGACTCTGCAGCAAAATTAACTACTATATCTGGATGTTCTTCCTCAAAAAGCCTGTCTAACGCTTCTCTATCGCAGATATCTGCCTGCACAAAGCGAAAGTTCGGCTTGTCCATCGCAGGCTTTAACGTAGAAAGATTACCTGCATAGGTCAGCTTATCAAGGCAGATAATGCGATAGCCATGATGCTTTGCCAGCATATAAAATATAAAGTTACTTCCTATAAATCCGGCACCGCCAGTTACGATAATGTTAATAAGAAGGACCTCCAAGAAAAAAGAGATAATTGTAGTCATACTGAATGAAGCCGATAAATAAGCTTACTCCTCTAGCTCTTTGAACAGTAAGCCAAAATCAACTCCTTGATTCTTAGGTATGCCACTGCTATGCTATTTCACTATCCCCTTCAAATACTCCAAAAACTTGTCCTTTAAAGCTTCTCTTCTCAGCGCATACTCCACAGTCGCTTCTAGATATCCTTGCTTGTCGCCAACATCATAGCGTCTGCCAATAAAATCATACGCATACATGTTTTGCTGTTTTGCAAGCACCTTCAGTGCGTCTGTAAGTTGAATTTCACCGCCACGGCCAGGGTCAGTACGCTCCAAAATAGAAAAGATCTCCGGAGTAATAACATAACGACCAAGCACAGCTAAACGACTGGGAGCTTCTTCCACTGCAGGCTTTTCTACCATGTCATTTACTTTGAAAATACGCTCAGCAGCAGTAGCTTCACTTGCAACAATACCATACGAAGAAACCTTTTCTTGCGGTACGGTCTGGCAGCCAAGTACACTGCCGCCATATGTATTATAAACATCAATCAGCTGTTTAAGACAAGGGTTTTCGTCATTATACACAACATCATCACCCAGAAGCACCGCAAAAGGCTCATCACCCACGAAGGATTTAGCACACAAAATAGCATGTCCTAAGCCTTTAGGTTCTTTTTGGCGAATATAGTGTATATTAATATCAGCTATAGCTTTCACCTGCTCCAGCAAGTCAGCTTTGCCATGTTCTTCCAGGTTTAACTCTAATTCCGGATTGCGGTCGAAATGATCTTCAATAGAACGCTTGTTGTGACCGCTAATAATAAGAATATCCTTGATACCGGAAGCAAGTGCTTCTTCAATGATATATTGAATTGTCGGCTTGTCTACAATAGGAAGCATTTCCTTTGGACAAGCTTTTGTTGCAGGCAAAAAACGGGTGCCTAAGCCTGCAGCGGGGATGACTGCTTTAGTGATTGGTTTCATTTCCATTCTCTCCTAACTTTTATTTTCTATAGCCTTGCACAAAACTATTACATGATTTGTTGTCAAAGGCTTCATTATCTTCGAAGTACTCTGCGCAGCTTGCTTTTTTCTTCATCATTCATAGCAAACATGTAAGTTATAATTACATACAACAATGTATATACTGCTATACTTGCCGCAAAAAGCAATTTGCTATTTGCCGACAGCAGGAAGTTCAACAGCCAGCCTATAACAGTCAGTACCGCTACCGGAAGGCTTATCCTGCCTATTTCACACCAAAATCTAGCAATATCTAATTTAGTGATTTTCAGATAATACCAGTTCATAATTAAACCATTGCCAATGAACATAGCCAAACCGGTTGCAAACGCACAGCCAACGCCGCCATATTTAATTGCCAACGGTATAGCCAGACACAAATTAAATATACCCATAACAAAGTATACCTTTGCTCTGAAATCATATTTGTTCTGCGCCTGCAAAATTGCAAGACCAATATTCTGGATAAGATCAATGGTGAACGGAAGGATAATCAAAAGCGTAATATAATATGCTTCGTCGAAGCTATCCCCGGCCCATATATGAACAAACTGCCTGCCGAAAATGATAAAACCGCTGGCAACTAATGCCAGTAAAAAATACTGCAGACGTCCTATTCTTACGAATAAATCCGTAAGCTTGCTTACCGGCTCATTCTTAGCAATAAGCTCCGTCACATGCGGCAGATATACGCCGGAGATTGCTGTAGACAGCGCCATGTAGTTCATATAAATAAGAGAGGCAACGGAATATACCGCTACTGCGCCCGTTCCGCTGACCACGCCCAATATTACCTGATTGGTTTTAAAAAACACCTGGTCTATTATGGTTACAGCAAACACACTCAATGCAAGCTTTTTAAAGCCATTGAACATTTCCTTATCCCAGAAGTGATAGTGAATTCTGATACGCAGCTTTGCAAAACAATAGTATATGCGTGCTATGATTAAAAATATATTCAGCACAGTTTGCACCCCTGCGACAGCCAATGCACTGGGCAGGCTTTGCAGCACCAATACAACTAATACAGGCTGCAAAACAAGCTGCACTGTTTCCAATCCCTTAAGGAAGAGAAAGCGTTCATGGGCGTTAATTACTGCTCTGAAAATCATGGTGGAAATGGTTATCACCATGTTAAACAGCAACAGGATAAACAGCTTTTGCGCCGAGGATATTTCCGCTGCTGTCATGCTTTTGGCGAACATTTCCGGAATAAAGGCATAAAAGGCACAGCCAAGGAAAAACAAAAACACCGTAATTACCGCATAAGCACGCATGGCGATTGCCAAAATGTTTTCCATATTAACCTTATCCTGCAAGGTCTTGTATTTGGTATAAAAGCGCACTACAGCAGCCGTCAGGCCAAAATCCATGACAGAAAAATATGCAATAAAAGATCCTATGAGCTGATACAAGCCATATTCACTTTTGCCAATGAAGTGCAAAAGGATGGGCACATAGGCAAAGCCTATTACAGCATGGAGAACGATATTCAGATAACTGATTAAGATTCCTAATTTACGCTGATTCATTAGATTCCTTTTCTTTTTGTTTTCCTAAAGCCATAGCATAAGCAATGCCTAATAAAATCCAGATAGCATAAAGTAGATTTACGCTACCGTTACAACCTGCCACTAATGAAGATATTAAAGCAAACGCCATAAACATTGATGCAAGCTGTTTATCATTACGCCATTGTTTTAATAAACGTAATAATACATATGCAAAGGGGAAGAAGAAAACTATAAAGCCTAAAATTCCGCTAGTAGAAAATCTTGTTACAAATTCATTCATAGCATCAGGAATAGAATAACCATCTGCCATCGGTCCTCTTTCCCGTTGATATTTTATCCATTGGGCAACTTCAATATTTTTTGCTTCTTCAGGTGTAAAGTTATGTTCAACATAAGCACTAGTTAAACCTCGACCTACACCTAAAACCGGATGCTGCAAACCTGTTCTGAAATGTGATTTTAAAAGCGCATAACGTGCGCCATTGCTTCGCTTGTTACTTGAGGCCAGACTGGCAAAATTATTCTCAAGCGCTTCTACAGCAATATTATCTTTAGGCTTAGCAGCATTATTTGATTTTATGGACGAAAAGCCTACAAAACAACCAAAGCCAATAGGTATACAAACACATATAACAATATATTGCTTTATTAACTTCAATTGTTTCCCTAATACAATAAGTGCTAGCAACAAAATAGTCATACCAAACAACATAGCGTATGCTGTTCTAGCCTTAGTCATAAACACGAGGAATGACATAATTATTGTAATTAATAAACTTATCCCCCATATTTTCTCGTTTTTATTAAAATACTTGTACCATATCACAGGTAGACCTAAAGCAATAAAATTGCCAACGTGGGATGGTTCAGGAAATACTAAGCGTAATTGATCTTTCCATAACAATGGCGGCCACCAACCATGATTGGTTACTATTGTATGAATGTAAGGATTGATTGCTGTTAATATGCTCCTGCTAGTAAGGTTTCCACCGAGATATGCAACTTCTACAACTGCATACAAAAACAAAACTGTAAACGATGCTATTAGGCTTTTTATTAAAATATCTACAGCTTGTTGCCAATCATCTTTATACCAGCAATAAATAATATACGCACCACCAAAGCACCAAAATGCTTCCATCAGTACACTCTTAAGCTGGCGAGCAATAATCCACGCCTGCATTAATAATTTGCTATCTACATCAACAGCATGTGCATGGCAGAAGGCTAATACCTTCGGTAACTTTTCAATTTGGTTTACCGGTCCGTTGAGAACTAAATCGTAATACGGATAATTGAATAAGCCTACTATGGTAGAAAGAAGCATGATTGAGATAAAGACAAGAATGTACTTTAGAAATGGCTTAATATCTACGAAGACATTTTTATACTTATATTGGCAATAGAATGTATAAGCAAAGGCTGCAATAAGCGGATAAACAACCAGCTTGCTGCCTACCGGTCCGCCTAGAAAATTTAGCTGTATGGGTTTAGGGATGTTGTTGAAGATGAGGGTAAAAACCAGCATCCCCAAAATAACGTTACAGATTTTTTTGTTCATACGTATAAACTAGCTCCTTTTTCAAATTTTTATTAACCATTCGCAAATATCACGTATACACATCTATATATTGTTTAATATAACTAGGTGGCTTATTGCTACAGGCATGTAAGCTTTAGTTTTCTGCCTACGCCTGCGCACACAAGTACGTGAATGGGATTCTTGTATTATTACATACTACTTTAGTGAGCTGCTTTTTGCATTAATTTGTACAAGCAATAAATAAAACTTAGCACCCTTTTAGGCAACAAAGAAGCCATTAGCTTTATTTTCAATACAGCACTAAGATTGTTATCTTTACAGTATACTAAAATATTTTTCTTAATCTTATTTCTAATAATCTTCGCTGCTGCTATATCCTTAGGCTCATTGCTATTGATACCTAACCGGTAATAGCCAACAAGCCTTGGAATGTAACTTTCTTCTAGTAAGATTTTTTTAATAGACTTCTCCACCTGAGGCATAATCTGTTCAAATACTTTTAAATCATCAACCTTCTTGTATATGCTGTAGCTGTTAACAGCACTATTTTCACGAATAAAATAATGATACTTAGGCATATAGTGATAAATATACCGCCCCTCATTTAATTGGCAAAATTGAAACCTGAACAGTAAATCTTCGCCATAAACAATCTGTGTATCAAACTTAACCTTTTTACAGGCAGTTGCTTCATAAAATGAAGCAAACGGTTCCCATCCATAATGACAACCAGTTGCCATTTCGTAAAAAGCCTGTTTTGCAGTACAGTTAAAATCTTCCGATGGTAAAAACTTGCAGGTTGTATTTCCCTCGCCATCATCCTTAACATAATTGTTCTGCAACAGTATTGGTTTTTGCTTGATTAATATAGGGGCAACAAGCTCGAAATAATCTATATCAAGCCAATCGTCACTATCAACAAAGCAAATATAAGCACCAGAAGCTACTGAAATCCCCAGATTACGGGCACTGCTCACGCCACCATTAGACTTATGCAAAACTTTTATACGTAAATCATCTGCAGCTAACGCGTCGCATATCGCTCCACTATTATCTGTGCTGCCATCATCAATGAGAATAACTTCAATATTTTCATAAGTCTGATGCAAAATAGAATTTACGCATTTTTCTAGATAAGCTTCAACGTTATATACAGGCACAATTACACTTATCAGCATGGCAAAGCACCAGTCCTTGCCGCAAAGTTATAATTACCTACATAACTGTTAAAGGATAAACTCTTATGGTTTACCCCCCCCCCGAATTTTATAAAAGATAAAATTTTATAAGTCGTATTTAGTGTATTAGTATATTCCATGACATATTTTACTTTATTTTTTATGCTAACATCTTTACTAAGCAGCAAGGCTTTTATATTACGAGAAATTTCCTGATGACAAAGCTCCAGTTCATTTTTCCAGCTATCACATTCCTGCTCTTTTATTACAGCGACTACAAAATAAAGATAGTTCTTTAAATAAGCTACATCAGATACTTTTACTCCTCTGGCAGTAAGCCATTGATAGCGTTCTTTAGCTATGAACATAGCCTTAAAGCAATTTCCCAGATTAACAGAATGAGAAATACTGCCATTTCTTATAATATAAAAATATAATGGCTCTGCAAGATAGTATATCTTTTCAGCCTCATAAAATAGCTTATGTATAATCGAGTAATCTTCCATCAAGGAAATATATCTTGGAAACTTAAGCTCAGTAAACAAAACCTTCTTAAAAACACGAGTGGGAAGATAACTAAGCACTTTCTCGTCAAGAGTTAAATCCGCTATATACGCTGCTTTATTTAGGATACGTGATTTCCCACCATAAGGCATCATTTTAGGCTTATCATTTTCAACACGAAAATAATCAAAGCACACTATGTCATAGTCTTCCAAAACTATTTCCTTGATTGCTGAATACCAATTGTCAGCAACATAATCGTCAGAATCAACCCAAGCAATGTATTTACCACTGGCATTTTCTATGCCAAGATTGCGTGCGCTGCTCACACCACCATTAGGCTTATGAAAGACCTTTACGTTATCATAATTAGCAGCAAATTCATCGCATATTACTTCGCTTCCATCTGTACTACCATCATCAACGCAGATAATTTCAGCATCAGCATCAAGTTGGCTGGCAATTGATGAAAGGCATTTTGTTAAATACTTTTTTGAATTGTATATGGGAATTATGATTGACAAAAGCATTAATTCACCTCCGATTAGAGTATCAGTATCAGTATCAGTATAACTATTAATTCATTTTTATTTATTTGTATACTCTCTAGCATCCTTCAAAAAACTCCATGCTATCACCAAAATAACAATGCCTATTGGAAATGCAGCAATTATACTCACACTCTGTAAATTGCTCATTGAGCTTTCTGCGAACAATAATGCTATGGGTAATAAAATAAGTAGCACACACCACATCAGTTGAATACACTTATGGGGCATTTCATTTTCAGCTAACTTATGATAGCTATAGCAGGAAGCCGTTAAAGCGATGGAATCAAATGATGTAGCATAACTAACAAGTTTTTGAGCTTGGTTATTAGCCCCATACAACTCCCAAACATGGGCATTGTATAAATTTACATACTGAACCATATTAAACACTTCATCACTTCCAAATACTAATATGTCTAATACAGGACTATAATTATGTGATAACTTCAAAACACTCATATAGTTATTTTTAATTTTACACTTCATATTATTTATTAATAAAATTAATTTGCTTTTTTAAATTTAATTTCATAATGTTTTTCTGAAAGCGCCATATATATATATTAGGAAAGGAAGATCGTAACATATCTTTAAAGCCTTCCTTAGATAATCCTTAAGATTCTACTCTAAATCAAAAAATTCAACTAAATGTCCTAAGCTTTCTATTATTCTTTTTAAAGCATAAGTTCTAAGTAGAGTTCTATTGTTTATGACTCTTTGCATTGACATTATACTTATTTTTATGATACACCTCTATGATTATTATACACTGTTTTTATCATATATATCTTTTGCTTTTTTGTAAATATTTAAATTTAATGCTATTAAAACATATGCAAGTAACTGTTTTTCTGAATTGTATTTATTGTTAATAATGCTAATAATATTTTTTCTAATTCTTGATTGTATTTGATATGCATCATTTATATGCTCTCTATAATCTACGCATCCTAATAACATATCTAAGGCACACCTATGCGCCCACCAATATCTGTAATTAACTGATTCTGATGCTTTTATATAATCTCTATAAATTATGGAACGATTTTTTTCATAAATACTAATCACGTCAAAGATAGATGATTTATATTTTTTTCTATGTGTTATCGATCCATCACGTTGAACATATTTGTAAAACGGATTAGAAATTCTTCCATAACGAGAAACTCTATTAATCCAAGATAGAACAATTTCATCATCTTCAAATATGGTATTCAATTTGAAATATAACTTGCTAAAAATTTTTCTTTTAAATAACTTATTACAAACTGTTGTCGTAGAACCATCATAGGACTTAGCATATACGTCTTCTATAATATCTTCTTTATCAGTTAAAATATAGGAATCAAATTTTTTACTAGTTACTTCTTTTTCTCCAAAAACGCTACTTGTACCGCACATCACAACGTCTAATTGATTATCTAACATATAACGTAACATATGTTCATACATATTAGAATCTATATAATCATCACTGTCAACAAATCCTATATACTCTCCTTTCATTATTTTTAGTCCACTATTACGAGCATCACTTAAGCCACCATTCTTCTTATGAATTACTATTATTCTATTATCGTTAATAGCTAACTCATCGCAAATCTCTCCAGATCTGTCTGTAGATCCATCATCGACCAATATTATTTCTAAATTTGAATAACTTTGATTTTTTATTGAATCGACACATTTGTTTATATAATTTTCAACATTATATACTGGTACAATTATACTAATTAATGGCTTTTGTGTCATTGATTGTTCCTTTCTGACGATACTATGTACGCTCTATATGACTTTTCCGTATCAAAAATAACATTTCCATGATATGATGGTTCTTTTACAGGTGTCATATAATCACCAAAAGTCTTACTTAAAACTAAATCATACCCTACCGGACATGACGCTTTTAGATACTCGAAATCTAACTCTACTGTTTCGTTAAACCATTCGCGTTTCCAGATGCATTTGTCATGGTAGTCAAAAGATATCTCTCCTATATCTAAATACTTTTCATTATTATACTTTACTATGATTTTTTCAAACCAATTAAAGTATGTATGATAATCTATAAACCAGAAAATCGGTTTAGCTAAATAATGTGCTATAATCTTAAGTATGCTTTCATTTACCTTGGGATTTATCATAACAGCAGCATACCCTATACCATTAATTAAATATGTCAATCTCGAATGAATGAACCTTTTTACTCTATTATTAGGTGCAGCATCAAGAGGAAAAATATCAATAAAAATTCCTTGATTGAATTCTAGTCCTTTTTCATGCTCAACTATTGCTGTAGTTTCTGAGTTCCTAATCTGTATATGTGGTCTATAATAATTTTTATCAGTATCCACAGTTTGAAAAAAAAACTTACCAGTAAATTCTTTGGGACCTATTTCTATTAACTTCTCATAATCCTCTCGTAACATATCAATGTCAATATCGTCATCCCAAGGAATAAATCCTTTATGCCTAATACATCCTAATAATGTGCCACCAGCTAGAAAATATTTCAAATTGTATTTTTTGCAAACTGCAATTAATTTCTCTAAAATATCCAGTTCACTTAACCAAACTTTTTTCATATTTTCGTCAACATAGTATCCATCTATTTCCTCGCCTTTTAAAAATCTCTGCTTATCCATACATTCACCTCAAAATCAAAAAGCTTGTATTCCACTTTGTTCATTATATCTACTTATAACCATGCATTCACTAAACATTTCATCTCTTGTTAAAATAATATTGTCCAACCTTCCATCTTGAATACTTCTTACAAACTCAACAAGCTCGTAGCGCAAACCTTCTCCCTCAAATTTATAAAAATATTTTGTATTTTTGTTTATATCTTCATACCTAACTTCAAAGTAATCTGTCTTCCACCAAGGTGCAGGAACGTAAATATAACCCTTTGTACCGGTTATAACCAAATTGCCTTCAGCTTTTGCATTAATTGCAACTGTAGCATTAGCAATTGCTCCATCAAATATAAAATCTATTTTCGAAAAAACATCTACACCATTTTCATAATGGGAAGCAAATTTTATATCTTTATACTTTGTTCCCAATAATTTAAAAATTACTAACAAAGGATATGCTGCTAATGATTCTACACTGCCACCGGCTATTCTTATCTGCTCTTGCAGGTGTTCTCCTAAAATCTGTGTAAACCTAGCCTCTACATTAAGAATGTTACCTATAACACCACTTTTTGCTAAAGAAATCAGTTTACCGAACGCCGGACAATAAGCGGTCTTCAATCCTTCCATTAACACAAGTTTTTTTGAACTTGCAATATCAAGCAATTCTTTAGCTTGTTCAATATTATTACAAAATGGGAATTCAGTAAGTACGTGTTTTCCTGCCAACAACGCTTTTTTCATAAAAGCAAAGCGGTCTTTTAAAGGTAGATTAATATATACAGCATCAACTTCTTCGAATAATGATACAATATCAATAAACCGTTTTAATTCGCTTTTAGGCTTTGCTTTATTATTGCAGTAAATACCTGCTATCTCCATACCACTAACATAATTAAATTCATCTAAAAAGCGTTTTAAGATATCTTCATTACCAATAATTCCTAATTTTATATTGTGAGAGTTTCTAATCTGAGTACTGGAAATACCTTGTGTCCTATCAAGATAAACCACTTTACAATATTCAGACAAGTAATCAAAATGACCTATCCAGTCTGAGCCCACTGTGAAAATATCTACTCCATATTTTTTTATATCATCTATTTTTTGACCAAAATACTCCTCAATGATAATTTCATCAGCAAATCCTGTTTTTTCAACATTTTTTACTCTTGCCATTAAGGAATCATGAACATTAAATTTACCTCTGCACTTATCAAAATAATCGGAGGTAACAGCAACAATTAGGTAATCACCTAAAGCCTTTGCCCTTTGCAACAATTTGTAATGACCTTCATGAAAAAGGTCAAAAGTTCCATATGTGATTACCTTTGTCATTGTTATAAACACCTCTTACTTTAAACTTCTCAATACTTTGCTTATTGCGCAAATAAGAATATCATTGTCCTCTAACTTCGTATCACCTATATGGGCTACGCGCAAAACTCGTTCCTTCATAGCTCCGCCAGTTGGGTTAACTGTTATTTCATACTCATCTTTTAATGCTTTAAATACTTTACTTGCTACATCTCTATCAAAAATAATAGGAGTTATAGCATTGCTTAACGCGTATTTAGGTACAGAAATACCTTTGATCTTAACAACCTTATTTCTAAAATCTTTAGCTACATTATCAATGTACGCCAAATGATTTTCTAAACCTTTTTCTTTTATCATAGCCAATGCCTTATACATCTGCAAGCAAATGCCAACGCAAGGAGTAAATGGTGTTTGTCCTCGCTTAAAATTTTCTAGATAGTCTTTAAAATCAAAGTACATGGAACGTACTTGATTTTTGCTTACTCGTTCATTAATCATTTTTTCACTTAAAACAACTATTGACAAACCAGGTGCTATACATAAACCTTTTTGAGAACTAATAATAGTAGCATCGATGCCATATTTTTTCATATCATATTGATCGCATAAGAATGAACTTATTGCATCCACAATTAATAACAAATTGTGTTTCTTGCAAAATTTCGAAATAATTTCTATGTCATATAGTTGACCTGTGGAAGTTTCATCAATATTTACCAGAAGTGCCGTATACTCTTCCATAAATAAATTTCTGAAATGTTTTTCAGTTAACTGTTCGCCAAAATCCAAAACTATATCAGTATGCTTAATTCCATAAACATTACACAAATCAGAAAAACGATGTCCAAAAGTACCACCGTTAATTACTATTACCTTATCTTTACATGTCAAGCAATTCATTACCGTTGCTTCCAAAGCACCTGTTCCCGACGCTGTAAGATAAATTGATTTTGCTTCCTCTCCTGCATTCATAAAACCACGTAACATCTCGTCAGCTTCTAACATTAACTTAGAAAAATCTTCTGTTCTAAAATAAGGAACCTGCTGACCACCAACAGCCTTGATTTCTTCATTCATTTCCACTGGTCCTACTGTAAATAATTTCATCTTTACCCCTTAACCTTTCTCATCAAAAACTTCCAGCCTTTATCAAGCCAATTAATCTTCTCTAAAAAAACAACATCTGCTTCCGCAACCTTCAGTTGTTTCTTTTCTAACCACACGTTAAAAAGCCTTTCACTCAAAAAGCCAAATACCCTAGCTTCATACTGATTATAACTGCTGATATCGATCCTCTTCTCCAATTCGAAAAGAATATCAAAAAGCCATTCACAATACTCGTCAAAGAGCTCCTTCTTCATGGCAAACATATTCAAAATATGCAGCTTAGTCCTGCCCATCACCTTGGCAAAAGCATCGCTATACTCCGGGTAGCGCTCAGCAATTATCCGTTCCACCTCGTCTAAATCGCGCTTATTATGCGCATGCTCATATTGGCTGCGCACAGTTTCAATATAATAATTACGCTTTTTAGGCAAAATAACATCATAGCTCTGCAGCAACTTTTCATAATCCGCCTTATGGAAAATCGCTGCTTTTTTAGCATCTAAATCACTTCCATGATGAGAATTGGCAAAATATCTGCGATAATGGCACAAGCCAATATAATCACACTGTAAATTCTTCCAAGCCCAATAAAGGCCTGTCAACTCGCAGTAATTAGCATTTTTAAGCGAAATATTATCACCGGTATTATCACCGGTAAAGCCTAAATCCTGTTTTCCTTCCCTGCCTACATGCACTGGCATGTAAACATCATCTTCAGGCATCCAATATGCCTTATGTGTTGCAACTAAGATTTTAATATCCATTAATTATTAGCAGCTCCTTAAACGTTGTATAGTTTTAGTCGGTTGAAAAACAAAATTAAGGCAATAAATCCTGGTGCAAATTTTAGCAATAACCACAGGAATAAGCACACCTAAAATAGTTCCGACAATCATATATAAAAACAAACTTTTTATACCTGCAACCTTAAATACCAGCCTCAATCCTGCAGTAACAAAGCAGTGAATTACATAAATCTGTAAAGTGTTCTCCCCCATTACCCTCAACAAACAATTAACTTCTGTTTTTGATATTAAATAAAAACAAATAGCTGACACTAAATTTGCTACTACAAATATTCTTATTGCATTTAGTGGCATATTTATCGTAATATGGTTTAAATACACATAACAGTTAACCGCCAAAAGTACAAGAGCAGCAAATACATGCTTTCTTTTCAGCTCCAAATAAAGCTTTGTTTGTGCTATGTGCCCCCCCCACTACAAAAAAGTACGCATAGTATAGAACTTGGTTGATAACGTCGACATTCATATTTAACATCTTGTCTGTAACTGCAATAAATCCACACAGTGTAACTACTTTAAAACTTACTTTTTTTATATCTAAAAGAGAAAATATCAGATAAAATATTGTAAGCACATACAAGTACCACATGGGAGCAATTGGATGATAAAACATACCGATTAAATCTTCAAAGCCTACCTGCCTGTTGACTTTTGAGCCAAGCAAAAATTTCACCAGCCATGTCAGGAAATCCCAAATTACATATACGATTACAAAATCAAATACCTTAGTTCTATACCTATCATAGCTTTTGCTCAGCCAAAAAACAAAACCGCTGACTATAAAAAACAAAGGCATATGAAAAGAATAAATTGCATCATAAAGCGCTTGCAATTCAAATTTATACTGACTATACATTCCTGCAGATAATATCCCATCAGCGCAATGTCCTATGACGACAGTCAATATCGCAAATCCCTTTAAGGCATCTATCCACTCAATTCTGTTATTCAATTTAGTACAATTCCCTTTCCGCCAATTTCAACGCACTATCAATTACAGCATCCATATCATAATACTTATACTCGCCCAAGCGACCGCCAAAAATAACCTTGTCTTCTGCATCAGCAAGTTTCTTATACTCTGCATACAGCTTACCGTTCTTCTCATCATTAACAGGATAATAAGGCTCATCTCCCGGCTTCCATTCACTGCTGTATTCACGGCTGATAACCGTTTTCGGCAAATCATTACCTTCTGCATCTTTACCGAACTCAAACCATTTGTGCTCGATAATGCGTGTCCAAGGAGTTTCTCTATCCGTGTAATTAACTGCAGCATTGCCTTGGAAGTTAGGTATATCCAACACTTCATTTTCAAAACGCACACTACGATATTCCAGGTTGCCCAGCTTATAATCAAAGTAAGCATCAATCGGACCGGTATAGACAACCTTATCTGCCAAAGCATCAAGTTCAGCTTTATTTTGCAGGTAATCAACACCCAAACGCACCTCTGTACCATCCAGCATATTTGCTACCATCTTTGTATAACCGCCAACAGGAATGCCTTGGTATAAAGCATTAAAATAGTTATTATCAAATGTCAGACGCACAGGCAAGCGCTTGATAATAAACGCAGGCAATTCCGTGCAAGGTCTGCCCCATTGTTTTTCCGTATATCCTTTAATCAGCTTTTCGTAAATATCTGTGCCGACAAGAGAAATCGCCTGTTCTTCCAGATTCTTCGGTTCCGTAATACCAGCTTCCCGCTTCTGTGCTTCAATCTTCGCAGCAGCCTCCTCAGGTGTTACCACGCCCCACATTTTATTAAACGTATACATGTTAAAAGGCAAACTGTAAAGCTCGCCATGATAATTAGCTACAGGCGAATTAGTAAAACGGTTGAATTCGGCAAACTTGGTAACATAATCCCACACATGCTTCAAATTTGTGTGGAAAATATGCGCACCATAGATATGTACATTAATACCCTCTATTTCTTTTGTATAAACGTTGCCGGCAATGTTAGGGCGCTTGTCTATCACAAGCACTTTTTTGCCTTTTTCCTTTGCTTGGTGTGCAAAAACAGCACCAAACAAGCCACTGCCAACTACCAGATAATCATACTTCATCAATACGCACCCTTTCTCATCGCCACAACAGCAAAAGTCTTAAACAGCATCACAATATCAATCCACACGCTCCAATTGCGCACATACCAGCTGTCAAGCAGCACGCGCTCGCGATATTCGATATCACTGCGTCCGCTCACCTGCCACATGCCGGTAATACCGGGCTTCACCATAAGGTAATCGCCCACATATTCGCCGTAACGCTCCAGCTCCTCATAAATAATAGGCCTTGGTCCGACAAGGCTCATTTCACCCTTCAGCACATTGAAAATCTGCGGCAGCTCATCAAGGCTGGTCTTGCGCAGGAAAGCACCGCTTTTTGTAATACGCGGGTCATTTTTAAGCTTAAAATCACGTTCCCATTCTTCACGCGCCGCAGGATCATTAGCCAAAAGCTCTGCCAGCTTTTCTTTGGCATCCACACACATACTGCGGAATTTGTAGCAAGGAAACGGCTTACCGTCCTTACCGATACGGATATGCTTAAAAATTACGGGGCCGGGGCTGTCCTTATAAATCCAAACAGCGATAAACAGCAAAATCGGTGAAATCGCAATTGTACCGATAATTGTCAGCGTATAGTCAAATACAGTTTTCAGCATTCTGTTAAACGGTCTTGCCAAATTATTCTTCAAGCGCAGCACTACAAGCTTCTCATTAAACAGGCTCTCAATTTCCAAACCGCCAGTCGGAATACCAACGAAGTTAGGAATCACGCCAATGTTTTCCACTAAAGGCTGAATTCGGTAAATCAGCAAACCCAAAGCCTCATCCCGCAAACCCGGCGCAGCAATAAACACGCGCTTCACACCGGTTTGGGCAATAACCTTTTCGGCATCAGCAAAGCCTCCCAATACCGGATATCGGTCCAAAATACCATGCTGTACCTTGTTATCCTCTAACAGGCCGACAATCTTATAACCCATGCCAACGTCACTGCTAATTGCCTGCGCAAGCAGCTCTGCCGTTTTGCCGGCGCCTATAATCAGCACCGGAATCTGCAACAGCTGTTTTTTTATCAGGTACTTCTTAGTTGCATAACGCAGGATAGCAATAAACAGGAAAACCAAAACGGCAAAAAGCAATACAAAAAGCCTGCTGGTCCTTTCCGCAATTTGCGCTACATAAAGCACAAATACCAATGTTGCCGTACCATACAGGCAGGAATGAAAAATTTGCTCAACCTCTTTGTAAAAAGGCATCCGTCGGCTGTAAAGCTGGCGCATATTAAAAAATACCATATAAAGAACTGGGAATACTACCCAGAAATTCAACCAGGAAATGTGCAGTTTTGTTGCGTTAAAGAAAAAATTGCGCAAAAAAACTGCGCTCTGCTCCGCTGCTACAATCGCCAGATAATCCAGCAATACAAATAAAAAAATTAAAACGATTTTTTGGTTATTCTTATACACATCCATACTCCCTTTAAGAATAATAGTTGTTATCGCAGCAACCATTGAATGAATTTTTGTTATATTTAATTGTTGTTGTTTTATATTGTCTTATGATTCATTTACTCCTTTATTGTCTATAAAAATTATACACCTAGCCTACAAATCTAGTCAACATACGATATTCACATGCATCAAATATCTACGATCAAATGTTAATCTATAGACTGACATCAACACAATTGAAAAAGATTAAACCTTAAATTGGCCACACTAAAACATAACGTAGCAAAACTCAAAAAAAGTATAGCTAAAGAATTTTGCGGAATTCCACCGTATGCACAAACTTCTTTATCCAAAGTCATCATACAACCAGAATTCCGCTATACTGATTTTTTACCCCTGTACTCCATTATCTTTCTTACAATTTTTTAAATAAAGGAGCATTGCTAACACAAACCACCAAACCTTAGTAATAGCAGCATGGTCAATAATTAAGTCAAACATGCCAAAGATCATAAATCCAAACCATGAGCCCCATATCATCAACGAATAAGGACTTTTGCTTACACACCATTCTCTAAAATTTGCTATTAAAACGTACAAAGACATATACAAAAAGCCAAATATACCAATTGTTCCTGTTTCAGCCCATATTTGAATTATATTATTGTGAGAATGCACCATATCTTGAACAGTTTCTTTTGTTCTATATCCTGAATTATATACCTTTCTAAACTCGCCTAAGCCAACACCTGCAATTGGGTTATCTTTTATCATATAAAATGCAGATTCCCATACTCTAATTCTATCCGCATTAGAAATATCCGTGGTTATATTGGAGATAGACATTGCTCTTTGCCTATATTCTTGAGAAGAAGCAATAGAACCAACAATAATCAAAACTATCGCCAGTGCAATCGTAAGATTTTTTTTGCTCTTAAAAATATATCTAAATGAGACGAGCGGTAAAACAATAGTCAAAGTCAACCAAGCACCTCTGCTCTTACCGGCTATCAAGCCTAATACACAACATAAAATTGCAGCTTTAGCTATATTTTTAGCTTTTATAGAAAAGCTATCATCCATAATTATAATCAAGAGCATTGGTATCATTATACAAAGCAATGATGCCAGATTCAGCATATGGCCGCCAAACCCCCAACCTCTACTGGTCATTCCCAAAAGAACCTGCGCTAATGCAACCAAACTATCCAAGCTTGTTGCAATAATAAAAGCAACTGCAATTTTTGCCAGATATTTTTTGTTTTGCAAAAACAAAGTCACCATAAAAAACGGCATCAAACGATATATCCACATTTCAATAAATGTTTTTATAGATGTTTTTAAATCAGGCGCAAAAATGACCGTCGGTAAAAAGCATAACCACATCAGCAAAATCACCTTATAATATGGTTTATAAGCTTCAATCTTTGCTTTTAAAGTACCCATTTTATATGCAGCAAACAGCAAATACAAGAAACAAGCTATTGCTACACCCCAACATATACTGCCGATTGCCATTGATAACCTTTGCAGGCACAAAGCTATCCCCATTGCTATCGCCATTATTTTTTGTATATTGTTTACATTAGACAAATCCATCAAAAATCGTCTCCTATTAGTTGTTTCTACAAGTTACTCATAAAATTTAATGAATTTTCTTGCTGTTATTTCTATGTTAAAATTTCTCCTATGCTGCAATATAAATACTTCTAATACTCGTATTCTTCAATACGCTCGCTATAAAAGCTTACATCAAAACTAATTTAACACCCCAATTTTTTTTTCAAGTATTTGAGATACCATATGATAGAATCCTGATACTCTTCATTTCTCCACAGGTATTTGCTAATCATTCGATAATCGTGAAATTCTAAATTTTGCTTATCAGTTAATTGTATATTGCACCAGGGAGATTTTTGATAAAACTCCTTCCACTTATCACTGCCTAGGCGATTTACATTTAAAAACCATGGCTTTAGCGAACCGATAAAATGAAGAAACACTATCTTTTTATTTTCTACCGGCATAAAAGTTTGTAAATTATAAATTTTATCTAAATAGTAAACTTCTTTACCCAATATTATATTAAAAGCATCTTGATCGTACATTTTCAGTTTATCAGCATTTTTATTTATACAATCAATAAATTTCGTTAAAATGTCTTCTTCAACATACCTATCTATATCTATAAGCATCACGCCGGAATTAAAATAATTTTCATGAGAAGGAATCCCCAAACCTAATAATAACTTTTTCTTAGATTTTCTGCCTAATCCATCTTCAACAACACCAACAACACTAGGCAGATTCATAATAAATAAATCGTTTAAATTGCCTAAGCAAAGAATATCTGCATCTAAATATAATGCTCTTTTTATTTTTCCGTGTAAAACATACGGAGCTATTGCTCTATAATATATTGATAAATTCCAATTGGAATTTTGCGGAAATTCCAATATGATATCATTAGATAAATAGTAAACAATTATAGAGATTTGCATATTTTCCTCTGTTATACGCTTTAATTTATCTAAATCTTCAGTAGTAATTTCATCGCAAAAAACATGAAAGACTATTTTAGTAGTTTGATTGTAATTTACTATTGACAGCATCGTAACAGCTGCGTATTTTATATAATTACTATCAACGCCAAAAACAATATGTTTAACATTGTTATAATCATCCAAATGATTTAATTCTATTCGTTTTTTTAACAACATTTCTTTATCAATCATTGTACACCAGCATTCCTCTCTCTGTCATTATTTTCGGTATTGTAGGTTTATTTTTTTAATACAATTACTGCTTTACTTTTCTTAACCAATCTCCTAGACAAGAATATTATTGCATCATTCCTATTAAAGTATTTTACACCAAAAGTGATATGCTTTCAATCTCAGTACCTGCCTTGTTGCAAGCTCCACATAAATATTTCACCTTTAACATTTTCAAATTTATTCAATGTGTAATGAGTCAACTAAAATCTTTTTCTTCTCAAACAGCCCATGACTGTAGAAAAAAATTTTTCTCGCATAAATTCCATCAATGAACATGCAGTAAATATTATCATAGCCGTCAAAACCATATGCGGGATAAGAAAGACAGTATCATAAAACCTGCCTGCTCTTATGATATCATTCCACAACCACGCACTGATTACACCATTATCATGGATAAGGTAAACAGCAAATGTAGTTGTTGCTACGGAATTTATCATAGAATTGTGTGGCAAATGCCAATTTTTAAAAACAACAAATAAGGCTATCGCCATCAGCAACCCCAATATACTGCACCCTACAAACGCATGATACATTACATGATGTTTATCTGTATAATAAGGATCAGAACTACCAATGCAATCAAATACCAATATTACTGCATAAAATATAACGGCACTTATCCCCCCCCACAAATTCAATTGTCCTTTCAAATTTATCATTTGAGTACAACCTTAAATAAGCGCCAATACAATACATATCAGCAAACATAAAAAACGAATTCAAATATCCGCCTAGGGATAATCCTCTAATGCTGGGAATAACATAAAAAGCTGTCGTAAATATTGCTATAATCACACCTAACTGCGTTTTGTTGATTCGTTCTATCATCTTGTTAATCAACGGAAACGCAATATATAAAACTAAATAGGCTCTCGCAAACCAGTTTAACGGAGTAATAGGATTTACTGCCTTCATTATCAATGATTTTTCTACATTTTGATTTAGGACAAACAAAACAAAGCATAAAGTAGCTAAACTCCAAAAATAAGTACAACCAAAGAATTTACAAATCTTTTTCCAGCGAAATTTTTGTGTAACAAGGAAATACCCGCTTATTATAACAAAAATATCTACAGCGATTTTACTCCATGATCCTAAAAATTGCATAACAAGCTTACTTGTCGTCATTAAGCTGTCATCAGGAAAACCACCTTTAACATAATAATGACCTAAGACAACCATAAACATAGCAATGATACGTAACAATTCAATATTACTTGAACGTATCGCATTTTGTGAATGTTCATTAGAACAAGAAGGTTCTTCTATAATATTTTTCATATGTACATACTCCTCTTTTACTATTCACCAACAATCATGATAATTGCTGCAATTATTTTTTATAAGCACTCGTAAACTTCTATCAACTTTTTAGCTGTAATTTCTATATTGAAATTACGCGAAATGTAGTTCTCTCCTTTAATACAAATTCTCTCTTTATTTTTATACGTTTCACTAATGGCTTCTGCTAAACTGTCTGCATTAAGGTTATCAATAATAGTTCCATACTGGTTTTTGGTTATAATTTCTCTTTGTGCACCACTATTCGTCGCTATTACCGGTAATCCGCAATAAATAGCTTCACATAAGACTAATCCAAACGATTCTTTTACTACCGAAGGCGCAACCAAAACATCGATAGAACGATAAAATTTTTCCATATCATCCATATGTCCTAAGAAAACAACTCTGTCTTGAAGATTTAATTTACCCATTAAATTACGTAAAACATTAATATATCCCTTTTCATCAGTACCGGCAATATGCAAATATAAATCATCATACTTATATCTTAACACAGCTAAAGCTTCTATTATTACTTCTATTCCCTTGTCCGACGCAATACGCCCTGCGTAACCAAGAATATATTTACCATGACTTTTAAATTCTTTTCCTGTATACTTGTTAAATCTTTTTGTATTAATACCATTATAGATAAGATAATATTTTTCTTTTTCTGAAGAAGGCAACGTATCTGTCTGTAAATTATACACTAATTGGGATACACATATGAAAGCATCTACGTATCTACGTTGAAAATTATGATAACAGTCATGTTTAGAAGGTAAAGCATTATGTTTAAACATAACCAATCTTACTGATGATAATTTTTTTATTAGCATGCACAAAAGCATCGCATGCCCACTATGACAATTCAGAATTTTAATATTGTATTTTTCTATCCAACCGGCTATTTTACGCACAGAAAACAAGCCTGCAGCAAAATACAAGTTTGCAGTTAAAACATTAGCTACCTCCTTATATTTCTTTTGAAATTGAAAATTCTTTTCGTCTACAACAACATATGAAGTAATCCCTTGATTTTTCATTTCAGCGCAGACATCATAAACATACTGCTCTCCGCCACCCCATGTTTTCGCTATAACCATATGCATTATTGAAAAGCTCATATATAAATCCTCCGAAATATTTGTGTATATTATAACATCTCCACAAAACAAATCCAACTTGTATTATCATGCTCTTTAGTATTTGCAAAAACATCTAATATCTACTATAATTCTAAAGTAGATAAGAATTGCGAGGTGTATTATGTCTTACTATCTGATATTTACTATAGTTCTTTATATCTTTTCTTACACATTCTATGTTAACTGCTCCCACGGCCTTGGCCACAAAGCAGAATACCTGCAGCTGCGCAGATTTATTCCCTGCGCTATTTTAGCTGTATTACCTATGTATCTGGTAAACGAGTCTTTACTCTCGCCCCAATATCTGCTCAGCTTTTTGGTAGGTGTTTCCTGGATAACAGCATATCCGCTGTTTTATTATCTTACCTACCACAAAATATCCTCAGATTTCGGCTTTCATCTGGACACCGTATTCGGCTTATACATTATCGGCTGGCTTATTTCCTTAAAGCTGCTTGTACAAGCCTTTAACATTTTCCCGGCAATCACTTTATCTCTTATCTCTATAATGGAATATATGTTGCTGGCACTGCCATTATTTCAGGCCTCCTATTATCTCCTTTACGGAACCTGTGTAAGCACCGGTGCCGTTACTATGATTTTTGAAACCTATACTAATGAGGTTATCGAATATTTAAAATCTATGCCTTTAGCTGTGCGCATCGGTACTCTGATACTTAACATCGCTCTGTTGTCAGCCTTCTTGTATTTCAATCTGACCTCGGAAACATCAATCACCGCTCCGCTATTGCCGAATTTGGCAATAATAATTGCAGTAACTTTATTTTTAACCTATTATTTATGGAATAATAAAAAAGGTGTTTTCATCCGTACCGGTCTTATTGAATTGGTCTTGGATGTTAAAGACTATCTTTAGCAAACAAAATCATATAAAACAAACCTTGCCAAACGTGTAGCCAACCTCAACGTAACACAAACTACACCGTTCTGTGAAAAACCTGCTACGTTCATTTTGATAATAGGTGAATCAGAATCCCGCGACTATATGAGCGCCTTCTGTGATTATCCGCATGATACAACGCCTTGGCTGAAATCAAAGCAAGCATCGGAAAACTTTCTTCTCTATAAAAACGCCTATGCCTGCAAAGACCAAACCGTTCCCGCATTAGAACGTGCTTTTACCGAAGTTAACCAATATAATGATAAAAAGTTTTACGAATCCTGCTCCTTTGTCGATATAGCGCGTAAAGCCGGCTTTAAGATTTCATGGTTCAGTAATCAAAGCCATATCGGTGCTGCCGATACTGCGGTAACGCTGGTAGCAAATACTGCCGATACTGCTGAATGGACTAAGCTGCATCTCAATCAGGTACAATCCGACGAAAGCCTGTTGGGTTATTTAAAACAGATTGACGCTAATGAAAATAACTTTATTGTTTTTCATTTAAAAGGTAATCATTTTAATTTTATTAACCGCTATCCACATGAATGCGCTAAATTCAGCAAGCCTGATACCTACGATTTGATTCCAAACTATATTGATTCAATTGCCTATACTGACTATGTTTTGCAGCAGATTCAGGAATACGCTGCCAAGCATTTAAATTTACAAGCTATGGTATACTTCTCAGATCATGCTACAATTCCTGATAAACGTCGGTCACCTAATTTTGGTGGTTTTGCTACCGTACGAATTCCGCTATTCACATATCTTGCAGACGATTATATAAGCAAACATCCTGAAGTATATTCAGCGCTTAAAGCTAATAGAGATAAATATTGGACCAATGATTTGGCCTATGAACTGATTTGCGGTATTTTAGACATCAAATCAAATCATTATGACGAATCCAACAGCTTAGCATCCACACAATATAAATATACCAAAGATATGCTTATGACGGACTTAGGAAAACTACACATTATGGACGATATAGAAAAATAACGTAATAAAAGCGAAAAGTTAGTTTTACTTCCTAACTTTTCGCTTTTTCTATATCTGTTATATGGCAATATTTAATTGCTTTTTGCTTTCTGCAGCTCATACAGCTTCAAATACTTCATCATAGTATAAATAAAATGCTGCAGACTGGAA
>CAMELE010000029.1 GCA_945923475.1 uncultured Mollicutes bacterium
AATACCCGTGACTGGACTTTCACCAGTAAGACTAATGCCATGCCCGGCACACATATGAAATTAGGCACCAGCTTGGTGCCCAAATTCCATGGAGAACAATAATTGATATTATGGCTAAATCACATTCTCATAAAGAAATGCTATGGTATGTTGAACAAACACATAAAAATAGATGGTCAAGAAGCCAAGTAGAATTACAGTTTAAAGCTAAAGCTTATGAAAGATATTTAATTAATCCAGATACTTCTATACAAGATAGGGAAGTATCTATTAATACTGAATTAAATGAAATAGTAAAAGATACCTATGTATTAGATTTTATAGGAGTAAATGATATTATTTCTGAAAAAGAATTACAAAATAGTATATTATCTAATATTCAAAAATTTATTTTAGAACTAGGTCAAGGCTTTTCCTTTGTTAGAGAAAAATATAGATTACCTATTGATGAAGCAGAATATGAAATAGATTTGTTATTCTATCATATTCCTAGTCATTCATATGTTGTTATAGAATTAAAAACAACAAAGTTCAAACCTGAATATATAGGACAATTATTATTCTATACAAATTATATTGATGAATATATTAAAAGTGATTTAGATTCACCTACTATTGGTATTGTGCTATGTAGTGAAGCTAATAGCGTTGTATGTAAAACAACACTTAAGAATACTAAAAATTTAGCAATTTCAAAATATAAGGTTATTGAAGAATTAACAGAGTATCTAGAAAGAAAGCTTACGGGAAAAAAATACCCTAGAATTTAATCTAGAGTATCCATCTATTATTCAATTGAGATATACTTTGGGGTTTTCTTTGTCTCTTTTTTTACTGTTATTGTTAATACACCATCATTTAAAGAAGCGTGTAGTGATGACTCATCAGCATCTTGAATATAAAAGCTACGCTTTGCGGCTGAAGTTTGAATTTCTTTAATCAAATATTTTTCAGTATTCTCTTTCTTTGGTTCAGAAACGCTAATAGTTAAATATTGGTTTTCATAAGAAACCTTAATATTTGATTTTTCAATTCCTGCAACATTTACTTTAAATTCGTAGCTATCTTCAGTTTCCTTTGCGTCTGTTTGAAGACGAGAGGTTGAAAACATAGAAAAACCATCAAATACATCATAATCATTATTATTTCTTCTTAAAAACATCATAATATCTATTCCTCCTTAAATTAATCAATTGAAATTAAATTTGTAGTTTTCTTAGCAAATGGTAAAGAAATCATTAAAATACCATCCTGCATCTTAGCTTTAATCTGACTAGACTCTGCATCTGGTAATTCAAGCTCACGCTTGTAGAAATTTTCCATTCTTTCTTTTATTATGAATGAATCATTTGCAACTTCATGTTCCTTTACTTCAATTGTTAAAACTGATTGATCATAATTGATTGATACATCCTCCTTCTTTACTCCAGGAAGAGCAGCCTCAACTAAATATCCATCATTATCTTTACGTACATCTACAGCAATAAAGCCACGTCCGCGCTTTTGTGCTTCTTTAACTCCATTGCTTACATCATTAAACACTTTATTAAGTTCATCGAAAATATCATTAAACATACATATCATCCTTTCTTTTCAGTGTTTTGGCACTCTATTACTTATAGTGCCAACCACTTTACGACTATAGTATATCACTAATTTTGGCACTGTCAACACCATACTGCCAAAAATGTTATTGAAAACGTTTTCATATTAGTCAAAAAAATAAGGTGCCTTATCGCACCCTATATTTTTAATTTGTTATTTTATTGTGTTGTTGCTTGTTTTTCCTATTAATATAGATAACCATTAATATAACGCCAATTATTGAGAATACAGCATTCATTACCATATCATAAATGAAAGCTCCTCTTATCTCATCATCTCCAAAAATTAATTCAAATGCTGTCATATTAGAATTATTAGCAGAAATTGCAATATTAGCACTTACAAAGTAGGCTAAAAAGCATGTTAACATAAGCATAACAAAAGTCATTGTAGAAATAATAACTAACTTTATATTATTACTTTTTCCACCCATTTTACAATAAAACAAATCAGCTAAGAAAATAGCTAAAACAGCTACCCATCCAGATATAAATCCAACCAAGTATAAAAGAACCCACGCAGCACATCCAATTAACACTCCTAAAAAAGCACCAACTGCACCTTGCAAATAATTATTTGGCATTGCATTAAATTCATCTTCACTTTGCTTAATTTGTTGATTTAGAGTCTCTAAACAATCATTATCAACTGTAATATATCCATTATTCAATTTAACAGTTGTATAATTTTCTTCAAGCTTATTACCGCATACTACGCAGTAGTCTTTGCCATGAACATCATTTCTTAATAAAAACTCAGTTGTAGCTAAAATCTTTTTAATAAAGTTATCCGCAGCTGAGGTTGCAGTCCATCCAGTAAGTGTACCACCTATTCCGTATGAGCTTCCGCTAATATTAACAAACTGCCTATTTCCTGTTGTTCTAAAAATATCTAAAGCATTAGATATAACACTATTATCAGCTTTGAAATTAAGAATAAACGTAATCGTTTGTTTACCAACAACTGTTAATTCATAGCCATTTACATAGCCATAAAGTTCTCTTGGTCCCTTTTCTTCTAGTTTTAATTGTTCTTTAATCTTTTCTAAATATTTTATCATATAATTCCTCCACACATATTTGTATTATAATGCAAACGCTTTTAATACGCAACAAAATCCAATTATTCCAAGTAAAAATTTTACAGATTTTTCTAATTATGCTATACTTTATGTGTAGAGTTATTCTTAACACAAGGAGGAGATAAAATGAAAACAGCTTTAGTAGGATTTGGTAGCATGGGTAAATTAGTATATGAGGAACTTGGATCTGAATGTGCAGTTGTAATCGCACCCAATGGTCCTGATTGCATGAATAATTTGTTAGAATATTCTGGTAAGATCGATGTAATTATTGATTTTTCAGTCCCTGATAATTTAAATATGATTTATGAATATGCATCGCTAAATAAAATTCCTGTTATATTTGCGACAACAGGATATAGTGAGGAGCAAACAGCTAAAATTAATGAATTAAGCAAGCTTGTTCCAGTATTAGTATCTTCTAACTTTAGTATTGGATCTATTTTAATGAATAAATTTATTAGAGAAGTTACTCCTCTACTTTCTGATAGCTTTGATATTGAACTTGTAGAAACAAGTAAAGCTAAAAAGGATTTAAGGACAGCCTCTACTACTGATTGCATTTTAAAAATTATAAAAAAAGAAACAAATTTAGAGCCAATGTATGGACGAGATAATAAAGCGTCAAGAGCTTTTAAAGAAATTGGAGTTCATTCAATTAAAGGTGGAGAGCTTGGTTCTTCTCATGAGGTAATGTATTGCGGAGATAGCGAAATACTAAGTATTAAGCATACTGAGCTTAGTCAAAGTCAATTTGCAGAGGGTGCGGTTGACGCAGCTAAATGGATAATTGGCAAAGAACCTAAATTATATTCTATGGAAGATGTAATACTATCTAAATTAAATAAATAATACTTTATATCATAATAAATACGAGAACCGTTAAAATTTTGGCTCTCGTATTTTTACTTTACTATTAAATTACACTAAATTTTAATGCTTGAAGAATGGATGATGTAGGGGATGCAATTGTAATTGTTAATCCTTTTGTTACATCTAAGCTTGAAATATCTATTGTAAGTTCTTCCTGACTACCTTTAGCCAAAACACCAGTTTGACCTGATACTGTATTAGTTCCGTCGGTAATTGTAACTGTTGCAATAACGTTTGTATTTGCATCCTTATTACTAGTAAATGTTAATACTATATTTTTAATTTCTTCATAGAGATTAGAGGCTGATATTGTAACATTTTTGTTTGTTTGAGCGTAAATACCAAAATCGTTTGCTCCATAAGGTCCTGTCCAATTGATTGATACACCATTTGTTACAGCGCTTCCTTCCTTTGCACCTATCGATTTAATATCGAAGCTAGTTGAAATAGAATTATCTTGATTATTAATAGATTTTAGCTCTTCATACTTATATCTTGCAAGAACTAGGGTATAGTATTCTGATACAAATGATTGACTAATATCATCCAACTTATAATAGGCAGCTTCTGCATTTTTTATTAGTTCTTCACTTTCTAATGTTACATTGCCTATCTTTAATATCTCGCTATTTACGGCACTAATCTTTGCATCATCCTTTAAGGAAGGTTTGATGATTTCTTTTAAACCTGAACCGGAAATACCTTGTTCTTGACATTCATCTTTATATAAGAAATATGCTAGTTCAGGATGATCAATAAATGGATTACGATTCTTTTGTACCTTATATATCTCTTCATTTCGATATAGTTCTCTTGAATCAACAGGATCTTCAAAATTCCATTTTAGGATTGTTGATAATAATCCCATATACCCAACATTGTCATTTTTAATAATTGAGGCTTTTTGTTTATCATCTGTTAAAATCAAATCAAGAGTAGAATCATCATATCTCACATCCATATATAGTAGCATTCTAGCTACATCACCTTTAACCTCATCTCTAGGTTCAAATACACCATCTAACCAGGTATTACCATAATCATCCTTATTAGCATTTAAATCAGTTATTTCATCAAAATAACTATCCTTACGATAATTATTAATAGAACATTCTGCAACTCTTAGATGATGTAGGTCTGTGTATGCTGGTAAACTATCATCATTAAAGCCATGAGATTTAGCCCATATGTGTTCTTTATTCCAACTACCCTTAGCAGAGCCAGAATTATCCTTATCTATTCTTTGCCCTGTGTATAAGCATTCTACATAGTCACCATCATAAGAATCGATTGCTTTTAGTTTTGTGGTGCAAGTAGTATATGAGAACTTTACTGCATCCTTGCAAACGATTGAGTTTAGGGTTGTTCTTAAAGATGAAGATGATGATAGAACATCATTTGTTATGCTAGAGTAATATCCATCATAAGTAAAATCATCATCTTGAGGTATGGTAGTTGATGGTACTGTTGTAGTCGGTGCTACCGTTGGTGTAGTTACCGCTGTTGTGGTTGTTGGTATTACAGTTGGTGTTGTAGTTGTATCTAAAATGGAATTTCTAGAGCATGATACTATAGATATTCCTGCTAATATAAGGCTTGATAAAATTAAGGCTTTTTTCTTTTTCATATGTACTATTCCTTTCATATTTATGATTTAATTATAGCCTATTTTTAATTATTTTGAAAGAATCATTATTGTTTTAGAAAAAAATAAAGGGCAAGCTTTTTAAACTTGTCCTTTATCCTATTTTTTATCAAATATTGTTTAAAAATTATTCAGCAACAGTTTCATATTCAATTACAATTTGTGTAAATTGAACTTGATTTTTTGATGTAGCATCTGTAGTATTTTGAAGCTTAACGCTTGTAGAGTTAACATCATACTTGTTATCAGTGCCAGTTACAACTGTACCACCAACAGTTACAGTTAATGTTCCAGTGTCAGTAGATGCTCCAGTACGAACTAATGTAATTGACTTAATTACATAACCAGATTTAATAGTTATTTCAATTGAACAACCATTTGTAGCACCTGGATATAAACGAATCTCTCCATTATTTTGAAGACGAGTAGTAGTCGATGCATCATTTTTTGATAATACTACACTATCAAATACATCAGCAGGAGCACTAGTGTTTGCAATTTGATTACCTTCATAGTTGGTGCTTGTTTCTGCAGTTGATTTTAATACTATCTCTAAAGCATTTGTTTGCTCTGTACTAAATGAAACTTCTTTAGTATATGCTTGAGAATTTAAAGTATAAGTTAATACTAAAACTACATCTTCTTTAGTTGCAGTTGGAGTAATAGTTACAGTGCTTCCGTTAACTACAACAGTTGTAGTTGTAGTTCCTTCCTTTACTGCAGCAGTAACACCTTCTGCAAGTGTTACTGTTGCATTTGCTGAATACTTAGCTTCAAACTTAGCAGCTTCTGTAGTTAAAACTTTATTTGCTTTAGTTTCATCAGAAACAACTAAATCACCACTACCATTTATAGATAAACTAAATAAATGAACACTATAAGTAGAACTATTTACAAAATAGAATGACTTAGCATCTGCAGGCATTGTATATGTATAAATAACACCATTTTCGCCAGTTGCTGTTGTTGCAGTAATCAAAGTTCCGTCAGCACTAGTTCCAGCATACATCTTCATATTGTCATATGTACCAAAAATATATGCTACAATTGTAGTGAAATTGCCAGTTACAGTACCACATATAGATCCACCTGCTTTAATTGTAAACTCTTCAGGGTGTGAAGTATTTTCAACAACCTTGTCAAGTGTTAATGTAGCAGTTGCAAAGTTTTCAGGAGTAACTACTAAAATTGAATCAGTAGGAACAACAGGCTTTTGAGTACTGATAGATACTTCCTTAGTATATGCTTTACCATTTAAAGTATAGCTTAATACTAGAACAACATCTTCTTTAGTATCTGCAGGTGTAATAGTAACAGTACTTCCATTAACTACAACAGTTGTAGCTGTAGTTCCTTCCTTTACTGCAGCAGTAACACCTTCTGCAAGTGTTACTGTTGCATCTGAAGAGTATGATGAAGCAAACTTAGCAGCTTCTGTAGCTAAAACTTTATCTGCCTTTTGAGCATCAGTTAATTCAGACTCTTGTAATAATACAACCTTTGAACTAGCTAATTGCTTTGTTCCGTTAAATGATGCTGTTTTACCATAAAGAATTACAGTAGATCCAATTGCTGGATATGCATCTGCAGCATATTGATTCTTATGATCATATAGTTTATAAACTTGGTATTCAGTTTCTCCTGAAGTATCTTTAATAAATACTCCTGAAACAGCACCTTTATATTCATAGTACTTAGTGATAGTACCTGATACATAAATCCATTGTCCATCCTCAAGAGCATTTGCTTCTGCAACTGTCTTGATTTGGCCACTATAGCCCTTAACTAAGATTTGAATATCTTTAGTCTTAACAGCTGTACCGCTAGTAGCAGTAACAGTTAAAGTTACAGTTTCATCATTCTCTTTTGGAACGATATATAAATATCCATCTGAAGTAATACTTGCAGCTGTAGCACTTGTATTTAATGCATAAGTTAATGCAACATCTGTAAATGTAGTACCATTTGCAGCTAATTGAACAGCCTCAACACCTTCAACTGTATTGTCAAATTTCAAATCATCAAGCTCAGCTTGTGCCATACCATCAGCATCAAGAGTTTGAGCAACAATATTAACAGTTACAGTATATTCAAGACCATCAGCCTTAACAGTAACGATAACCTTTTCATTTGTTGCTTCACTAGTAGCATTAACTGTAATCTTGTTGTCAGCTAAAGTAATATTATTTCCTTCAACTGCGTAAGAATACTCAACATTATTAGTACTTGCTAAAACATCAAAAGTCTTAGTAGAAGTTACAGTTGTAGGAATAGAATCCTTAACAGCAGCTAAAGCAGCTTTAACATTAGAAACATCCACAGTAGATTCAGCTGAAACCTTTGTAACTGCATTACCATCTAAGCATACAACTTGAGATCCCTTATAGTAACCAAGAACACCCTTAACATCTACAAAATCACCAACATTTAATGAAGTTTGGTAACCAATAATTGTAGCTGCATCAGTACCATCAAGTGGTGTTAAATTCTTATTAATTGCAACAGATACAGATACACCATTCTTTTCAAGAGTTAAAACAGTTTGAGATGTACTTGTAGCAGTTAATGAAGCTTTACCAATTTTACTAACCTTCCATCCGGTTAATGATACTAAAGCACTTTGTCTTAGCTTAATATTACTTAAACCTTCTTGCTCACCAACGATAACATTCTTATCAATTGCTTGATATAATGTTGAAACATCAGTTACAGGAGCTAAAGTTGAGTCAACCTCAACAGAACCACCTGCTGTAGATTCAATTAAGCCATTATATTCAGTAACAGTTACAGTCATCTTTACACCTGTACCGATTGTCATAGCATCATATGTTGCTTGATCACATTTTACACGATATGCATAGAATCCACCAATACCAGATTCATGAACGATATAAATGCTTGTGTTTCCATAGTCAGGACTATATGCCTCTTTAGCTACAACCCATCCACGTAATGTAACTGTTTCACCAACACTATTATATGCATTTTGTAATTGCTCAGCTAAAGATAATTCCTTAAATACAATCACATTGTAAGTATAATTAGTTGTTACACCACCATATGAGAATGTACAAGTTAATTCAACAGTCTTCTTTTGTGAAGAAGGAGTAACTGTAGCATAGCCTGATGAACTAATTGAAATCAATGATTCATTTGAAGAACTCCAAGTCATTGTAGCAGTCTTTGTAGCATAATTTGTTGTTGATGAATTTGATAGATTATAATCATATTTAGTATCTAATTGGAAGCTTTCAAAAACGCTCTTTCCATCTTGTTCAAACTTATATGAATCGGCAATTTCATATACATCAACTGGACTAACATTAACTTCAAAGCTTTTTTCTGCCTTCTTAATTTTAGCAGTTAAAGTAACTGTCTTTACAGTATCAGGTCTAGTTACAACCGCATAATCATAGCTATTGTCCTTTGGAGCAATATTAATTACAGAAGTATCTGATGAACTCCAAGCTACATCATATCCTTTAACCTTTTTAACTACAGTAAAATCTTCAGTAACAGTAGTTTGATCAAAAATGATTGCATTAAGTGCTGATTCTACCTTTTCACTATCTCCAGAACAAGCAACTAATGATGTAGTTGCAAGTCCTAGAAGTGTAGCACATGATAATACTTTTAAACTTTTTTTCATTTGTGTTTTCCTCTTCTTATGTATTATTATTTAATTTTAATGCTAGAAATGCTAGCAACTGTAATCTTATTTGACCCAGCTTCCTCTTGAATTCCAGTAAAGCTTAAGGTCTTACCACTATAATCACTAATATTTACATTTGATCCAACATTAGAAACAATAATTGTATATGTAACAGCCTCTGCTGTTGGAGCATTTTTAGCAGTTCCAGTAATAGTCATTACTCCAGATTCTAATTTAACATCAGTTACAGTTAAATCACTTTTCATTGCAGTTTCTGAAGACTTTGCATATCTTTCAGCTGATGAATCAAAAGAAACAAGATAATCTGATTGTAGCTTCTCAATGAATTTATCACCTGATTGTAAAGCTACATATGATCCTCCAATAGCTACTTGGAATGAACTATTATATAATTGAATATATCCAACAAATGAATACTTATATCCAACCTTAATATATTCATTAATTGGGTCAGAACCATATCCACCATATAGAACAAATGTATATTCTTTTCCATCTTCCCCAATTGCACCTACAGAATAATAATTTGTAACTGAACCAGGTGTTCCATGTGTTGTATGACTCTTTACATATGCATCGAAACGAACATATGCACCCATTCCATCATTTATTTCATAATTGTAATATACTGAATTTTCTTTATCAGCTATATCTTTTACAATTGCTTCTAATGTAGTTGTCTCAGGTAAATCACTATAATTAACATCTTCATCAGTACCAAATGTACGTAAGCCAAGCTTCTTAGCAAAGCTAGCAGCATCATTAAAGTATGAATAGTATGGATTAATTGTTTCTGCAGTTGAATTTGAATATCCATTTTCAACTAATTCTAGATTTAACATTTTGAATGCTTCACTAGAGCTATTACGATACCAAACATATCCTAAATATCTAACACCATATGAATCAGTTGTAGCTGGCGTAGTAGGTGACTCTAATACAAATTCAGAGGCATTTGTTAACACACCTTTTGTAAATAAAGATGCTGTTTTTCCCCACTTTTGAACCTTACCTGTTGATTCAGGTGTATCTACACAATAAAAACGAATTGTAACACTTTTTCCACTACTTAAGTTAAATGTTGCGGTGTCTCCATCTGCAACGCTTGTTAACGTTGCAGTACCAACACCATCTTTAATAAAATCCTTATTATTATAATCTTTTGATAAACTTAATTGCTTAGTAATATCATCATAATGGTCTTTCTTTTCATTGTCCTTACTACAAGAAGCAATGCCAATTATCGAAAGAGTTGTTACAACTCCTATAAAAAGCTTTTTTAGCAACTTCATATTATTTTCCACCACAAGCTTTATATGCATCTTCAAGAGCTTTCTTTGAAGTCTTCTTTCCTGAAATTGCATATGTTAAAGCATTACCAACTTGATTACGAGCTAATGAAGAACCTACGAATACAGCAGAAGTATAGAAATTACTTAATTGAGAACTTGCAACCTCTGCAGTTTTAGCAGTAATAGAATCTCCTGATAAATGTTCTTTATATTTCTCAATTTCATATGAACTAGTTCTAACAGGGTTATATCCTGTAGAAATTGACATTGAAGCTTGGAAAGTAGGATCTAGAAGCTCTTTAATAAATAACCAAGTCATATTTGCTCTTTCAGAATTTCCTTGATCAAACATTACTAGGTTTGGTCCTTGTGAAATTACTGAGCTATTTATTGTATTTCCAACCTTTGTTCCAGGGATTGGAGCTACAGCCCACTCAAATGCACCATTTGGATTTTGGTAGCTTGCTCCTGCTGATGAACCAATACAGAAAGTACATCCACCCTTTGTAAATAATTCTGATGTATAAGCTGCACCACTTGTATTATAAGTAAGCTTAGTTAAAACCTTACCTTGATCATATTTTCCCTTAAGGAAATCAAACCAGCCGGCTAAATTATCATTGTTGAAAGTGTAATGATTAGCAGATTCATTTGTTGTATATCCCCAACCATTTTGCTCACACATATTAATTGCCCAGTTTGCTTCTGAGTCATAGCATAGTGGATAGTATCCATCGCCAGGATTTGCTGCCTTTAATAAATCAACAACATTCCAAAGCTCATCCCATGTAGAAGGGACTTCTGTAACACCAACTGCTTTTAATTGATCCATGTTAACATACATAGCCTCTGTAGACTTCATAAATGGAATACAAAGAATTGAATCATCAGTGAAGCCATAGTTGCTTGCCTGATAGAAGTTCTTTCCCTTTCCTTCATTTATGAATGATGCATGGAAGTCAGCAATTTCTTCTTTAGTATATCCAACATTTACTGTTCCTTTATCTGTAGTAACTGTTTCAGTACTATTCATAAATTTATTAATATCTAATACAACACCTGCAGTCATGTATGATGCAACGTGATCTGGATAGCAATAAGCTAAAGATGGTAATTCATCTGCTTGAAGATCCATTACAATCTTATCGAATGTAGCATCATAATCACTTTGCTTAACAACCTCAACAGTCCATCCAGGATACTTTTTTTGGAAGGTGTTTACTGCTGTGTTTATAACACCTGCTATTGTAGAACCAGCACTATTATAGAACACAATTGTCTTACTAGAATCTGTTTTTCCTCCACATGAAGTTAATGCTGCTGTAGTTAAACCTACAAGAGCTAAAGAACTTAATAACTTTATTTTTTTCATAGTTTTCTCCTTAATTTTTAACATTTATTTTATCCTTTTGTTCCACTTCTAGATACACCACGCATGATGTATTTGCGGAAGCAAAGGAATAAAATCAATAATGGAATTGTAACTAAGCAAGCAGCAGCCATCTTTAAGTTTGCCGCAGCTCTTTGTTCACCTTGGAATACGAAACCTTGTGAAACCCAGTTACTTAATAATTGCATATTTGGACTATTTACTAAATTAGGCCAAATGTAGGAATTCCAAGTACCAATAAATTTCAATAGAACAATTGAGAAAATTGTTGGTCCAACAAGTGGAATCATAACTTTAACAAGATATCTAACATCTCCACAGCCATCAACCTTAGCTGCCTTATATAAGCTATCAGGCACCTGCTTCATCGCATTTCTTAATAGATATATATAGAATACACTAATTAAGAACGGAGCAATCAAGATTGTAAAGGTATTTGTCCAACCAAATGTACTCTTTGTTGTTGTATAGTTTGTAATTGTAAATAATTCTCCAGGAATCATCATTGTAGCAAGTAATAATGAGAATATAAGATTCTTTCCTTTAAATTCAAGCTTTGCAAAAGCAAATGCTGACAATACTGTTACGATTACTCCTAAGCTTGTAGATACAAATCCAACAATCATTGTATTAATCAATTGAGTAGTAAATTTATAGCCTTGTTGAGTCTTATATGTAAAAATATACTTATAGTTGCTAAACTGCCATCCGCTTTGTGGGAACAAATGAAGAACTGCAGACTCTGTTTCCGGTTGAGTTTTGAATGATGTAGTAATCATCCAAATAAATGGAAACAATGAGAAAAACGCCATAATAGTTAAAAATACATATATTACTACATTCTTTGTTATTTTAAGTGCTAAATCTCTTTTTAATTCTTTTTCAACATCTAAATTTAAATTATCAGTTGAATTTTTAATATTATTTAAATCTGACATATGGCACCTCCTAATAATGTACTCTACGCTTACTCATTTGCATATTAATAAATGTAAATACCATTATTAATGCAAATAGAATCAGTGCTGCTGCAGAGGCAACACCATGAGCGGCTGCATATCCTGCATCATTGTTTGGAGTCATATAGTAGTAAATTAATCCGACAATTGTAACCATTTCATAATCTACTGGACCCATATTTGGACCAAAGATACCAACGATTGCCGAATATGATTTAAATCCACCAATAAATCCTGTTATTACTAAATAAGAAATCATAGGAGAAATCAATGGTACTGTAACCTTTGTAATTGTTCTAAATTTAGTTGCACCATCAATTTTAGCTGCATCATAATATTGCTTATTAACATTTTGTAAAGCACCAAATAAAATTAATATCTTAAATGGTAGACCTGACCATATTTCATACAAAATAACAACAAATCTCATTGTAAAATTAGTACCACCTACACCAATCCAATCGATTTGTGAGCCAAATATATTATTTATAAGTCCCCACGAGGTTTCATTTGCACCCTTTGTAACTGAGAACATTACGGCAAATACAGAACCGATTGCTAGTGAATTTGTTAAATATGGTAAGAAAAAGATTGTTTGATAAGCTTTTTGTACCCATTTTATTGAGGCTAATCCAATAGAGATAATCAATGCTAATAAAGTAGAAATTGGAACCGAAATAAATGCGAATAAAATAGTATTAACTAAAGCCGCATTAAATTTAGAGCTTTGTACAGCAGTTTTAAAATTTTCTACTCCTATTCCGTCAAAACGGAAATTTACTCCATTATATCCATTTTTAAAGGCAATAATTATAGTATTAAATATTGGGTATACTGTAAATATAGCTAGTAAAACTAGTGCTGGTAATAACCATACCCATCCCTTTTGAGACCTTAGGAATATCCATAAAGCCTTCATATTTTCTTTAAAGCTGCGACCTCTTAGTCTTTTCCACCATTCTTTAGCTGAATGACCAAAATCAACAAACGCATCTTTTGTATTTGTTACAAAATTTTTCCATTTATTCTTAATATTTGTGCCTATTCTTTGGAAAAAGTTTTGTTCGGTTGCAGTGCTTTCTAAAGAAGTTTCCTGGTTTTCATTTAGTTTTTCATCACTCATTATCTCAACCTCATTTCGCTGTCCTTATTAAATAAGAATACCTTATTAGGTCTAAGATTAAATTTTAGTTCATTAGTATCTGCAAGCTTAACATCAGAATCAATAATTGTTCTAACAGAAGGCTTTGTAGACATAGGATGTACAGATACAATTGATTTGTCACGGCCCATTACTTCGATGTTTTGCTTTTGAAGTGTTAATACGCCTTCGTTATCATTGTATAAGAATCCCTCTGGACGAATAGCAACATAGATTTCTTGATCTGGATATTCAGTATCCATAATTGCTTCTTCACCGATATATACCTTGTGATCCTTAATTGCTCCAATAAAGATATTAATTGGTGGAGTACCTAAGAAGTTGGCAACGAATAGGTTGTTTGGATCATCATAGATGTTCTGTGGTGCACCCATTTGTTGTACTACACCTTTCTTCATAACTAGAATAGAGTCACAAATTGACATTGCTTCTTCTTGATCGTGTGTAACGAAGATTGTAGTAATTCCAGTTGCAACTTGAATTCTCTTAATTTCCTCACGAGTTTGTAAACGAAGTCTAGCGTCTAGATTTGATAGAGGCTCATCTAGTAAAAGTACACTTGGCATTTTTACAAGTGCACGAGCAATCGCAACACGTTGCTGTTGTCCACCAGAAAGCTCACTTGGTTTACGATTAAGTAAATCCTCAATTTGAACTAATTTAGCAACATCGTATGCTCTTTTTTTAGCCTCTTCCTTTGGAACACGCATATTTTGTAGTGGGAATAATATGTTTCCTTCTACAGTCATATGTGGATATAGGGCATAGTTTTGGAACACTAGTCCAATACCTCTCTTTTCAGGGGCAAGCTCAGTAACATCATCATCTCCGAAAATGATATTACCAGACGTTGGCTTTTCAAGTCCGCTTAGCATAAATAGGGTTGTTGATTTTCCACAACCAGAAGGTCCTAATAGACCAATAAGCTTTCCTGAAGGAATAACAACGTCTAGGTCGTTAACAGCTACGACTTGAGTTTTGGTTTTCTTATTTTCGAAAACCTTTGTTAAATGTTTCAATGTTATTTCCATAACGTTCCTCCATATGGCACAAATTTCTTTTTTTGTTTCATAATTATTTTATCACAATTAGCACATCAATACAACAATAGAAATATGGGGATTTTAACCAAATTTGTTATATTTTTTAATAAAGCAAATCTAATATTTACAGTTTGCTTACATTTTATTTAAATTATTATTAGTTTTTATAAGAAAAGTTAAAAATAATCTCAAAGAATATACTAATAATCGTTATATCTTTGAGATTAATACTATTCATAATATTAAATTTTAATATTCACAGCTCTTTGGTGTACGAGGGAATGGAATAACATCTCTTATGTTTTCTACTCCTGTTAGATACATAATTAATCTTTCGAAGCCCATTCCAAATCCACTGTGGACACATCCACCATAGCGTCTTGTATCTAAATACCAGTCAATAGCAGTCGCATCTACATGCATTTCTTCCATTCTCTTAAGTAAAACATCTAGATTTTCCTCTCTTTGAGAACCACCCATTAGTTCACCTGCTTGTGGTACAACTAAATCTACTGCAGCTACAGTTTTGCCATCTGGATTAAGCTTCATATAATATGCCTTTATATCCTTAGGCCAATCTTTAATAAATACTGGACCATTGAAGTGTTGAGCAATGTATTTTTCATGCTCTTTAGCAATATCATCCTCATAGCTTGGTTCAAATTCCCACTTAACATCTGCAGCCTTTAAGATATCGATAACATCATGGTGAGAGATTCTTGTAAATGGTTTATCTAATATATTTGTAAGTTTCTTCTTTAAATCCTTTTCTACAAACTTATCACAGAAATCTATTTCTAGTGGGCATTTATCAAGCACATACTTAATTACATATTTAAGCATTTCCTCTTCAATATCCATTAAACCATTTAAATCACAGAATGCCATCTCTGGTTCAATCATCCAGAATTCATTTGCATGAGTCTTAGTGTTTGAATTTTCTGTTCTAAATGTAGGACCAAAGGTATAAATATCTCCAAATGCCATTGCAAATGTTTCACCTTGTAATTGACCAGATCCTGTTATATAGGCTTGCTTACCAAATAGGTCCTTTGAAAAATCAACCTTACCATCCTCTGTCTTAGGTAGGTCATTCATATCTAATGTAGTAATCTTAAACATTTGATCAGATCCTTCACAGTCAGCACATGTAATTAGTGGTGTATGAACATATAAATATCCATTTGACTGGAAGTATTCATGAATAGCTTGAGCTGCAACACTACGAATTCTAAACACTGCACTAAATAGGTTTGTTCTTCCTCTTAAATGGGCTACCTCACGTAAGAATTCTCTTGTATGACGTTTTGGCTGAATAGGATAGTTTTCAGGACAATCTCCTAACATCTCAACTGATGTAGCGTGCACTTCTAGTGCTTGTTTCATATTTGGGGTAAGTAAAACCTTACCTTTAACATGAACAGATACTCCAACACGATATTTAGAAATATCTTCAAAGTTTGCTAAATCTGCTTCATATACAACCTGTAGGTTATCAAAATATGATCCGTCGTTTACATTTAAGAAGCCAAACTGAGCTTGAGCACGATTTGTACGTACCCAGCCATAGATGTCTACTTCTTTGTCTGCATAATCAGTACTTCTAGTAAATAATTGTTTAATCTTTGTACGCATTTTCATTCCTCCTATAAAATAAAAAAATCGCCCTTAAAATCTAAGGACGAATTATCGCGGTACCACCTTAGTTCAGAATAAATGTATTCTGCACTCTAATCCTTAACGCGGAAAACGGGTAGTTCTACTTAATTTCTTCTACCAACTCCAAGATGTTAAACTAAGGCTTGTTTCCAGACTTGCACCTACCGTCTGTTCTCTTAAAACTTATTTACATTAGTTCTTCTTTTCATCGTTTATGCCAATATTATAATATTTTTGTTTTAAGTTTACAATATAAACTTTTTTATATTATGTCTATTTTTATTAAAAATATGAGCTTTTAGTGAATAGTACCATTCCAACTGCCTGATCCTGTATATGCTCCACCATTGGAAACTCCACCTGTTGTAGGTTGTGGTTCTGTGGTTGGGGCTACTGTTGTAGGTAGTGTCGTTGTAGGAGCTTCCGTTGTAATTATATTCGTAGATTCTACTGCTGTGGTTGGAGCTATGGTTGTGGTAGGAGCTTCCGTTGTAATTGTATTCGTAGATTCTACTGTTGTGGTTGGAGCTATGGTTGTTGTTTGAGTTGATTGGATAATACTTGTTGTATTATTAACCGTCGTAGTGCTTGTAGTTGGCGTATCGTTGTTGCATGCAATTAAAATAAAGACTAATGATATTGTAAATAATCCTAATAGTTTTTTCATTTATGAATCTCTCCTAACTATAAAAAAATATAGAGTGTCGCAAAACACTCTATATTATACTTTATTTTAGTTAAATAATCCACCAAATAAATCTTTTAAAGATTGTCTGAAGCTAGATGAAGTTCCTGCTCCACCATTTTTTAATCCAGATGCAGCGATAACATCTTCAATTTCAACAACTTCTTCGATTAATTCTGGTCTTTCATATTGTTTTTTCATTTATATAAACCCTCCTATATTATTCAGCTACAGCTAATGAAATAGCTTCTGCAAGTGTTGCTGTTTCTTCAACACCATCAATTGTAACTTTTAGTGTTGCGTTTAGAGTGAATTCTCTAAAGTCTGATAAATCAGTTAATTCTAATACGATGTAGTATACACCTGCAGCTTCACCAAATCCTTTTAAATCAGTAATTGATGTATAAACTGTATCGAATGATACTGTAACTGTTTTAGAATTTTCTCCATCTGATAGTGTTAAATCAAGTTTAACTTCAGATACTTTTGCTAAATCTTCTGCATTAATTGTACCAATGAAACGTACTGCGTTCTTTTCTGTATCATTATCGAATTGAGAATTTAATTTAACTGTTTCTACTACTGGTGCAGCTTCTTCGAATGAAATTGAAAAAACTCTCATTCCATTAGTTCCACCAAAATAATAAGTACCAGCTTCTAATTCATAAGTTAATGTTCTCTTTTCATATGCTTTTGCTTCATCTGCTGTCCACACAGTATTGCCTGTAGATACCGCTACTTCATTTTCAGTTTTATCTAAAATTTGAGCACTTCTTGCACTAGTACCTGCGGTAGTTGCTAGAATTGATAATGTCCCTTTTTTACTTAATTCTAATTTTACAGCATTTGTTGTAGTGCTTGCAGCTCCAGTAGTACTAACACATGGAACACTATTAGATGTTTGCATAGCACATCCCTTTAAAATGGTATAATTTGAATCCACAATTTCAACATCATTTTCAAATGAGTTATATCCCATATCATATAGTTTATTAACAACTGTTGCAGATAATTCATTAGCATCATCAACCAACGCATTTGTCCATTTTGTATACTGAACGTACAAATCTAAGTCTTCCGTAACCTTAGTGTTACTAGCATCAAATTCTGTTTCAAATGTAGAATCAGTATAATATTTATAATCATATCCAAATTTTATTGGACTATATTTGACATATTCCCCATCTACAATTTTCAAAGTGGTAAGACGCACCTCTCCATCATATACGTTTACAGTTCTCTCTATTGCTGCTTCTCCAACAGCCTCCGTAACACCCATTATAATCAATCTTGAACCGGAAGATCCTACTCGAATAGTTGTATCTTTAGAATTAATTGTATATTCAGAATAATATGCAACTTTATTACTTCCTGCTACTGCAGGGAACGTATAAGTTAGTGTCCCGTTGGAATCAAATATTGCTAAGCTCGCTTTTTTTGACTGATTTTTATTAGCAAAACCTGAATCACTAAATGTATAATACACCCCTACAATGGCACCCGATGTTTTAGATGTAACCTTCAATGCACTGTTTTGTGCAGTATTACAGTTTCCGCCAGGTAACAAACCTTTAGCAAACGAAATTGAACCATCCTCAGAAGTTGCTGTACTATAATTACTAGTTACTGTTAATGATCTATTTGCGTTAACATCTATATATGTTCCTGTTGCTAAAGAATCTCCTGCCGAATATGAGGCTACAGTTGCTTCATCAACGTTGTACACTAATGTCCCAGCAGCCTCTACCTTACTTCCAACTACTGCAGCACACCCTAACACTCCCACACATGCAAGTGCGCTCATTAATAATTTCTTAATTTTCCCCATTCTATCATTCCTCTCTTTATGAAAATTAATTAAATAAAAACAAAAAGCCGCAAAAACTATACAAGAGTTTATTGCAGCTGGCTGTCCCATAAGGACCCTATAGTTTTGCGTCGCTAGATTGCTCTAGGTTTGCCAAAATAATATTTAATTCTTATTTAATCCAAACGGCTATTTACAATATTTCACATATGTAAAGCGCTTTCAAGACATTTTTTTACTTTTTTTAACATTTTTTAACAATTTTGATATTTTTCTACTGAATACCCAATTTTTTATTCAATTCAGTCCTTTTTTCACTCTGATTTTTATAATTATTTGACTTTCTAGTTAGCTTATGCCATATTTTTCTTATTACTAAAAAAAAGAAATTATAGATAACTAAAAACGGATAAAATAATATACAACGTCCTACATGTGGATATTTTAAAACTCTATATCCTTTATTAGTTAAAAAGATAGTCCTCATATAATAAGCAAACTTATTTTCCTTTATTGGCTGATATTTATTATCTCTTTCGTGACCTTCTGCAAAACCATGAATACCTGAATCTAATAAATAATCAATAAAGAATTTAATATCAATTTCATCCATTGTAGAGTCAAATATATTACCAGATAAATAATAAACCCCATTTAGCATATTATTATAAGCCTTATTATATCCAAACTCACTAATTCTTTGATGAATATAATCTAAATTTAAATTCCAATTTTTAAACATATAATAAAAATCCAACAAGAATCTAATTCCCGCTCCACTATAAAGATGCTTCAAAAAATGGAAAAACACAAATAAGAAATGTTCATTTTCATCTAGCTCATACAAATATTCACTCTTTTGATGCGCCAATCTAAAAGGATTTTCATAATATTTATTAACATTATCCTTTAATTCTGTCATCATTTTGAAATGAACCTCAAACTCAAAGCCATCCTTAATAAATCCAATATGATGACTACAAGCATGCTGCTCCTCATATCCCATATCATTAAATAATTTTCTTACCCTTAATAAATCACGTTCCTCAATTAAAACATCTATATCCCCTCTTGTTCTAAGCGCAACATCAGGATAAATATGGCAAAGAACACTTCCTTTTAAATATAAATGCTTAATTTTTTCCTTATTAAAGATTTCAGTTATTTGATTTTGAAGAGCTAAAAACTTCTCTTGTACTAATACAGATGTAATATAATATTGCTTAAATTCCTTCTTTTGATATACAGCATATAAAAAAGGTAAAAGATTTTGCTCCTTAGCATCCTTAATTGCAGTATTAAAATCCACAGGTAATTCTATTACTTCACCCTTTAAATAAGCTGAAACCATATCTACTAAATATTCATTATTCATAATTCTCACCTAAATCTACGACTAAATCATTTTTTAAATTGCTATCCTTATGGGTAATGTAAATAATTGTTTTATTTAATTTAGATAAATTATCAATAATAATCTGTTCATTAGTTGAATCTAAAGCACTTGAAAACTCATCAAGTAATAAAACATTAGCATCATTTAATATAGCAATCGCAATTAATACTCTTTGAATTTGGCCAAGTGATAAACCTCTTCCTCTATCATTTAATTCAGTATTAATCCCCTTTGGCAATTCCCTAATCTCATCATAAACATTACTAATCCTTAAGGCTTCAATTATTTTATCATCATCAACTATACCTGTAAGGATTTCAATATTTTCCTTTATCGTTCCTTTAAACAAAATATTATCCTGAGGAACATAAGAAAATAGCCTTCTAGCCTTAGATGAAGCCTCTTCTTCTTTACCATTATACTTAATTAACGCTTTTCCGCTTTGAGGCTTTAAAAATCCTAAAACGATCATCATAAGCGTAGTTTTTCCAATTCCAGATGGTCCTTTTACCAAAACCGTTTGATTTGGTTTTACATTGAAAGTTAAATCTTTTATAACATTTTTATCATAACTAAATGAAACATTTTCGAATCTTATTCCTTCAAACGATTCAATAGCTTCACTAGGCTCTTCATTATTTAATTTCTTAAAATCAATTAATCTATTTAATGATGTATTAGCTAAGCTTAAGCTATTTAAAACAGATGAAAACTCAAGTACTGGGCTTTCAATATATGATAATAGCTGAACTAAAGCCATTAAGGTTCCATATGTAAATAGTCCAGCTGCTATAGCGTACCCTCCATAGCATAAAGCTACTACATAAAGTAAATTACAAAATCCAAATAACCCCGATGATGCAATGACATTAATTCGGTTTTTCTTTTTCTTATTTATAATCATTTTAGATATTAATTCATCAAAATGATTACCGGCATTGACATGGGCATCATAAGCTTTAATTAGCTTAGCATTAGCCACAGAATCAAGGACAAAGCCAGAAACAGAAGCCTCTGATTCAAGTGTTTTTTGATGATGAGGCTTAATAATATGAATATAGAATTTAGCCGCTAAAAAGCCCACACATCCAACAACTACAAGGCCAACAAGGAACATCCAATCAAAATAAATAACAAGAGCTATTGATAATAATACTCTACTTATATCCTTAACAATACCAGGAATAATATCTAAATACTTAGCTATAACATTTCCAATATCAACATTAAATAATTGCTCCAGCTCTGCTCCATTATATTTATTTAAATCTTCAATTTCCTTAGAAATTATATTAGTATAAAAATCCTTCTTTAGCTCTTTCTCCAAAGTAAGACTAAAGCGATATTTAAAATAATTATTTAAAAGTGTAATTAAAATTTCAAATAATACAACAGCGCCAAAGGCTATCATTACTATTATCAAAGTGTCCCAAGTATTTTCTTTTTTATCATATAAAGCTATAGCCTCATCAACAAGTAAGCTTGTAAGAAAAGGAATACTAGTCGCTACAATTGAATAAATAGATAATAAAATTGATAATATTATTGTATATTTCTTTTTAATATTCATTAGTGTCTAGAGAATATCTTCCTTATTATTCTTGATTTAACCAATAATTTATAAATTCCATATTTAAATCCCTTAAGAAGATATTCTTTCTCCTTTCCACTTTTTTTATATGAAACTGCATATGCAATTATTTGACTTGGTAAAACATCATACTCAAGCTCAACTTGATGATCTCCAACAATTACATATGAATCCTTTTTTACATATCTAACCCTATGGATTATATATTGACCATTTTGCCTTTGATATAAAAGAATATCACCCTTTTTTATTTCATGGCCCTTAATATCCTTTATTTTTACAACATCACCTGTATGAAGGAGAGGCTTCATAGAGGTACCATTAATTGGGAATGAAAATGCTTGTCCAGATGCAAAAGCTTCATCAATTAATGGTCTAATCTCTGTCATCTTAAGCATTGTAAATTCCTTTTTCAATTAATGAATTCTTAAAATCCAAAATATCCTTCATAGCTACAGCCTTATCTACATCATATTCATTTAAAATAAGCTCTAGTATTTCATCATCACTTTTATCATCTAAAAGTGCTTTATAGATTAAAGCTCCTACCTCATTAATATTAAATACCTTACTCATATCATATCCACCATCCACAAGTGGAATAATCATATGATCATTTCCGATTGATTTTAAAATATAATTCTTATTTAGTCCCATATATTATCTTCTCCTAATCTTTTATTTAATACACTATATGCCTCATCTGCCATATTACAGCCATACCTATACATAGGTACTGATATGATTTCATCAATCATTTTATTCCAATTATCTAAATTATCACTGCCAGGCTGAGATACCTGTCCTAGCAATAATCTTAACCCCTCAATTGGCTTTATCTTAGATACTACATTTTCTTTATTTTGATATAAAAATACTATAGCACCAAGCTTAGCTTTGATATTATTATCTATTTGATGCTTACCACTCCAAGGATTTGGATATAGCCAAAGCTCATTATTTTCTTCTACAACTACATTCTTATCATCATTAATACATATTGCATTGCCAAGTCGCTCCCATAATTTACGATGGGTACTTTTTCCAGTGCCACTTTTAGCGCAGAATAATATTCCCTTATTATTTACAAATATACTACTACCGTGAATGAACATTGTATTTTTCATTTGATTAAGTATATACAAAAATGCATATTGGCTTAATAAATACTCCAAATTAAAATCATTTGCAAACATAATAAGCTCAATTGTATTTTGTTTATAAATAATAGCTCCAATATAATCATTTCCATCACGCTGAAGCTGAACATTATAATCATTATATAATACAGTGTCATAATACTCTGTTTGGTTTATCATTTTACCACCAGACAAATCAATGGTGCCAACCCTTGATGTAATGTAATAATCAGAGTCTCCTTCTGATTCATATTTATTTAATGTTTGAAATGATTCTTCATTTATTAAATTAAGTTCAATTATCTTATTTACGATTTTAATTTTTTTCATAACTTTATTATTGAAATTAGATTTCAATCTCCTCAATTAACTATACTATTAATTATTGTAGCATATTAATTATTATTTTGGTAGATAATCATATTGGTAGATAATTCTATTATTTTATATTAAAGATACTGGACAATACCAACAATTTTTATTATAAGGAATTAATATAAGTTGTAAAATTTAAATTGACACTTATTATTACTTCTTTTTCCACTATCCTACTTATATATTTCATGTAAACCTCCGAGTTTTCTGCAGTCTCACTGTATTTTTCTCGTATATATTATATGATTTTCTAATCTTTTTTTTAATATTATTATATGTAATATGGTTCAATTAATAAAATAGAATAAACAAAAAGCAAGAACTACATATTAAATGTTAATTCTTACTTAGTGTTAGAGTAATAATATTCTATTATTTAATAATTTCAATATATATTTCCATAATTAATATCATTAATAGCTAATTCTGTAAATTCATAATTATAAATCATATTTAGCTTTTAACTCCTTTAATGCACATGGACCATCTTTTATTTTGCCTTCTTCTACATTTGCAAGACCATTAAGTATAGATTCATACATTTCAATTCTTTCTAATTTTTCTTCATATGTTTTTATACTCATAACAACCATATCACCATACCCATTTTTAGTAATAAAAATTGGTTCATTGCTTTCATTACATAAATCTGATATTTTATTTGTATCTCTTAAATCTTTAATTGGAATTATTTGCATAACAGCACCCTCTTTCTTTGACATAATTATAGCATAATTATGTTAATTATTATCTAAAATCTAATTGTACATAATTATTATATTCTTTTTCATTTTTACTTTGGTAAATAGTTCAAAAAAAATGGGGTGCCTTCCGATTCAACAGATTGATTTGAAACCCACGCAAGAAATTAATCACTAGAAAATATGTACAAATACAATCGTTATTAAAATTAATTAGCAAAAAAATTCACCCTTTCCTATTAATTACACATTTTACCCATATTTATTAGTTCATTAATTTCACCTTTTTGTAAAGTATTAATTAAAAATGGTACATAATAAAATGGAACTGTTAGTATTTTGTTATTTACAT
>CAMELE010000030.1 GCA_945923475.1 uncultured Mollicutes bacterium
TAATATTTTACCATATTTTATGACATTTACATAGAAAAAAATGGAATTTATATACGTAGTATATAATTTGATAAAAATTGATTTACATATGCATATTAAAAATATAATTTCATAATTTTTGATAAAAATAAACCGAGCCTAACTCGTAAATGAATAAACGAGTGTGCGGCTCAGCTCCATCAATTTTTTATCAAAACTAATTATTAGACTCAATATAATTTATATCATTTGCCTCATTATTTTGATCATAGATAATATATGCTTGATAGCCATCCTCTTCTAATCTATTAAGTAATTTTCCAACCTTCTTTGGAAATTCAAACATAGAAATTTCATAATTTTCACGATAGCTATCTGCTAATTTAAATGCGCCAATATAATCATTTTTATAGATTATAGCCAATTTGTTCCCTTGTGGAACAGAAAAATTCATATCCTTTAAGATTGCATAAAGTCGTTCAAAACCAATCGAAAAACCTACAGCTGGGGTATCTTGACCAGTAAATTTACCAATCAGATTATCGTAGCGTCCTCCACCACCTATAGTTCCTCCAAATTCTTTTGAAGCTATTTCAAAAACACAACCTGTGTAATAGCCTTGACCACGAACTAAGGTAAAATCATAGACAACATCATATAATCCACCAGCTAATTCGTTAGCTCCATTAATTACAGCCTCTAATATAGCAAAGCTATCATTAGGACCAAGTACTGCCTTTACATCCTCTAATGCTATCGGCTTAGAAATAAAATCATATAATTTTGTTATTGCCTCATCACTATAGCCATTTTCTTTAAGTTCATTTGAAACACCATCTGCTCCAATTTTATCGAGCTTATCAAGAGATATACAAACACTATCTAAATCCTTTTCTTGAAAGCCAAATTTTAAAAGAACAGCTCTTAATACCTGACGGTTGTTAACTCTTATATAAAACTGTCCAATTGGAAATTTTAATAATGCCCTTGATGTAGCAGTTATAAGCTCAATTTCACGATTATATGATGAATCACCTATTACATCAATATCACATTGAAAAAATTCCCTATCTCTTCCTCTTTGAGGACGTTCAGCACGATATACTCTATCTATTTGAATAAACTTACAAATTGATGGTAAATTAGCCTTGTTATTGGCATAAAACCGAGTTAATGGTAGGGTTAAATCATATCTAAGCCCCATATCTGAAAGCTTATCAAATTCTTGAGTTGTTATAGCTTCACTTAATTTATCGCCTCTTTTTAATATTTTAAAAATTAGCTTTTGGTTATCTCCGCCTTCTTTATTATCAATATTTGCAATATCTTCTATTGCCGGAGTATAAATTCTTTCGTAGCCAAATGAATGATAAACACTTAGGATTTGACTAATCATATAGTCCCTTAGTCTGGCATCCTTAGGGATAAAATCATTCATTCCTTTAAGTGGCTGTTTTATCATAATTACTCTCCTTTCATATATTTTCATATATTTTACTTTAATTAATATAAATTGTCAACATTAGTCCTAATTAAATTTAATATTTTTTGCAATAAACAAATAATTATTTGAATTTTGAGCCTAAAACATAAATTATTAACCGAATAATATTAGTTTATTTAATAAAAAATCATTAAAGGTAATGGTTTTTATCCATTACCTAAACTGATAAATTAAATTTTACTTAAGATTAGCAATATCACTTTCAATTAAATTAATAAATTCCTCAATTGAAACTGTAATTTGGTCCTTTTGACCATATTTACGATATGTTACAGTATTATCCTTAACCTCATTGTCACCGATTACAAGAGCATAAGGTATCTTTCTAGTTTGAGCCTCTCTAATCTTATATCCAAGCTTTTCTTCTCTTGAATCAAGTTCAACACGAATCTTATTACGATATAGCTTCTTCATAAGATTTTGACAATATTGTCCATGAATATCTTGGTTTACAGGGATAATTTCAACCTGAACAGGTGCTAACCAGCATGGGAAAACACCCTTAGTTTCCTCAATTAAGAACGCTACAAATCGGTCCATTGATCCTAAAATTGCTCTATGAATAACTACTGGACGAGCCTTTTGGCCATTTGAATCAATATATGTTAATTCAAAGCGTTCTGGCAATTGATAATCAAGCTGAATTGTTGATAAAGTTACATCATGTCCGATAGCACTTCTAACCTGAACATCAAGCTTTGGTCCATAGAATGCAGCCTCACCCTTTGCTTCATAATAATCTACACCTAAGGAATTTAGAACCTCACGAAGCTCATTTTCACTCTTTTCCCATAATTCATCGTTTCCAAAATATTTTTCTGTATCATCAGGATCACGCAATGATAATCTAAATTTATAATTTTTAAAGCCAAAATCTTTATAAACATCTAGGATTAATTGAACAACGCCCTTAAACTCTGATGCTATTTGATCTGGTGTACAGAAAATATGAGAATCATTTTGACTAAATGCTCTTGTTCTTTCAATACCTGTTAAAGCTCCTGATGCTTCATATCTAAAGTCGTTTGCAATTTCGGCAATACGAATAGGAAGCTCACGATATGAGTGAAGAGATGAGCGATACATAACCATATGATGTGGACAATTCATTGGTCTTAATACATATGCTTCATCATCAAGCTCCATTGCAGGGAACATATCATCCTTGTAATGTGCCCAGTGGCCTGATGTTTTATATAAATCAACATTACCCAAAGATGGTGTCATTACGTGCTTATAGCCAAGTTCATATTCCTTATCCATTATATAATCAGAAAGAGCACGTCTTACAATAAAGCCATTAGGTAGCCACATAGGTAGTCCTCTTCCTACTAAATCGTCAAACATGAATATACCTAGTTCCTTACCAAGCTTACGATGATCTCTTGCCTTACGCTCCTCAAGTAAATTTAAGTATGCATCTAAATCCTCTTGAGTAAACTGGCATGTTCCATAAATACGAGTTAGCATTTCATTTTTAGCGTCTCCTCGCCAATATGCACCTGCCACAGATAAAAGCTTAAAATACTTTAATACTGAGGTTGAAATAACATGTGGTCCACGACAAACATCAGAATATTCACCTTGACGATAAATACCAACCTTATCTTCTAAAATCGCATCTATCAATAAGGTCTTATATTTATCATCCTTAAATTCCTTGTATGCAGCATCCTTTGATACTATTTCATGAGTAATTTTTAGATTTTCCTTTACAATTTTTACCATTTCTTTTTCTATTTTTGGTAAATCCTCATTCGTAATAGCTTGAGGAATAGCTAAATCATAATAAAAGCCTTCCTCTATTGCAGGGCCAACTCCACATTGTGTACCAGGGTATAATCTTTTAACTGCTTGAGCTAATAAATGAGCACATGAGTGATTAATTACTTCAAATGCTATTTCCTTATCATCTGTAGTAATTAACTCTAGTGTACAATCATCATTAAGAGGTGTAGATAAATCCACAAGTTCCCCATTAACCTTTCCAACAACACACTTTTTAGCAAGTGATGAGGACAATTCCTTTGCAACCTGAATTACAAGTGAGCCCTTTTCAACTTCCTTAATGCTACCATCCTTTAAAGTAATTTTTATCATTTTAAATTCCCTCCTATAAAATAAAAAATCGTCCTATAAAAAGGACGAATTATCGCGGTACCACCTTAATTTTAGACATATATAGTCTAACACCTTAAATCCTTAACGCGGATAAACGACATATGTTTCCATAGTATCTCCATGGGAGTAGCTTAATTATATTCCTAGGTATCTTCCACCATCATACCCTCGCTTAAGGCATTACTAGAAAGCCATATCCATTTCATCGACATTTTGATTTTACAACCAATCATAGTTTTTGTCAATATAACTATTTACTATTTTATTGCTGTCTTCTTAAAATTTTTAACGTATTTGGTGAATTTGCCACATCAAAGCCTAATGAATTCCAAAATCTAATAACCTCAGGCTTATTAGCAAATTTTGATAATACGATTTGATCATATTCCTTTAATGCTAAGCAGGTAAAATCCCGCATAAACTCCATTCCAAATTCAATATTATGATAATTTTTATCAACTAAAAAATAATTAATATAAATCGAACCCTCATTAGGATAATCTATATAACAATCCATAAATCCCCATACAGACCCACCGATTTTAGTATAAAATGCTTTTCTTTTTCCTAAATCATTGTTACATTTTATACACTCATCTACATTATTCTGATCTTTTACGTTTAAATCCTTCATATATTCAATATTTTTTGAATATAAATCATTTAATATCCATTTATTACTATCATTAATATATTCTATTTCTGTTATTTGTCCTAATTCATCTAAAAACATTTTCTTATTCCTCGATTAATCTTATTATCGTATCATATAAAACTCTGCCCGCAGATTTAGGAATATAGCTAGGAAGCTTAGGTAAAACCTCTACCTTAGCGCCATATTTAGAAGCATCCTCTAAATTAAATCCATATGGATATGAAGCTATATCATAAAGCTTAGCATCCTTTTTTATTTGTAAATACAGATTACCTTTAATTATATTATTTTCAACTGTGTTTATTATTATATCATAATCATCTATTTTTTTCAAACTTTCGTATGGAATATGATGAAAGCATAAATCCTTTTTATCATGGTAATCCTTACAATATATACTAATATTATTATTTAGCTTACTTAAATAGTCATATATAGCTCTTGCACAATAGCCCCAGCCAGTTATTAAAATTTTTTTATCATAGATTGGCTCATCAAAATCATTAAGTATTTTCTTAAATAATACATAAGCTGTTAAATAGCCATTTGAATACAGATAATATTGCTCATCTAAATAGCTTAACAATATTATATTATCCTCCTTAGCTATATTTTTTAAATCCTCATTTATCTTACCAGCTATTATCTTTTTCAAATTATTTTTTTCTAATATATCCCTTAAATTTAATGCTGTATCCTTAATAAATAGAAATCGATCTACCCCACCAATAGGTAAAATTAAAGTATCAATGTTATGAAAATCATCAATTTTATCACTATATACATATTTTGATTTAATATTTGATGCCATATACATAAACCTTTTATCCGATGTTTTTATTATTCCTAACATTTAATCACCAATTTATGTTATGAAATATATTTTAAATTGTGCTTAAAAATCAAATTAAGATTAAAAATATTGATGGCAAATGTTAAAAATGTTATTATTAAGGCAGGTGATAAAATGAATTTACCAATAAAAAGAAAAACACAAATTGCTACAAGAAATATGGCAAATAAGGGTATGGGATTTGAGGAAATGGTTAATGAAGCTAATGAATTTTATTTAGCCAATGATATTGCAGTTGTCCATAAAAAGCCTATTCCCGTCCAAATAGTCCATGTTGACTATCCTTCAAGAAATAAAGCAGTAATAACGGAGGCATATTATAAGACTCCTTCTACTACTGATTACAACGGAGTATATAAGGGCTTTTACATTGACTTCGATTGTAAGGAATGTAATAGCTTAACATCTTTTCCTCTTAAAAATGTTCATCCCCATCAAGCCAAGCACCTAGTAGAATGTCAAAGACATGGTGGAATTTCCTTTTTGCTTGTAGCATTCTTAAAATATAATGAATATTATATCCTTGATATTGATTCATTTATGTTCTTTTGGGACAATTCATTAGAAGGACAAAGGAAATCGATTCCTTACGAATTCTTTAAAACAAATGCTATTCAAATCCAAGAAGGCTATAGACCTAGGATTGAATATCTAAAAGGTGTTGACAAATTAATTGAAAAAATTAATAAGTAGTATTTTTTTCATTTTAACATCTTGCCTATTAGGATTTGTTATATATATTTGCTACATCGCAAATACAAATCCTGAAATAAAATATGAAGACTTTTATAATAAAAACTCAACAGTAGTATTTGATACTAACAATCAGCAAATTCATTCAGAAGCGATATTTCAAACAAATATTGCATATGAAGATATATCGCAAAATGTTATTAATGCTTTAGTATCTACGGAGGATGACAAATTTTTTTCTCATCATGGATATAATCCTTCAAGAATAATTAAAGCTGTATTTAATGACTTAACCTCATCCTCTTTTAAAGAAGGAGCTTCTACAATAACCCAGCAGGTAATAAAAAACAAGTATTTAACAAATGATAAAACAATTAATCGTAAGATAAGAGAGATTATAATGTCCATTAAGCTTGAAAAAATGCTTAGCAAGGAGGATATTATTACTTATTATTTAAATAATGTACTATATGGTGATAATATCTATGGGATTTATAATGCTGCTTTATATTATTTTAATAAAAAGCCTAATAATCTTTCAATTGACGAGGCAGCAACCATCGTAGGATTAATTCAAATGCCAAATTATTATAATCCATATCGCAATTTAGATGGTTCAATTAGAAGACGAAATACTGTTCTAAAATCAATGAAATCTAATGGCTTTCTGACAATGGATGAATATCAATTATATTCAAATGTAAATCTAGGAGAAAAATTACAAAAAAATGAAATATATACAAGGAAAAGCTATTTTAATCCTTATCTAGATTGTATCTCTAATATAAAAGATGATTGTATTAATACATATATGGATTCAGAAATTCAAAATGAATTATATAATATTGCTATTGATAAATATAATATAATAAAGGATGATAATATAAATATCGGTGCTGTAGTATTAGATAACAAAACCGCAGGAATTTTAGGGATTATTGGCAACAGAAGCTTTGATAGATTTTGTACTAATAATGCCTTAATAAAAAGACAAATGGCATCTACTATGAAGCCAATAATGGATTACGCACCATTATTTGAAACAACTACGTCTTCTCCTGCAACTATAATCAACGATAGTCCAATGACATATAGTGATGGTACAGCATTAAAAAATTGGGATTATCAATTTAAAGGAGATATAACCTTAAGGCAAGCACTTAAGGAGAGTAGAAATATTCCCGCCTTAAAAATTTTTAAAAAAATCAGCAATCAAGAAAGAAAAAATGTTCTTAAACGTTTAGGTATGAATCCTATAAATGATTTTTTAGAATCAGATGCACTAGGTTGTGGAGCTAATCTATTTTCCTTACTAGAGGTTGCTAACGCATATTTAGCCTTCGCCAATGAAGGAATGTATAAGCAAGCAAGCTTTGTCAAAAATGATGAACCATTTGTTAGAGCATTAAAGCCTAGTACAGCCTTCTTTATAAACTCAATACTTCATGATGTTTTTGCAGGAAGTAAATTCGACCTAAAAAATGGATATATGATGGCTAAAACTGGTCAAACCAATTATGATTCTAATACCTTAAAAAAATATAATATTCCTTCCTATGCAACCAAGGATTCATTTGTAATTAGCTACACTAAAAACCTTACATTTGCTTGTTACATCGGGTATGATAGTATATCTTCTTCTAATTACCTTGATCGTAGAAGGGTTCAAATTCCAAGGGCAATTATGGCTCATTTTATGAACAAATTTGCCTATGGTGAAAAAATCATGGCTCCAAATGATGTTGTTTATAAAAGATATGAATACCATGATAATACGATTTATTTGTCAAATAGTGGAAAATATGATTACTTTATTTTAGGTGCTGAACCTAAGGAATATTACAAAAAGAAATATTACTATAGTATTTAAGACAATATTTAAAAGGAGTGGTAACAGTCCACTCCTTATTTAATATCCTTTTTATTTTTTTGATAAAAATCACCTAATACCTGGCTTAAGGTATTTTTTAAATTATCTAGCATAATAGGTTTAGAAATATGCCCATTCATACCATATAGCAACGCCTTTTCAACATCATCCTTAAATGCATCTGCTGTTAAGGAAATAATTGGTAAATTATTATCAATACGACTAGATTTTCGAATTCTACTTGCTGCTTCATATCCATTAAGAACTGGCATTTGGATATCCATTAAAATAAAATCAAAGGTATGTTCGTGCTCTTTAAAGAAAATACGACAGGCCTCTTCTCCATTTCTAGCATAGGAATATTTTATATTTAGCTTATCTAAATAAGATTGACAAATAATCGCATTAATTTCATTATCCTCAACTACTAAGCAATTCATATTAGTAAAATCAAAATCGTTAATTTCTTCTTTTACCTCTTTATCTACAATTACACTATCAAATACAAACTCTACCTTAAAGGTTGTACCAACGTTTAAAATGGAATTAACATTAATTTTACCATTAAGCCTTAAGACAAGGCTTTTTGTAATCACAAGGCCTAAGCCAGTTGATGGGTACTCATTTTGTCTATTCTCCTTAGCATATGGCGTGAATAATTTTTCAATAAAATCCTCAGTCATACCTATTCCATTATCTTCAATTGAAAATGTAACATTTACTTTATTTTGTAATAGGCTTGATGATTTTACATTGATTAAAATCTTACCCTCTTCTTTATTATATTTAATACCGTTTGATACAAGATTCAAAATTATCTGCATTAGCTTCAATCTATCTGTTACAACTATAAGCTCCTCGTCATCAATATGATATGAAATATTAACATTCCTAGTTCTAGCCTGACTACTAACCATTGAAATTACCTCAAGAATTAAATCCTTTACCTTAAATGATTCGTTGGTAAGCTCCATTTGCGAATGATCAAGTTTAGATGCAGTTAAAACATTACTAATAACCGAAAATAAATACTTTCCACTCGATTCAACCATTTTTAACGAGGATTTTACCTTATCATAATCCTTGTTTTCTAGCTCATCAATTGCAATTTTATTCATACCAATAATTCCATTTAAGGGCGTTCTTATTTCATGAGATACCTTCGTAAGCATTTCTTGCATTGTAACTGCCGATTCACGAGCTTCATTAAGCTTATTTGTTAGTAAAAGCTTTTGCTCATATGATGAAGTAACATCCTGAATTATCGATATATAATATATATTATCATTGATATCATACTTTAAAATTCTTGATTCTAAAGCTCTCTTTTCCTTTGTATTTGGGTTAATTAAATCCATTACAATTGTGTCCTGGTTTGTCTTTTTGTTAAGAATAAAATCAATTAACTCCTTTTGGATATTAACTCCATATAATTCCTTCGACTTATTTGATGCAAGCACATCATTAATATCAATCCCATATAATGTATACAAATTTTTACTACAATATTCTATTTTTCTATTTAAAGTATTGAATATTACAATACTCATATTAAGAGATTCAAATAATTCAAACGAATCAAATATATTCCTTTTATTTTGCCTTAGTTCCTTTAAAATTAGCGGAAAAAAAACTAAAAAATATATAATTGGAATAATTACAAATATAAATATATATATCCCCAACTTAAAATCGGAAAAGTTACTTTTATCTACTACTAAAAAAACACATAAACCAAAGATGTATGTTATTAAAAATGAACCTGAAACTAAAAATAATAATTTATGTGGTTTCACAATATCCCTACTTTTCTAATAATTCATTTAAAAATAATAGTTCTTTATCAACTCTATTTTTAATATCATTATATGTTTTATAATCTAGAATCTCCAGTGAATAAGCTTTCGAAGTTTTATTTTTCATATAATCTGAAACAAAAATATATAAGCTATTATCTACGACCTTAATTCTTTTTAAATAATTGGCATTTTTTAAATAGCTATCACTTATTTCTTTATTTGGCTTCGAATCATAATCAACTCTTATAACCTTACCCACCACTCTTTTCTTACCCACTTCAAATTTAACAGTGTAAGCTAATAGCTCTCTCGTGTCATTCTTATAGCTTATTATATTTGAAATAGAAAAGAATTGAGCATAGTCATAAAGCTTAAGGATTTCAACCTCTTTTCCTTCTACTTTACCATACAACTTTATATCAAAGCCATAACAATTTTCTTCATTCAAGATCCCGGTAAGCACATCATCCTTTTTTTTATTAAATCCAATATTGAATAGTAAAATTAAAATTGGAAGTAAAACTAAAAAACATCCAAATGTAATTGCATATAAATAAAGCTTTTTATATATGATTGATAATGCTAATAATAGACATGAGACAATTATAAATACCAAAATCGCTATAATTAGTTTTATTTTAAATTCTTTAACTAATTTATTAAATCTTTGTTCCATCATTTTTCAAGCTCCTTGTATGGCACAATCCTACAATACCATCCTTTTTTATAATTGACAAGTTTTTACCCAAAAAAACTAATGATACCATTTCACCTTTTTTTAAAGAATGAAAATAATTAAATGCATTAAATACATAATAATCATCATTCTTTTTTAGCAACATCATTTTTAAAATATATAATTTTTTATCCTTATATTTACCTATAACAAAATCATCATCATATTCAGCTATTTCAACTAAAACTGGTTTTATTGTTACATTAAATAAATCATTAATATTATTATGTTCATCCTCAATTACTACAATTTCTTTATAAGAATCGAAGTATTTATAAGAAAAATTAAAATCATTAAGATTGTCTAATACTAAAACATTTAATTGATTCCATGGTACAACAGATACGCCACCATCTATTGAAATTATTTTTTTATCCAAATCAATTATAGGATTTAAGGATGGAACCTGATTATTATAATTTATAGTTGGATAATGACCAACAATCTCTATCATACTAGGCTTAACAGACTTAAAATAAAAGCCATCGTTTTTCATTAAATTTATAGCATTTTTATCAATATTTGCTAAATCATCAATTCCCCCATGCACTGCACATATTTTATTATTAATAATATAGGCATGAGGTAAATTTAAAACATAGTCATAGTATTTCTTAAATTTCTTATAACACAATGAACAAAATAATTCCATATCTGTTTGAAAGTCAATTGTGATATTTAGTCTTCTTGCAAAATCTAAAAGAATAGTGTTTTTCTTATTGAGTGCATAGAATTTCAAAAGATCCTGGTTTACATCTCGAATCATATACTCTAGCACATTATCACAATTTCCCTGAAGAATAAATACATTATCCTTCTTATCAAGATTAATAATATAATCTAATATACTTATATTATCATAGGACTTTTCAATAAAATCACCTAGAATAAAAAGATAATCGTTTTCAGAAAAATCTAATTCCTTTAAGGCCTTATTAAGTAAACTTATATTACCATGAATATCACTTACAAATAAAAGTCTTTTATTCTCATCTAATGTCAAATTTATAATTTTTGAATCCATCAAATATAATCTCCTAAGAAATTAAACATAGCCTTAATTAATGAATACCCAATAAAAACATATGGCTTAGCTAAGGATAAATTAACTATAAGCTCCTCGTCAGGATAAGAGTTTCCTAGAATTTTATTAACTAGATATCTTAAAAGTGCTTGATCATTTATTTTCAAAAGCATTTCCTTTTGCTTATTTGGCTTTAGAACATTATACCCATCAAGAATATCATCAACTAATTCTGTTTGAAGAATATAATCAAATATAATCCTTGCCATTTCGTTAACCTCATAAACATGAAGATAATCTAAATTATACATCTCTGCAATAATTTCTAGACTTCTTAAAAAATAGTCATAATCGGTAAGAGGACGCTCTGTATACTTTTCTAAAATGGCATAAATATCCCCATCTGATTCTGGCTTAATTATTGTTTTTTGGCCTTGTCTTCTTGTTTTTGCAATAGTATTTGCAATATCTAAAATATATTCTCTTACACCTTTTGGTTGATTTTCGGTCTTTTTAAAGCAAAATCTAAAGCCATCATATTTACCGTAGCTTTTTAATGTATCTAAATAACCAAGCTTCATATTAGCATCGATAATATGTCTATCAAAAAGCATAAAGCTTCCTAGGCTTCTTGTTGGATGAATATATTTAACATATGGTTTATTTAAATATTCCTTATGCGTAGGATTTGGATTTAAGTCTACTACTACTAAATTGGTAGCGCCTAAATTTATTGCAAAATTGATAGGAAGATTATCATAGTAACCCCCATCAACATATGATTCCTTACCGATTTTACAAACCGGAAAGATTGGAAAGCAGGATGCAGATGCCAAGATATATGGCTTAATTAGCTCTTTATCTATTTCTTGAGCAACAACCTCACAGCCCTTCATAGAAGGAAATCTAGCTGTACATATTCCAAGCTTAATATCTGAATTATGAATTTTATCAACATCAATATATTCATCCATTAGCTTTAAAAATGGTTTTATATCAGTACCAAGATTAGAAACATATTTACCAAAAAAGGATATCATATCCTTCTTTCCCTTTAATCCCGTTTTAATACTATTATTTTCAAAATTAAAGCCAGATTCCATTATCATTCCTACTTCAATCTTGTTCCATAGCTCAAGACATCTATCATAACTATGAGATGAATACATAGCTGCGTTCAAGCATCCTATTGAGGTTCCTGTAACTATTTCAAATTCTTCATTTAATTCCTTAAGGGCTGTCCAAGCGCCCATTTCATATGAACCCTTTGAGCCACCACCACATAATACTAACGCTCTTGGCATTTAATCTCATCTCTTTCCTTTTTTGAATATATACATCCACAATAATCTTGACGATACAAATTATACTGGGAAGATAATTTAATGCTTTTTTTATATCCCTCTTCCTTTTTAAAATCCGAATATAAAAATTTAATATTATATTCATTTTCTAATTTATATCCAATTTCATTAATCCAGCTTGAAACCTTATATGGAGAAATTGATAATGATGTTGTAAAATAATCAAATCCAAGCTCACGAGCCTTAATTGCTGTTTTTCTAAGCCTTAGCTCGTAGCATAAATAACAGCGCTGTGACCTTTCACCAAGGTTTTCATTACCTAAAATTTTATTGTTATAATCTTCATTGCAGTATTCATCATAAATGACATCTATATTGTAATTTTTTGCAAATCTAATTTGTTCGTCTAAACGATGCTTAAATTCCTCAAAGGGATAAATGTTATCATTAGAATAAAAAATTGTAATATTAAAGTAGTCGTTTAATAGTTCAATAGTTGCGGATGAACAAGGTGCACAACATGTATGTAATAATAAGGATGGCTTATTATTTAATGGCTTTATTTCGTTTTGTAAATATGCTTTAAAAGCTTTATATGAATCTAGCATAATATTCCCATCCTTTCATATTACATAATTATGGAAAAAGCCATTAAAATATGGCATTAATTTTAGTTTTTTATTCTTCTTAATTCAGCCAATTCTAAAACAAGCTTTTCCGTTTTTTCCCATCCTAAGCAAGGGTCTGTAATCGATTTACCATACTCTCCTCCATCAACTGGTTGACATCCATCCTCAAGATATGATTCAATCATTAAGCCCTTTACAAGCTTATATATTTCTGGATTATGTCTTGTAGAGTGTAATACCTCTTTAGCAATTCTAATTTGCTCTAAATACTTCTTAGCCGAATTAGAATGATTACAGTCGACAATAACAGCTGGATTTTTAAGACCAGACTTTTTATATAGTTCATTTAGATTAATTAAATCCTCATAATGATAATTTGGATGAGCAATACCTCGTTCATCTACATATCCACGTAAAATAGTATGAGTAAGAGGATTTCCATGGGATTCTACCTCCCATCCACGATATATAAACACATGACCAGTTTGAGCTGCTGTAACGGCATTAATCATAACAGATAAATCACCACTAGTAGGATTTTTCATTCCTACAGGAGCATTAATTCCTGATGCAGTTAATCGATGTTGCTGATTCTCAACTGAACGAGCACCAACAGCAACATATGATAATAAATCTGATAAATATCTAAAATTATCTGGATATAGCATTTCATCCGCACAACTAAAGCCAGTTTCCTTTAGTATTTCCATATGTAGCTTTCTAATTGCGACTACGCCCTTTAGCATATCTGGCTCTCCTGTTGGATCTGGCTGATGAAGCATTCCTTTGTAGCCTTGACCTGTAGTTCTAGGTTTATTTGTATATACTCGAGGGACAATTAGTATTTCCTTCTCAACCTTTAAAGCTAGCTTTCGAAGACGTCTCATATAATCAAGCACAGCATCCTCTCGATCTGCTGAACAAGGACCAATTATTAGCAGTAATTTGTCGCTTTGTCCTGTAAAAATCTTTTTTATTTCCTCATCATTTTTTTCTTTTTGCTTCTCCATCTCAGGAGTTACTGGATACATCCTTTTAACCTCTAAAGGTATGGGAAGCTTACATTTAAAATCCATATTCATTTAAATCACCATTTATTTTCTTTTTTTTACAAATTCCTTTTCAATAACTGAAATTGGCATTGGCTTGGAATAATAATAACCCTGCGCATAATCACAATGAAGCTTTCTCATTTCAACAGATTGACTCTTTGTTTCAATACCCTCAGATACTACGCTAATTCCTAGCTCTTTTGCTAACTTAATAATATTCTTAACAATTAATAATTCCTTATCACCATATAAATCATTTTCCATAAATGACCTATTTAGCTTTAGGGCATTAACTGGTAGCTTTGATAATATTGATAAGGCTGAATAAGCAACTCCAAAATTATCTAAAAATATTTGATATCCTGAAACTGCAGCCTCATTTAAAAACCGTATCATGTATGAGTTATCGCCTTCAAATAAAGCCTCAGTAACCTCGATTGCAAAATAATTCTTATTAGCATTATATTTTTTAAATAGATTATCTAATTTTGTTAAAAAATCTGAATCTGATAAATGACATCTTGATATGTTGACAGATATAGGAGACATTTTATAACCTTTTTTCTCCCATTGACTAAGGATTTTTATAACCTGTTCAAAGACATAAAAGTCCATTCGTTCGATAAATCCATTTTTTTCAAATATTGGAATAAACCTATCAGGAGTTAATATTTCCTTATCAAAATTCCATCTAATTAATGCCTCAAAGGATTCAATTGATTTTGTTTTTATGTCATAACAAGGCTGAAGATAGACCTCAAACTCGTTATTTAATAGTGCAGCATCCATTCTACCCTCAATAAGCTTAATATGCATGGCTTGCTTATTAACATCTTGACTATAGAACACAAGCTTTACATTTTCATTTTTAGCATATTTTCTTGAATCGTTTGCATTATCAATTAGGGTAGTGAAATCTGTGTTATCACTATTTACAAATAATGATGCACCACCTACTAATTTAAAATCAAATATAATATTCATATTTTTAAGATTGCTGATTACCTCAGAATTTAGTTTATTAAAATAATTAATAGTTTCCTCTTGTGAAACATATTCCCGGTAAACAGCAAAAACATCGTCATGAACACGACAAAAATAATCCTTACCATATGATAATTCAGTTAATACCTGTGCAATAACTACAAGTACATCATTACCAGTCTTATATCCATATTTTTCATCAATTTGTTTAAAATTAGCCACATCAAAAAGAACAAAAACTCCCTTTTCATAGGCGTAATGATCTTGTAATATATCATTTCTAAATTTAGCGAAATTACTTATACCTGTTATTTCATCCATATATGTGATTTGCTCAAGCTTTTGTTCAGTTTGATATTTGTTAAAGAATCCTGAAATAATCTTTGATAAAATACTAAAATACATTAATTCAGATGGTTGCCAGGACCTACGCTCTAAATACATATCAAAGGAAATAAAGCCTGTTATTTGATCATTCCTTTTAAAGATAATTTGAACTAAGGATTTAATCCTCTGCTCAGAGTAATAATCCATAATTTCTGGATTATTCATTCTTAATTGGACAATATCAGTTATTTGTAGCATATTATCAACAAAAAGAGCTTGATACTTTGGATCTAGTAGTAAATCATATCCTTTATGCAAATAGTTTCCATCTTGACTATATTGAAATAATACTTTTAAATTGTGATCTGAAATAGTAATGCGATCTATTCTAAAATGATTAGCTATTTTAGAAACAATTGTATCAATTTCCTTGGCTAGATTTGAGGTTTCTAGCAAGGAATCCAAGCAATCAGAAATAAAGGTAGTATCTGAACGTCTTCTTTCAGGTGCACCAAAGAAATTACTAGTCTCCTGTTTAGATATATTCTTGTGTTTTGCTTCATCGTAAATAATATAGCAATCTCTACCTTTTAGCTTTCCACGATATAAGGCCTTATCAGCACATTCAAACAAATCATTATATGTAGTCGCATCCTTAGGATAGCAGGCTAAACCAATTGTTGATGTTATCATGAAGCCTTTAACTCCATCAATTCTTATATTATGCACATCATCACGAATTCTTCGGCATATTGGTTTTAAATACGCTTCTTCTGTCCGATCAACTTTTAATAAAAATAAAAATTCATCTCCACCAATTCTACCGACTAATCCACTTTCTCCAATGCTTCTTTTTAAGGAATTTGAAAATTGAATAAGTAACTTATCACCAAACATATGGCCATAGGTGTCATTTACATTCTTAAAATAATCAATATCTATTATTCCTAGTAAAAAAATATCATTAGGCTCTGCTAATTCAATCATTTGCTTAGTAAAGGTTGTAGTATATTGCTTGTTAAATAAACCTGTTAAGCTATCCTTATTAGATAAATCTCTTAATCTATCAATTTCCTTAACATATTTTTCTATATCTGCTAAATATCCGTAGCAATGAAAATTTTTATAATATGATGAATCAAGTGTATACGTTCTCATTTTTCCGGAAATTTTAGATTTAAATGATATATCGTAATCTAATTTTTTAACACTGTTTATAGACCTCATAAAAGCCTTAAAGGCTTCGAAATCCTCACGTGCAATCATCAAAGAATTTATTTCTTCATTTAGCACATCATATAAGTCATATGTTTGATTTATATGATAGCTAGGACCAAAAATAGTGATTAATTCACATTCCTTATCATAATCAAAAAATAAACCCTTTAAGGTTGGTATAAATTTTTCAAATTTAGATATTTGATGATCTGGGATTACAATAACATAATATGAATCTTCATTTTGATGAACATCAACCTCAACAAAAGGAGTTGACTCAAATATTGGTGCTTCATCCTTAAATGATAATTCATTTTCAGTCATAGATAATAGCTTATCATAAATGCGTTTGTTAAATGCTTCATCTGGTGAAATACCAATTTCCATTTTATCTTTTTTTACGCATTGAAAATAGAATTCCTGCATCAATAATCCCGCCTTTCTCTTTTCTTTAATTATAACATTATATTGCTATAAATGTCAAAAAATTTGAAGTATCAGATAGTGTAAATTTGTTGTGCGTTTCAAAAAAAATAAAAAAACGTAATACCTGATATAATTGAATTGAAAAAAAAGATACAGGAGATATTACGTTTGAAAGTTTTACCAAAAATCAAAGCTAATTTACAAGAGATTACTGAATTATTATTATCAAATTTGAAAACTTTTGACATTAATAATTTTATGCAAACAATATCTGACTTCTTCAATGAATATTACCCGATTATGTCAAAATAAAGCTTCGAAAAAATAATAGAATATTTTTTATTACTATCTTTTTTAAATATAACATAAATAGATAAATTATATCCCAGCAATTGGTATCACATAGATATTTTCTTTTAATGGATATATCGAATCTGTATTACAAATTATTCCTGATCTAGATATCTTGTAATTAGTATTTTCAACCTGTTTAAACCCTTTTATGGAACTCAAATTAAAATTAATTCCTGATTTGCATTCAATTCTATACATTTTACCATCTTCGATAATAATAAGATCAATTTCATTCATATTGTTGTCTCTATAATAATAGAAGTTGGGATTTTTACCATTATTAACATAGCTTTTTCTCAATTCATTAATTATATATGTTTCAACAAATCTACCAGACAAAAAACTAGATTCAAGCGTTTCTGATGAATTAATCTTTGCCAAATATGAAGCTAATCCAGTATCATTAAAATAAATTTTAGGTCTTTTAACAATTCTTTTGGTAATAGAATATTCATTATAAGGCTCTAATAAATAGATAATATCACCTGCAACTAAAATTGATACCCATGACTTAATTGTTTTTGTATCTACACCAATTATTTTTGCTATATTATCATATATGAGTTCTTCACCTGTTAATGATCCTAATAACTCCATAAATCTTCTAAATGCAAATTTATCTTTTATATTTATCATATCAGACACATCTCGTTCAATATATGATTCAATATAATCAGAATAATATCTTTCAGAGATAAGTAATTCGTTACTATAAAGTTCCGGATAATAACCATGTACTATATCCTTAAATAAAGCTTTTATGCTCAATGGATTTGATGAAGCTTTTTTATTTATTTCATTTAAATCAAATGTAAATACTTTTTCTTCTCTACCTAATATTTCATTACGTGATAATGGTAACATATGTATAATTGATACTCTTCCAGCCATAGATTCAGTTACTTTTTCCATTAATTTATACATTTGTGAACCAGTAATAATATACATTCCATAATTTCTAGAATTATTCATTTTTTCTTTATTTACTTTTTCTTCTAATGATTCAAATAACTCTGGCGCTCTTTGAACTTCATCTATTATTAGAGGCCAAGGATGAAGTTCTAAAAACATTGAGGGATCTTTTCTAGCAAGCTCCCTTTCTCTGGAATTATCTAATGAGACATAGGAAAAACCATCCTTCATAAATAATTGGGCTAAAGTTGATTTCCCTACCTGCCTAGCTCCCGTAATTAATGTTATAGGTCTACTTTTAACAGATAATTCAATTTCTTTTAATATCGTTCTTTTAATCATAAACATCACCATATTTATTATATATTATACATTTTTGGAATTCAATTCTTTTTTTGTATAAATTTTCGTTGTAATTAGAATTATATTACTGCTTCATTTAATTCAATAATAATAGTTCCGTTCAGCAAAACCTATAAAACTCAATAATATAGTTTTTTTGTTTATTCCCTTATTCAACGAGTCCTGTTTTGCAATAAAACAGTTGGTATTTACTCTCCTAAGGTGTTTAGTCATTTTACGAAAATAAAAATGATCTGAAACTAAATCAAATCATTTTTTTACTATTATGGGTTTTAGAGCATATCGTTTTCGTTTCAATGATACCAACATATACACTTGATGATCCTGTTGCATAATCCTATGCTTGTGGTAAATTTATATTATTTAATCCCCCTTGCTCAGTAATATATTCATCATTTGAATATGTAGAATTTGGAGTAACTTCATATTTTGGAATAGCACTTAATACATCTTCTCTAACATATAATTTATTAATACATTCTAAAACATTATCTTTAGACTTCTCATCTAAATATAAACATAAAATTCTCTTATATTGTTCAAAATTTACTAAATCATTATCTAAATTATTTAAAACAGTATCAGTTGCAGTAGACGTCAAATCTTCTACAGCAATACAACCAATATCAATAAAATCTTTTTCATCATATTGCTTATAACTATAACTTGTATTTTCGTCTAACATAACTAAAATTTCATTATCTGAAAAATTATCATTAATTGATGGTTCATTAGCAAAAACACTTTCATTTTCTTGTGCACTGACACTTAAAGAAACAATGAACGTAGAAAGAAAAATTCAGTCAAAATAAATATTTTTTAAACAGTTTCGTTATAAGACTTCTTTAACTTAATTTTTTGTAAGTAATAAATACCTTTCATAAATTTTCATAGCCTGATCAGCTAAAATTACATTATCACCAAAAATATTACTATCGCTCGCTTTACTCAATATATAAAACTGATTACTATAACTTACTCCAATTACTTCTGGTAAAGGTTTAAAATTAAAAATTTTAGTTTCAGTAATTAAAGTATAATAGCGTTGCTCTGGAATCCAAACAAATGCACATGGCCCGGATACTATAACAATATGTTTACTATCATATTCTCCCAAATAATACTTAATTTGAGTTTGAGCATCAGAAGCTTCAATAAAATACTCCCATGTGCAATAGCTATTTAATATTTCATTTTTCTCATTATCATCTAGAATTAAATTATTTATTTCTTCAATACATTTTTCTTTAAAATAATCAATTTCTTCTTTAGACAAGGAATCAAATATCTTATTTTTAGCATCTTTTATTTCATTTTCAATAAATATCGTACTATATTGAGTGTATTTATTATCTATGTTTTCATAATAACTATTAATATAATCTATTACTTCATTTTTATATAATTCCATATCATTATCTTCATTTATCCTACAACCAGTTGTAGTTACAATAAGAAATAAAATACTAAAATACATACATATTTTTTATGCATTTAAATTCCTCCTTATAATTCATGAAAGATAATATGTTTTTTGTAAATAAAACAAAAGCCAATCGCAAGCTGGTTGCTACTTATTTAATCTTTCCTCCTCGGATTAATAATTAAAGGAAATCAATTATTATAATATTATTATATAAAGTAAAGCACACGCTGCAAAAACAATAGTTGTAATCCATGATGTGCGATCTAGCTTAAATGATCTACGATATATCACAAGACCAACATACAAACAACTTACTCCTACTATCCATCCATAAATATAAGGAAGTAATGCAATTAAAAACGCTGCAATAATTGGCACAAATAGCTTATAGCCAAACCAGCTATTTGATCTTTCAAGAGTATCCTCAGCCTTCTCGTACTTTGATTTAAATAAAAATGCAAATACAGCTAATACTGCACATCCAAAAAGTAAAATAAAGCTTATAATTTGATTTGCATCAACAGAAACGATTTCACCAGCTATTTTATTTGTAATTATATTGTATGAATTTATAAGAGGAGATAACAAGGAATAGTTCCATGCCCCACTAAAATAGGAATACTTTTGACTACCAACTAGACCACATATAGAATTATAAAAGAAATTAGCAGTTGAAATAATCATTGGTAATATGACTATTACAAATCCAACAATTATTATTCCATCAACCATTGTATTCTGACAATAAATTGTGAAAAATACTATTGTATACATACAAATTGCACATAAAAGTAGGATAATAAATAATAGCCATATATAACCATAATTATAAATATTCTCCCTAATTAAAATAATAATAAATGAGAATAAAAATGAAATGAAATATGGTACAAACATTAAGATTAATCCAGAAATATATTTTGCCAAATAAAGAATATTCTTCTTTACTGGTAATGAATAGTACTTATCAATACCTATCTTTTTCATTTTAAAAATTAATAAAGAAATAGGTATTGCTATTGATAGCGTAATAAGTAGCACAATAAAGAAAGAAAAAACGGATTTATTTGCACAATTCTCAGAATAATATGTGCTATATACTAATTTATTCGTAGCTACTACACATACAGCTATTGCAGTGGCTATAACTGTAGTTATAATAAAAGATAACAAATTATCTTTAATATAAAATTTTATCATTTTCATCATTTGACATCACCCGCCTTTACCTCAAGAACAAATCTTTCCTCAAAGTCAACATTAACCTCATCAATAATAAGCGGATTATAGGGAGCTAATTCATTAGTAAATTTTTCTAAATCACTATAGGTAAGGAACTCAACAATTCTTTTTGTTTGAGCATACTTCAAATATTCAAATTTAAAATTCTCTTCCTGAGGCTCCTCTTTAAATGCTACTTGATATTTATGATAAGATAACATTTCTCCTTCAACATAGCTAAAACCAATCTTTTTGTTGTCAATTAAGCCATATGATGAGCAAATATCTGATAGTTCTCTTAATGAGTGAGATGAAATAATTACCGTACTACCATTTTTAGTTAAATCTAAAAGGTAATTTTTAACGCACATTCTTGCAAGAGGATCTAATCCATCAAATGCTTCATCTAAAAGTAAATACTTAGGCTTTATAGCAATTGCAAGAGCAATAAAAACCTGACGCTTCATTCCTTTAGAAAAATTAAACATTGACTTATCTAAAGGTAGCTTAAATGTGTTAATAATGTCAAAGTATATTTTTTCATTTAAATCATAATAGACCTTATACTCTTCTATTATATTTTTTGGTGTTATTTTATGACCATAAAATGGTTCATCCGGTAAAAAGAATATTTTTGATTTAGCATTTGGGTTATCAAAAACATTTTCTCCATCTACATATACCGACCCACAATCAGGCTTATATACACCAGATATTAATCTTAACAAGGTTGATTTACCTGCCCCATTAATACCCACAAGGCCAAATACCTGACCTTCATTAATCTGCAGTGTTACATCATCAAGAACCTGCTTCAATCCAAAACTTTTACTTAATTCTTTAATCTCTATCATTTTTTAGCTAATAGATTGAAAAATCTATTTCCCCTTTCTTAATTTATTCATAAAAAGCAATAGTAATGTCTCCACTAGTTGATCCTACATCAAGCTTTACCATCTCATCACCATAGCTATATATTCCACCGTTCTTATTATAATCTTCTTGACAATTTAGTTTTCCACTAACTGTACTGTATTCTAATAAAAATCCTATATTTTTCTTCATTTTTAAATTTAAATCTCCAGATACTGTTGTATATTGAACCTCTCATGACTTAAGTCATAAGATTCTCACTTCAATGTCCTTTGGACCA
>CAMELE010000031.1 GCA_945923475.1 uncultured Mollicutes bacterium
TTTTCTATAAATGAGCTTGTAACTTTTCTTACTATCAGTTCTTTGTCATTCATTGCTCTTATTCTCCTTTAATATTTGTTTTATTACTTGGTGACTACCTGTTGAGGCTAGTCCTGAAATTATTCCTATTGCAGCTGCACACAGCACATTTGGTGGACTACCTATAATTGTTGGATTTAAGGTGTATGTAACTACACCTATAACTCCACCTACTAAACCTACTAATATAGGTATTCCTTTATACATCTTTGTTTTTTTCATAAACACAAGCTTAAATACTTCACCTACTATATAGCAAATTACTACAATCGCTGGTATTGTTATATAACTCATATTATTCTTGAGTAATATGCTCCTGTAATCGTTGATTTAAGGAATTATAAGCTTCTTCAACCTTTATTACTCGTGTGAGTAATAACTGATAATTAGCTTCTACCTTATCAAGTTTTCCTTCCATTCGATCAATACTTGATTTAATATATCCAATATCACTTAACAGTGTTCCTTCTCTTTTAGCTTCAGTTGTTACATCCTTACAAGAATTTCTTCTAAATGCTAAATATGCAAACATTATTGAAGATAGTGTCCCAATTAAACCTATGAATGTTATTACTACTTGGATCATAATACGTTTCCTCCTTCCTTTTAATTTTAATCACCTAATCTTTTAATTATTTTATGGTGGGACTTTTAAATACAACATGTCCTTAGCCTCCTTTCATCTACATTTTAGTTAGGGCGTTGGGACAACGGATGTCCCATCGCTAAAACTTTTCAAAAATCCTGTTTTTCTCCTTCTTTCGCATTTGGTTTGAGTGTTTATTTTTTCTTCAAATAAAAGAAAAGACTCCACATCAAACCTTCATTTGAAATGGAGCCTCTACTAAAAAAGGCGTAGTCTTGGCATGCATCGTAGTAGAGTTTGACTCCATTTCTTGATAACATTCAAGCTTCCTATCGCCTTCATGTTGTGATTAAATTCTAATCTTAAATACATAGGACACAAGTAATGGGCTGGTGTATATTTAAGGTAAGGTTTTAACGACTTTTCCTTGTCGATGAAAAATATATTTATGATTGCTTTGCAATTATATACTAACACATATTTTTTTCATTTTTACCTGGTTTATAACCGGGGAGGTTTTTATAAAAATCGTATTATTTTTGAGTATAAATCTATGTTTTTTTAATAAAAATGCATAAAATAGCATAAAAATACCAAAAAAATTACCCGGTTCATAACCAGGTAAAATTATTAATTATATATAAATTTTTCTGTCTAATAAGAATTTAAGATTCTCATTAATACTATATAACCAACGATTTCTCAAGACATAATCAATCCATTGCTGTTGGGTGTCTTTAATATTGAGCCCACATTTGCATAACTCTAATGCAATAAAGCTGATTTTAGATGGAATATTCATTGCTAATAACATCCTAACAACTCCTTCTTGGGAATAATTATAATTTTCTTTATATAAATAGTTTTCAACCGTTTCTTTACTAAGTCCTGATATATCTACTAGTTCCTGTATTGAATACCCACTATATTCCTTTAAGATTAAAAATAGTCCATTTGAAGTTCTTGGAATACGAGAGAATAAATCATCTACTTTGTCAAATGCTTCTTCTATCAAATTTTGATTATTATTAGTAGCCGCAACACTAAATAACTTAAACGCTTTAACTACAATCTCTGAATGATTACCTTTTTTTCGATTTAAAATTTTAAAAGAATTATAATTCATCTCCTGATGTCCTATTTTTTTAGGGATATCCAGTTCAAATTTTATACAGCATTCATCCATATGATGTCTTGCATAATCCGTCAAAACTATTCTTCCAAATTCATTTTTAGTTATAAATTTAGAATGATTTATGCATAAATGAGAATCCACATAAATATAAGCATCAATTAATGAATTATTATTAATATATTTTTCAGTAAATGAATACATAGCAGCATCTGCTTCACTAATTGAATAAGTTTCATTTTTGGCTAATGCTCCTTTACTAAACGTATGAGGCATAACAGTCTTACCATCAACAGTTATTAAGCATCCCAATGGAAATTCAAAACCTAATTCAATCAGTCTAATCTTTACTGATTCTATAGATGCCCCATAATAATTTGCCAAATCATACATTAATTTCTCATAATAATTTAAATAATCATTAGTCTCATGTGTTAAGCGATAATTATCTAAATATTCCAATACTTTATTTTTAAATTGTTCAGCAGGCATCATTAGTCTTGGAGCAAGATTATTGGCTTGCCACTCCATCCAATCAATTGCCGATGTATTGGCATTTGTAATACCAGAACCATCAGTATAACACTCTATACTTTTGGCCTTTTTGTTGAATAGCCTTTCTAATTGAAATGCTCTTTTATGCAAAATATAATGAACACATTCGTGCATAATTGTGAAATTATTACTGCCCTCAAATCCAAACAATCTAGCTTTTTTTGAAACCATTATTGTATTTGCAGGAATCGTTTTAATTATACCTTTGTTAGTTTTAACTTTATGCTCCGCAAAATAAATCGTTCCCATTTTATTTTTATCTTTAAATAAAACTTCTTTGATATTCAGTTTTAATCTCCTGGCAAATTCGTATGGATTAATTGGGCTTCCTTTTAACGCTTCTGGATAGACACTTTGTAATATTGTGGCAGCATAATCATCTAGCCTTCCCTTTTTAATATATGGAATTAAATTATCAGTCAATCCAAACTGTTCTTTATCAAGGCCATCATAATGTTCTATTGATACAATCTTAAAATTAGATATTTTATCCGTAAAATCACATCTACATTTAACCAAAAACCATGGATAATCATGATCAAAATTATATTCACCACATTTATATTCTTTAAGCGTAGCTTCTACTTCTATTATTATTGAAATACCTACTTGGTTTTTTGAATAATTGTGGACATAAAATTTTTTAAAATAGGCGTCTTCCACTTCTACATAGTGAACAGTGTCAATATTTTTTAATCTAAACGATATGTTAGATTTATTGTCAAATATATAATATTTCAATTTACTATATAAATAATCATAATATTTTTCTTCTACATATTCTTTAAATGATACTGCCATACTACTTATCCTCACTAACACTATTTTCTATATTTTACCATTTTTTGATATGCTAGAACAGTATTACGATAACATTTGAGAAAGCCTCTTCTTATATCAAACTTAAAATATACAAAAATTAATGAAAGTTTTTTTCTGAAAAACACTAAATTTAAACATAATCACTCAAAATCTTGAAAGATTTTCGCATATTTTTGTAATTTTCTTAAAATATCCACCAAAAGAGTTAATTCTTTATTAATATAAACAATCAATAAAAAATAAAAACTGAACCATTTCTAGTTCAGCCTTTTATAAACACAATATATTAATGAAATTTTAAAGAAATATCTAATGCTTTAGATGCATACGTTAGGGCACCAACAGAAATATAATCAACACCAAGTTCTGATACAGACTTAATTCTTTCAACAGTCATATTTCCAGATGCCTCAAGCTTCTTTTTCTTATTATTTAGTTTAACACACTCAGCCATAAGCTCATTTGACATATTATCAAGCATAATTATATCCGCAACAGAATCCAATGCCTCCATAAATTGCTCTAGAGTTTCAACCTCAACCTCAATCTTCTTATCCTTAGTATTCTTTTTGGCCAATAAGCATGCTTTGGTAATAGATCCAACTGCATCAATATGATTATCCTTAATTAAAACCATATCAGATAAATTTAACCTATGATTTGTCCCCTTACCATCTAACACAGCTTTACGTTCTAAAATACGTAAATTAGGTGTGGTTTTTCTTGTATCTAATATCTTTGTATCCCCAACACATTCTTTAGTAAAATTATATGTATTAGTAGCTATTCCAGACATTCTTTGCATAATGTTTAGGCTTAGTCTTTCAGCCTTTAAAATCGTCCTTGTATTTCCCTCTACTGTACCAATTATATCCTTGTTATTAACAAAATCTCCATCCTTAAAATTCCAAACAAGCTTATAGTCTCCACCAACCTGCCTAAAAACCTCTTCTGCAACCTCAAGACCTGAAATAATTCCTGAATCTTTAGCAATAAACTTTGCTTTACTTTGATGGTCCTTTGGAATTAAAGAATCAGTTGTTATATCCCCCTTAGGCATATCCTCCTTAAGAGCTCTTTTTATAATCTTTATTATCTCTTTTTCCATATTTTCTCCTAATCCAATCTAAAATGACATCCAATTGATTTTTCACGCTTTATAGCGGCATCTATAATAAGCATTGATGTTTCAGCCATATTTAATGTTTCGTAATAATATCTTGAGAAAACCTTTATCTTTTTAAGATTTTTAATATGAGTTGCAATTATCTTTTTCGCAAGCTGGAGACCTTCTTTTTTTCTCACAATAAATACATATTTAGACATTGTATCTCTAATATCAACTCTAATATCCTTAAAATTATAAGGTTCATGCGTGAATGTTAAATCTGGAAGTACGATGTCAATTTTTCCAAATGATGATGCTAAACTATTAATCTCATTCGCAATTCTTTTGCCAAATACAACACATTCAAGTAAAGAATTTGAGGCCAAACGATTAGCTCCGTGAACCCCTGTATTAGCACATTCACCAACAGCATATAAGTTTTCCATACTTGTATGTCCATTAATATCCGTATCAATTCCTCCACATAAGAAATGCTCAACAGGACAAACAGGAATAAAGTCTTTTGACATATCAATTCCATGTTCCATACAATGACTATAAATTGTTGGGAATCTATGCATTAAGAATTCCTTATCCTTGCTCGTAATATCTAGATAAACATGGTCTGACCAAGTATCAAACATTTCTCGGTAAATTGCCTGTGATACTACATCTCTAGGTGCAAGCTCCATTCTTTCAGCATCATACTTAGACATAAATCTTTCACCTTTGATATTTCTTAAAATAGCACCTTCACCTCTTACTGCCTCACTAATTAAAAATGCTTGACCAGTTTTATCCTCCTCATAAAATCCTGTCGGATGGAATTGAACAAATTCCATATTTTCTATTTTAACTCCACTACGATATGCCATCGCAATACCATCACCACAGGCAATTTTTTCATTAGTAGTATTTTTATAAACGCCGCCAATTCCCCCTGTTGCAAGAACTATTTTATTAGCTAAAACATAAAGCTCCTCATTTTTTTGATTAATAACGATAACACCTAAGGCTTTATTATTATTTTCTAATATTTCAATTGCCATTTCATCTTCAAATACATCAATATTAGGAGATTCTGATACTTTTTTTCTCAAGTCTCTCATAATATGAGCGCCAGTATCATCGCCACCTGCATGCAAAATTCTTCTACTTCTATGGCCACCCTCTAAGGTTCTAAACAAATTTCCATTTTCATCCTTATCAAATTCAACGCCTAATCTTAACATATTAAGAATATTTTCAGAAGCCTCATCAACAAGTACTCTTGTAGCCTCCGGATTATTAATATATCCACCAGCTCTTAATGTATCCTCATAGTGTTGTTCGATAAGTTCTGGTGTTGAACACACCTCAGCCGCAATTCCACCTTGAGCTAAATTAGATGATCCTCTTTCAATTCTATCTTTAATAAATAATCCAATATGAATTGATTTATCTATATTAAGAGCTGTATAAATACCAGCAAGACCACCGCCTAATATAACCACATCAAATTGTTTTATCTCCTTCATACAATCACCCACTTCTTTATTTTTCAATATAACCAATAATTTCCTTTGATAAAGATATTACACCCTTATCTACTAATATATCAATAACCCTATCAAAATAAATCCTTGTTTGAACAGAACCACGAGGATATCCTACAAGCTCATTTATTTCAGCATAGAGAATTTTCTTACTAGTAGTTTTTATTTTTTTAATTATTTGGACGAAGCAATCCTCTAACTCCTCAACATAAATACCATCAATTTTTGGATAAAAACTATTAGGAACATATTTTCTAAAGGAAACCCCATACAAATCTGATGGTCTTAATAAAAATCCGATTACTTTATGATATTTACGTTGTTTTATTAGAGGATTAATATCATCATCCATCATATTAGAAAGTGACTCAGATAATCTGCTTTTTTGATACAATGGTAATATTAGCTTCTTCAAATCCTCAATTCTAATAGGTGCAATGTCCTGTAAAATCAAATCAATTCGTTTCGTTATAGGCCCATCAAAGGCCTCATATTTTTTAACTATATCTAATGCATCTGGATAATCACTAAATAAAGACTCAACAGTTTCATCACTGCTGTCCTCTTTAACCTGACTATAATCAATATCCTCCACTTGGTCATTTTCTATTATATCACTATTAACCAATAAACGCTCAATTTCATTTAAATATGCCACTTTATTTTTCATAAATGGTAGGCAAAATACATGGACAAGCCTCCAACCTCTTGAAGTAAGAACATTATCAATTGTATAATTTCTATCCTTTATTGTTTTTAATGCTTGATAATTATCCTGGTCAGTTAAAATACCAAGGATTATTTCCTTATCATTGTTTGGATTTAAAACAGCTAAGTCAATTTTATATTCAGAATATCCAATGTTCTTTATCGTTTTATATCCCTTTGAATTTAAATATTCATCTATACTTGTAACAATACCATTTTTCATATCATTTTCTTTAAAAATCTGATTAGAGACCGAGCTTGCAAAGCTAATATAATCATGTAACATTATTACACCCTTATTATTAGTTCTTTCAAGGTTAAAATCAGAAGGTTTTAGGGACGTACATAAAATAACCTTTTCCTTGGCTCTTGATATCGCAACATTTAATCTACGATATCCACCCTCCTTGTTAATAGGACCAAAATTTAAAGATAATCTACCGTTTGTATCTGGTCCAAAGGTTGTAGATAATATAATAATATCTCTTTCATCTCCCTGAACAGTTTCGAGATTTTTAACAAAAAACGATTCAAGTTTATCCTCGCTAAAGAAATCCTCATATATCGGATTTTTCATTCTTTCCTTTCGGATTAGCCTTTCAATATATGATTGCTGGGCCATATTAAATGTTACAACTCCTAAGCTCTTATTAGGATAATTCTTCGCAATAGACATTACCTCATTGACAACTCTTATAGCTTCACGTTCGTTTATACGCTTACCTTGTGTATATGGGTCTGCCGCATAATTATACTGAAGACCTAGTGTTTCATTTTTATAAAAGCTTGGAAATGTAGTTAAGGAATGATATATTTGTTCATTAGAAAATGCAATCAACGTTTCATCCTTACTACGATAGTGCCATTTAAGCATTATTTTAGGCAAAACAGTTAAAGCTTCATCTAAAATTGATTCATATACATCATAATCATCCTTATCATCCTCATCATCCTCATATGAGCTATCAAAAAATGATGTTGGTGGTAATTGCTCATTATCACCTACAATGATAATTTGATTAGAACGATACATAGCTCCGATTGCATTTTCCGTTGTAACCTGCGATGCCTCATCAAATATTACACAGTCAAAATGGAAAGCATCACTATCCAAATATGTAGCTACAGTAAGTGGAGATGTCATAAATATAGGCTTTAAGTCCATTAAAATTTTTGGTATTTCCTTAAACAAAACTCTTAGTGTTTTAAGCTTACGTTTTTTATTCGCTTCTGCAAGTAGGCTTTTAACCTCATAATTAGATCCCATAACTGAATCTAGCTGTGGCCACGATTCTGTTACAAGTGATCTTATTTTTACTTTTGCAATCTCTTTAAGCTTATCACCATTCTTTTGATAATCATAAAGTAGATGATTTATGTAATCCTTGCTATAAACATCTATCTTTGAGTTTTTGCTCAAATACTCTTCAAGAACTTGTTCATAGAAGTGCTTTAGGAAGGCACCTTTAAAATCAGAAGCCTTAATACTCTTTTTTAAGCACTCCTTTTTAAAGGACGCTATCTTTTTGTCAAGCATTTGATAAGCCTTAATAAAGTCAATATACTCATATACCTTATCAAAATACATATACATTACATTTAATCTTTGATTTAAAGCCAATGGGTTTTCCTTTAAAACATCAAAATCAAAATATTGATTTAGTATTCCAATATTAGTATTAACCTCACTAAGCATATTTTCTATTTTTTTAACGCTCATTAGGGCATATGATTGATTCAATGGGTTCTTCATAAGCTCTAAAAAATCTTCTAATGAACTTGATAAATTTATATATTTTAATCCATTTGTAATATTCTTTAAGTAATCTACAAGCTGATTTAATGAAACAAAATCCGTTAATGCTCCAAAATAATATTCATTAAAGTTTTCCTTTATTTTTTGATCTAATGCTGCTATTTCTAGCATATCATCCTTAATAGACTTCAATTTTTTTAAATCCGAATATGCCTCTTCATACTTTAAATCATATGGTGTTAATAAATAAGATTCTAGCATTTTATCAGTCTTTTTATATTTAAAAGCTCTTTTTAATTTTGTATTATATTCCTGCTCCATACTTAAAACCAAGGAATCAACATCTAAATCAAGATATGACAAGCGATATTTTTTCATCAAGTCATTTTTATTTGATTTAACAGACTTATATAGTTTTTCAACCCTCTTAAGATTACTACTAATTAAATCTAAATCCTTAATTTTAAAATAATCAGGGGATATTTCAACTGGATTAGCTGCAGCTTTTATAAAATCTAGAACAATACCAATTGATTCAAAATCTTGAATCTCAATCCTAATCTTATCTCTAATCTCATTTAATAATAAACTGAAATTAGCCAGTGATGACCTAGCAATTAGGATAATATCCTTTAGCCTTTTAGCTTCACCTTTATTTAAGTTTGTTTTAGAAAACAAATAAAACGGATGTGACTTAGGATCCGGACCTAGCACACTAGTTATATTAGCGAATATTTCAATTTTATTTAAATAATCATCTAGTTCTGCTTCTGTAACTTCAAGTGGATTTTCAATCACAAAATCCATATCTGGAAGTAGATCATATTCACAAATAATCGAAGAAATTTCGGCTAAGGATTTATTTATTGGTTCAATTTTTTTAGTAATTTCCTTTGCATATGCCCCTAGCTTAAGCATTTCATCCTCATCTAAGCTGATGGTGTTTTTAGCTTCATCGGTAAGCTCTAGGCGATTATTTTGAATAGATTCAAGGTTATCATATATTCCTTTTACTATTTCCTTTTTATTTAACTTTGTGTCAAATAAGGGAAGTGCATAATTTTCTAAATTACACTTTTTTAAATTACGATATACTACTTCAAGAGCAGATCGCTTTTCGCACACAAAAAGAACGGTCTTTCCTTGGGCAATGAGCTCACCAAGCATATTAGTAATTGTTTGGCTTTTGCCCGTACCCGGAGGGCCTTGAAGAACAAATGATAGGCCTTTTTTAGCATAGTAAATTGCTTTATATTGACTAGAGTCAGCTGCAAGCACTTGATTTTGATCAGCTATAGCTTCTGCTTTATCTAAATTAACCTTAGCAATCTTTATACCATCATTAAGTTTTGATGGTAACTGACAAAAAGCTTTAACAATTTCACTTGATTTAATCTTATCCTTATTATTTTCGATATCCTGATACATCATAATTTTAGAAAATGAAAATAATCCTAGCCATACCTCGTTTAAAACATTAAACTTAAGTTTTAAAACCTTAGCATTAACATAATCAAGGTATTGCTTCATCGTCATATCAGGAGATGTAGGTGATAAATCTATCTTATAATCAAGCTTAAATTTGTGAATCAAATTATCATTTAAAACAAAATCCTCATCAAGCGCTTTAATTTTAAAATTATCAGTTATAGATGTTTGGTAAACCTCAACTGGTACCAAAACAAGAGGTGCAAGGAATTCTTGCTTATCCTCGACATACTTTAAAAATCCGAAGCATAGAAATAATGAATTAACGCCATTTTCCTCATGATAAAGCTTTGATTTTTTATTTAAATTATTTAAAACACTATTCATTTTTCCATAGATTGTTGTGGAATATAAGTATTTTTTACTTTTAAGTGGTTTAAATCTTTTTCTTATTTCATTAATTTCATCAACAGAATATCTTTCCTTGTAGTAAACAGTTTTCCCAAGTGCATTAGCTAAACGGCCCTCATATTCTTCCTTATCTAAATCAATGAACTCCTCAATATCATCAAATAATCTAGCGAATTCAAAGACGCCTCCTTCCATAAAGGAATCATACAGCTTATAAAAATCATCAGCTACAATTTCAATTGTAGAAGCTAATGACTTTTTAAAATTAATTAATCTATTTCTTTTCCCAGTATCTAAAAGACGTTTACACCAATTATTTATTCTTTTATCCATACTACTGCTTCCTTTCTTGTGGTATTACTCATTACTATTCTTTAGGCTCTCAATTTCCTCTTTAGTTAAAGTTCTGTACTCACCAAGCGCTAGGCTTGAATCTAAGCTAATATTTCCAAATGCTACACGTTTTAAGTATGTAACTTTCATATCTAAAGCTTCAAACATACGCTTAACCTGGTGATACTTACCCTCTTGAATATAAACATATGCTTTATTATCATCTATTTTTTCTACATTTGCACTTAAGCATTTATATCCATCATCTAAAGTTATTCCATCTTTAAATGCTTGGATGTATGAGTTTTTAAATACACCAGTATATTCTACATAATATTTCTTTGTAACATGGTATTTAGGGCTTAAAAGCTTATGAGCTAGATGACCATCATTAGATATAATTAAAAGGCCTTCAGTATCTATATCAAGTCTACCAACAGGAAAAACTCCCATTTTAGCATATTCAGGCATTAAATCAATTACTGTTTTATACCTTGGATCAAATGTCGCACTGATTACATCCTGTGGCTTGTTAAGCATTATGTATACTAATGATTCATAATTAATAGATTCTCCATCAAATGTGATTTCATCATCTAAAGGTGAAACCTTAAAATCATCATCATATACTACCTCACCATTAACCATAAAGTAGCCTTTTCTAATATATTCCTTAACCTGCTTACGTGAACCATAATTCATATGAGCTAGAATTTTATCTAATCTTTCCATCCAATACCACCTACATTATATTTTGTATTTACTAAATATATTTATACATAATGTTAGACAAACATCCGTATATCAATTTTACCATATTTTATTCAATATTAGACGAATAAAATTAAGAATACTAATTAAAAAATCCAGGTTCTTTCAAAAACCTAGATTTCATAATCTATATATTAATTCTTTATATGCTTATTTATAACACCAATAATATCTTCCATATTAATTCTTTCGTAAGTACCTGTTGAAAACTCATCTTCTATAATATAACCATTTACTAAGTATGTTTTAATACCTAATGAACTAGCACAATCTCCATCCTCTTTAGTATTATTGCCAAATAAAATTACTTCATCTGGTTTTAATCCAAGTTTTGATAAACATGCTTCAAAATACTTAGGATTTGGCTTACAATATGATGAATTTTCATATGTTGTTACAAGAATGAAATCATCAGGTCTTAGATTTACAAAGCTCATTCTTGCTTTTGTACCATCATATGGAAAAATTGGATTAGTTGTTAACGCTACTGGAATTTTCTTTTCATGTAAATAATCAATTATTTTTCTAGGCTCATCACTATATCCACATAATTTTTTAGTATTATAAAATTCTGTTTTATAAAACTCATCAAATGCCCATTTATCATCACGAACCTTACTACCCATCATTTTTACAGCTTGGTCCCAAAAGACTTCCTCATTTGTTTTAGTCCCATCATTTTCATACATTGCCTTCATTCCGGCATAAATCATATTTATAAGCTCATCCTGCTTATATCCTAAATGCTTAACATGCTCATAAAGCATCTTAAAATATCCTTTTACAAACATATTTTCATCCATTGGTAAAAGAGTACCATCTAAATCAAAAAACACAACCTTTATCATAAAATCCCCCCTATTCAACACTCTTTAATGAATCAATCATATTTATTCTTTTGAGTAAAAAATGTGCAATAAAATTTACAATAACCATAAATAAAGCCGATAACAAAGCTGAATAAATGTAGCTAATTGGTTTAATATGCTTAATAAATCTAACATACTCTATTTCAACTGTACCAACTACAATATTACTCAAAAAGTATCCAAATACCAATCCTAAGCCAATACCTATTATAGTTAAAATAATATTCTCGCCAGCTATATATAAGTCTACCTCTTTATCATAAAATCCTAAAACCTTTAAGCTTGCGATTTCTCTTCTTCTTTCCGAAATATTGATATTTGATAAATTATATAACACTACAAAGCTTAGCATCATCGATAAAACAATCAATATAATTACAACATTATCCAAGCTTCCTAGCATATCCTTTGCTTGTGATGTCAAAGACTTAATATAGCTAATATTTAATAAGCTACCACTAGTCATTAAATTTTCCTTCAGTAAATCAAAATCAACATCTTCTTTTACACTAAATACCGCAATATTAGGGGTGTATTCATAGCCTAATTCCTCATAAAAGGTAGATGAAACATAAATATAATGATTAATATAATTCTCACAAATTCCCGTAATTTTAAATTCCTTACTCTGACCTGTTTTTAAGCTTAGACTTATATAATCATCAATTCCTTTGTTTAATAAATCAGCTAGCTTATCAGTAATAACTAATGAATCATCCTTTAATTCTAGTGTATTTTTATTTTTAACATCTCTAATGTTTATAAAATCCTTTGATTTTTCATAATCATCGATGACAAATAGATATGCATTATAGTCAAGAACTTTAATATTTTCCTGATAAAATGCTTGATATCTGACTATTTCATCTCGTTCAAACACATCCAACGAATTGCCTTCGTTTAGATATGCAATGGCATCATATGAGTATATATCCTCATATTGTTTCGAAGGAATATCTGTTATTGCATTTTTAATGCCAAAGCCACATAGCATAAGGGCTGTACATCCACATATACCTATTATTGTGACTAATCCTCTTTTTTTATATCTAAAAATATTTCTTAAGGTTACCTTTGCTGAAAAGCTTAATCTAGACCATAAAGGTTTTATTCTTTCAAGTAATATTTTCTTACCAGAAGGAATTGATTTTGGTCTTAGTAAAGATGCAGGCTTTTCCTTAAGTGTTATAAATGCAGTTAATATTGTCGCTCCAACAATACAAACAGTTGAGACTAAGCAGCCAATTAAGAAGTTAGAAATATCAAAAGTAATATAAAACTTTGGTAGACTAAATAAAATCTTATATATATTCCATATCATTAAGGGAATAATTAAATTACCTAAAAATGCTCCTATTAAAGCTCCAATTATCGTCGCAAATAAGCTAAATACAATATATTTTTGCATAATATGAAGATTAGAAAATCCCATACTTTTTAAATTACCGATTAATTGCCTATCCTCCGTAACCATTCTTCTCATTGATACTAGGCTTACTAGTAGAGCTACTGCATAAAAAACAATTGGAAAAACCTTTGAAAGATTTTCAATACTTTTAGCATCATCAATCAACTGCTTATAGGTAGTATAGGATAATCTGTCATTAATATTAATATTACAAGTCAGACTATTAATCTTTTCTTCAATATTAACAATATTTGCAGTGATAATAGCCTTTACCTCTTCAGGTACTTGCTGAAGTAAAATATTAAGTTCTTCTAGCTTATTTTGAAAATAATCCATAAGCTCAGATTTTCTTGTGGCTTCAATATCCTCCAAATTTTTATTCAATAGTTCAATATCATTATTAATAAGATTAAGATAGTCCTTACTATTTGTTTCATACACTTTAGCTTTAGTATTTTTTATATATATCTTGGTGTAGTCATAATAATCAAAATTAAAAAAATCATCTGTACACATTCCATAAAAATTAATTGTTCCACTACCAACATTTGTAAGTCCTCTATCATTTTTCAGCGTATCACAATTTATATATATAGGATTAGTAATAACCCCAACAATTTTAACATTCTTATTATTAAGTTCTATTGTATCACCAATAGAAAGGCCACAAGTAGCGAGTAAATTTCTTTCAACTGCTATTTCATTATTTAAAGTGGGAATTCTACCTTCACATAACGTATATGTATTAATATCCTTTTTTAATGCTGAAACATTAATGACATAATCCTTGCTGTTAGCTTTAAATAATAAATCCTCATCCTTTATACCGTAAGCATCAAATCCTAATTCTTTTATTTGAAAAAGTGTATTATCACTAAATCCAATATTCGATATTAGTTTCAAATCATATACGTTGTAAGTATCATATAATTTATCAACACTTTTTATCATGTCTGGAGCTGTAGCCTTAATTCCAACATATACAAAAACACCTAAAAATGACATTATTAAAAGCGCCAGGAATCGGAAAAATTGTTTTTTTATTTCTCTTAAGCTTAATGAAAAAATACGATTTTTCATAAAATCACCATTCAATCTCTGAAACTTTAGTTGGATTGTCATTAATTGTGACATCCTCAACCTTACCGTTTTTAAATCTTATAACCTTATTAGCCATAGGTGCAATAGCACTATTATGAGTTACAATTACAATAGTCATCTGTTTTTCTTCAACCAACTGCTCTAAAAGGCTTAAAATTTGCTTGCCAGTTTTGTAATCTAATGCGCCTGTTGGTTCATCACACAAAAGAAGCCTAGGCTTTTTAGCAATAGCTCTGGCAATTGCGACTCTTTGTTGCTCACCACCAGAAAGCTGAGCTGGGAAATTATTAATTTTATCCTCTAAGCCTACAAGCCTTAAGGCCTCCTTAGGGTCCATGTGATCCTTGCATAATTGAACTGCAAGCTCAACATTTTCTAGTGCAGTAAAATTTTGAACTAAATTATAGAACTGAAAAACAAAGCCAACATCATGCCTTCTATATGTTATAAGATCTTTACCCTTTAATGAAGAAATATCCTTGTTATCAATAATAACAGAACCTGACGTTAAAGAGTCCATTCCACCTAAAATATTTAAAGTTGTTGTTTTACCTGCTCCTGAAGGACCTAAAATTACAACTAATTCACCTTTTTGAATTTGAAAGCTAGCGCCATCTAGTGCATTTATATTTATTTCACCCATTTTATAAGTTTTATAAACATCATTAAATTCAATATATGACATTGCAATCAACTCCTTTAATATATTTTAACAAAATTCGACATTTTTTTATATACTAAAAAAGAAAAAAGTAAGAAACCTTACTTCTTTCGTTAAATCATATTAATCTTCATATCCATTAGGATTATTCTTTTGCCAATTCCAGTGATCTCTAGCCATATCATCAATATCGTATAAAGCCTTAAATCCTAACTCCTTATATGCTTTATCAACCTTAGTATAATTTGCTCTTACATCTCCAGCTCTACGTCCAACTACCTTATGTGGAATTGGTGCACCGTATGCTCGCTCAAATGCATGAAGCACGTCATACACTGTAGATCCTTTTCCTGTACCTAAGTTATAAATAACAAGTCCTGGATTTTCAAGTAGTTTTTTAACTGTAAGTACATGGCCACGTGCTAAATCACAAACATGAATATAGTCTCTAATACATGTACCATCCTTAGTATCATAATCATCACCATAAATACTTAAACACTCTCTTTTTCCGATCATAACTTGAGTAATATATGGTGCAAGATTATTTGGAATACCATTTGGATCTTCTCCGATTAATCCACTTGGATGGGCTCCAATTGGATTAAAGTATCTTAAAAGTGCAATATTAAAACGATTATCTGCATTATATAAATCTTTTAATATTTGCTCAATAAACAGCTTTGTTGTACCATATGGATTAGTTGTACCACCAGTTTTAAATGTTTCATCTACTGGTACTGATTCAGGGTCACCATATACAGTCGCACTTGATGAGAAAATAAAATTAAAGCATTCATATTTTTGCATAACCATTAGTAAATTAATTGCACCAGCAATATTATTTTGATAATACTCAAGTGGCTTCTTTACTGATTCAGCAACAGCCTTTAATCCTGCAAAATTTATAACACAATCAAAATGATGAGACGAAAAAACCTCTTCAAGCTTTTTACTGTCAAGAATATCTCCTTCAATAAATACCAGATTTTTCCCTGTTATTTGTTTTACTCTATCAAGAGATGTAGACTTTGAGTTTGATAGGTTATCATATACTACAACCTCATAACCATTATTTAATAATTCAACGCATGTATGTGAACCAATATATCCGGCTCCACCAGTAACTAATATTTTCATAATTTCGCTTCCTTTTATTTATTTAAATAATATCATACATATGATAAAATGTAAATATTGAAGACTTTACTCTATGCTATTAAAGTGATATAATCTTTCTAAAATGGAGGCATCTATGGAATACATATATAATAAAAGATTAGCTGGCTGTAAGCCATCTAAAATTCGTGAATTTAATACGATTGCGACTAAATTAAACGCTAAATATAAATTAACTCTTGGTGAGCCTGATTTTAACACTCCCGATAATATTAAAGAACGTGCTAAAAAGGCAATAGATAACAATTTAACTAGATATGCACCAACAGTTGGTACTAATTCTTTACGAGAAGCTGTTTGTGAATTTGAAAAAAGAGTCAATAAGGTTACTTACAATCCAGATGAGGTCCTTATTACTTCTGGTTCAACAGAGGCATTAACTGCAGCATTATTTACTATTTTAAACGATGACGATGAAGTAATCGTACCAATCCCATGCTACGCCTTATATGAGCCGGTTATTTCGTATTGTGGTGCTAAAATGATCGCTCTAGATACAAGACCAAGCTTTCAAATATCTAAAGATAAGCTTAAGTCTTTAATAAATGAAAAAACAAAAGCTATATTAATTACCTCTCCTAATAATCCAACTGGGACAATTTATGATGATGAAACCTTAAAAAATATATACGAAATAGTTAAGGATACTAATATTTTAGTTTTACTTGATAACTGTTATGATCAGCTAATATACGAAAAAAGACGTTTAGGCTTTTCTAAATATCAGGATATCCGTGATCAAATTATTGTCTGCCAAAGCTTCTCTAAGCCATATGCTATGACTGGTTGGCGTTTAGGATATATGCTTGGAAATAAAGAATTACTTGATAAAATATCAATAATTCACCAGTATATGGTTGTATGTATTAATACTTTTGTTCAAGAAGCTGGTGTTGAGGCTTTAAACTTTGACCCAACTCCATTTGTAGAATCCTATAAAAAAAGACGTGACTATGTTTATGATAGGCTTATCAAAATGGGGCTTGAGGTTAATAAGCCAGAAGGAGCATTTTATGTTTTCCCTAAGATTTCTGAGTTTGGTATGTCAAGCTATGACTTTTGCTTAAATCTAGTTAAAGAAAAAAGTGTTGCACTCATTCCTGGAGATTGTTTCTTAACAGATGACTATGTAAGAATATCATATTGTGTCGATAATGACACCATAGTTAACGCTATGGATTTACTTGAAGAATATATTAATGAGTTAAGAAGAAAATAACGCTTCTTATTCTCCACATATTAGTTGTATATAATAAAAGAATCTGTGTAAAATGCAGATTCTTTTATTATTTATTTACATAAAAATATCATTCAAGGTGTTATATTTTCCACCTATTTTAGTTATTACTATTACCTTATCATTACATTTTATAGAGCTTTTTCCATCAGGAATAATAGTTTGACCATCTCTAATTATAATAGCTATTAATACGTTCTTTTTTATTTTAAATTCTGGTGATGAAAATGGAATATTTAAGGCCTTACAATTTTCATGGGCAATAAATTCAATTGTTTCGGCTGATGCAATCAATCCTAATTCTAGTCCATAATTAGCATCTATGTGTAAAAAAATATGCAAATCGTAGTGATTTGCATATATTTATTACTTCTTTAGCAACAATTCTGTTACTAGATTTGTAAACTCTAGTGGATTATCTAGTGGCATACCTTCCATGAGTAAAGCTTCACCATATAATACCTTAGCATATTTATTAATAGATTCTTTATCCTCTTTATATGCTTCCTTTAATGCGTTAAAGATTTCATGGTTAGGATTAATTTCTAATATTCTTTCTGCTTTAATTTTTCCATTTGAATCAGCTTGAGCATTTAGAACCTTTTCCATTTCAAATGATAGATTATCTCCTGCTCTTAGACAAACAGCAGAATCTGTTAAGCGCTTAGATACAACAACATCCTTAACATCAGGTAAAGCCTTCTTTAAATCCTCAAATAAGTCTTTATTATCATCTTGAACCTTATCTAAAGCCTTAGCCTCTTCTTCATCCATCAAGCCAAGATCTCCTTGGTTAATTGATTTGAATTCATGGTCCTTATATGAATGCATTACCTGTAGCATAAACTCATCAACATGATCAGTTAGAACAAGTACATCATAGCCCTTCTTTTTAAGTATTTCAATTTGAGGAAGAGCAAGTACTGCATCCTTATTCTTTGCAGATGCAAAGTAAATATCCTTTTGTCCTTCTGGCATATGCTCTACATATTCAGAAAGAGTTACAAGCTTATCACTTGAAGTAGTACTAAATAAGATTAAATCCTGAAGCTTATCCTTTTTAGCACCATAGTCCTCATAAACACCATACTTTAGATTAATTCCGTAGTTTTTAAAGAATTCCTCATATTTTTCACGTTCATTATTTAAAGATTTTGTTAATTCAGATAAAACCTTCTTTTCAAGTGAGCTTGCAATTTTTTGAATAGTTCTATCATCCTGTAGCATTTCACGAGAAATATTAAGTGATAAATCTGATGAATCCACAAGTCCCTTAATAAATCTTAAATAATCAGGCACAAGTTCTTTACACTTATCTAGAATAAATACACCTTTTGTGTAAAGCTGTAATCCCTTTTCATATTTTTCGTTATATAAATCAAAAGGTGCCTTCTTTGGAATAAATATAATAGAATTGTATGTTACATTACCCTCTACATTTGTAAATATTGTATATAAAGGATCCTGCCAATCCATGAATTTTTGCTTATAAAATTCATTTAACTCCTCATCCTTAACATCAGCTTTATTCTTTTTCCAAAGAGGAATCATTGAGTTTACAGTTTCAAGAACCTGTTCCTCCTCTTCCTTCTCATTTCCTTTTTCATCTTTTTCACCTGTTGGCTTAAATTTTGTTACCCATGTTTTAATTGGATATCTAACATAATCTGAATACTTCTTAATTAATTCCTTTAAGCGATATTCCTCTAGATATTCATCATAATTATTATCCTCAGTATTCTCTCTTAAATGTAATACAATTTTTGAACCATCATCAGCTTTGTCACATTTTTCAATAGAGTAATCCTCAAGACCTGCTGATTTAAATAAATATCCTTGTTCTTCATTTGCTGACTTAGTGTAAACCTCTACACAATCAGCTACCATAAATGCACTATAAAAACCAACTCCAAATTGACCAATAATATCTACTGCGTCTGTATTATTGCCTTCCTCGTTGATTTTTTCCATAAATTCCTTAGAACCTGATTTAGCAATTGTACCAAGATTATTTTTAATCTCATCTAAAGTCATACCAATACCATTATCAGTAATTGTAATTGTACGATCCTTTTTTGAAGCTTCAACCAAGATTTCATAATCATGTGGTTTAATGCTTTGATTTGTTAAAGACTCAAAATGACGTTTGTCAATTGCATCACTAGCATTTGAAATTAGCTCTCGTAAAAATATTTCCTTGTGTGTATAGATTGAGTTAATCATCATATCTAGTAATTTTTTAGTTTCAGTTTTAAATTTATAATTTTGTGCCATAATTTAGCCTCCTTATTTTAATGACAATGATATTATAGTCTCATTTTTTGGCACTGTCAATATATGAGTGCTAAATTTTTTATTTTTTTGAAAACGTTTTTGAAAGCCCTTTGAATGATTGTAATAAGACATCAAGAGTGCTAAAATAATAACTTGTTAGGAGAATGATGTTGTATGTTTTTAGATTTAGAAATTCAGGTAATTAGTTTACTCCTTCCTCTTGCATTAATATTATTGATTTCAAAATTATTGCAAATTGGATGTAAAAAAGTAAAGTTACCTCAAGTAATTGGTATGTTACTTGCTGGTATTATTGTCGGATTCATAGATAAAATACCATTTATTAATCTACTAGATGATTCAGCAAGAGCTGGTCTTAAATTTCTAGCTGAAATTGGTGTTATTCTAATTATGTTTAGTGCAGGACTTGGAACCAACTTAAGGACGGTTAAGGAATCTGGTAAATCTTCAATCATAGTTACCGTAATGGGAGTTATAGTACCTATGGGGTTAGGTTTTTTAGTTGCTGGATTATTTAACGGCTTTACTGGTACATCTATCGTTAACGGAAACGTGGTGTCTAAGGTTTGGTCTAATCTATTCTATGGGGTTATATTAACTGCTACTTCTGTATCAGTTACTGTAGCCACATTAAAAGAACTACATCGTTTAAATGGCAAGGTTGGTACAATAGTTATGTCTGCCGCAATTATTGATGATATTATCGGTGTAGTAATTCTATCAATTGTTCTTTCCTTATCTGGAGCTGGTGGTGAGGAAGCAAAAACATTAGGAAGTCTTATGTTTAAAAACAACGTTGTAGCTGTTGTTGCTAATGTAATTGTATTCTTTATATTTACAATTGGTTTAGGAGTAGGTGTTCATTATTATTTTAAAAGCTTAAACAAAAGAAAGCCTCATACTAGACGTATTCCGCTTTTCGGTTTAGCATTCTGTTTCTTTATGGCATACGCTGCAGAAAAATTCTTTGGTGTTGCAGAAATCACAGGAGCGTTCTTTGCAGGTCTTGCGCTTTCTGGCATTGGACGTCACATCAATCCAACTCATGATGCATTAAAGGATGACACATCTGACTATATTGAGCGTAAAAGTGATGTATTATCATATATGATATTTAGTCCTATTTTCTTTGCGAATGTTGGTATTTCTACTGATTTTTCAGGCATAAAGCTTGAAATACTTGGATTCGGACTTTGCTTTATCCTTGCAGGTCTTTTAGGTAAAGTCATAGGCTGTGGACTTGGTGCTAAGATAACAGGCAATAGCATGAAGGATTCATACCGTATTGGTCTTGGAATGATGGCGAGAGCTGAGGTAGCACTTATTTGTGCTAACAAGGGAATTTCAGCTGGATTAGTTGATCCAGGGATGTCTGCGTTCATCGTATTAATGATTATAGTATCTTCATTTGTCACTCCTCTTCTTCTTAAACTTTCATATAAAAACGAAGCACCTGTCAAAGAGGATTACAACGAAGAGCTTCAAGAGCCATAGGATATTATTTTGGGAATTGTTTTATAATAATTCCCTTTTTTCTATTTAAAAAAACGGTTCTTTATTGTATAATTGAATACATGAAGGAGCTGAGCAAACTGTGTTTGATAATCTAAAAATAATCTCAAAAAAGCTTAATGCTAATTTTAGAGTAACTACCTATATTCCTAAAGATTATGATAAAAATGATAATCTATATAAGGCCGTGTATATTCTTAGTGGATCTAATCCATTTCAGAATCCAAACTATCATTTAGAAGAAACACTAGAAGAAAAAAATGCAATTGGAATAGCAATTTATCCTAATCTAGATATTGCCAAGAATAAAATGCTTTATAATTCATTTAATGACAAGCCTGGATTTGCAAAGCTATATGAAGATTTCATTATTAATGAAATAAAGCCTATAATTAATCAAAAATATCGAGTTAATCATAACGCCCTAAATAATGTGATTTTAGGTTTTAACGATACAGCAATTTTAGCCTATAGCTTAGCTTATCACTATACAAATCAATTTGACAAGATTTTAATGTACTGCCTTAACACCGATTCATATCACAAGTTATTTATGGCTGATTTAAAATCAAAATTTGATCCAAATATAAGTTTTTTCTATTCAATGGATAATAATAAAAACAGTTTAGAAATTGAATCAATCTTAACAATGTTTGGTTGTAAAGAATTTAAACTACTAAACAAGAATATCAACTCATTATTAGAATTTATTTAGGGGCTGTGAAAAAACCTAGGTTTTGAGAAAAAACAAATTTAGGGCTTTCATAGCCTTTTTTTCGTATAAAAACAAAAAACGCTCGGGGAATCGAACCCGGAGACGTCT
>CAMELE010000032.1 GCA_945923475.1 uncultured Mollicutes bacterium
AATAAAAAAGGATTCCGAGGAATCCTATATAAAATGACAGTTGTTATTTATTAATTATCTTTTTAAATTCATTTGCTAAATTTTCTTTAGTAAAGCCAAAATATTCATGGATATGCTTAATTGGGGCAGAAACACCGAAGCGATCAATACCATAAACATTTCTACTATATTTATACCAAGGCATGCTAGCACCCATCTCAATAGCTAAACGATTAGTAATATTAGATGGTAAAATACTTTCCTTGTATTCCTCATCTTGATTATCAAATAAATTCATTGAAACCATTGAGACTACTCTAACATTTATTCCCTCTTCTTGTAATAAATGTGCTGTGTCAATTGCAATTGATAATTCAGAACCACATGAAATTAAAATACCATCAATTTTTGTTGCTGGTTCATATACAATATATGCTCCTTTTACAACCATATCCTCTTTAGTTGCTTCTAACACTGGAAGGCCTTGACGAGATGTCGTAATAACTGTTGGAGTTTCTATAGAGGTAAATGCTATCTTCATAGCTCCTGCTACCTCCTTAGCATCGGCAGGTCTTAGGACATTTAGATTTGGAATTGATCTTAGCATTGCAAAATGCTCAATTGGTTGGTGTGTAGGACCATCCTCTCCAACGCACACTGAATCATGAGAGAAAATAAACACAGATGGTATTCTCATAATTGCAGCTTGACGAATCGCTGGTTTCATATAATCTGAGAATACAAAGAATCCGGCACAAAAGCCTTTTAATCCACCATGCAAATTAATACCATTTATAATCGCACCCATTGCATGCTCTCTAACACCAAATTTTATATTTCTTCCTACTCTATTATCAGCTTCATAATCTCCATTTGCACCCTTAACAAAGGTTGATGGAGTTAAATCGGCAGAGCCACCAATAATATTTGGTAAATCTATACTATATGAATCAAGAATACGACCAAGAATCTTTCTTGTTGATTCGACGCTTCCAACCTCCCAGGTAGGATGCTTAGCTATATTCAATTCATATGTATTATAGAAGAAATCCTCTAGCTCCTTATATAGCTCAGGATATTTTTTTATATATTCCTCAAGTAAATGAGACCATTCGACTTCCTTAATTACGCCACGCTCTTTTACATTTTTAGCAAAGAACTCATATACACTATCATCAATTTCAAAAGGTTTATTATGATACTTTAAATTATTCCTTAAAATATCAGCATTTGTATCCCCTAGAGGAGCTCCATGGACTGCACTAGTTCCTTCATTTGGCGCACCAAAACCAATTTTAGTTTTCACCTCTATAATAACAGGACCCTTTTGTTCATTAGCACTATTAATAGCCTTAGCAATCTCTTCAACATCATTACCATTAGCTACTAAATAATATGTCCACCCCATAGCTTCAAACTTCATCTTTACATTTTCAGTATTATCAGATGAAACAGGACCATCAAGTTGAATATCATTTGAATCATATAATAACACCAAATTATCAATTTTTAAATGTCCTGCCAAGCTACAGGCCTCTTGAGCTAGGCCTTCCTGTAAATCTCCATCACCACACAAAACATATGTCTTATGATTGCAAATGGGGAAAATATTAGTATCAAATCGATTTGATAAATAATTTTGAGCAAGTGCCATACCACATGCTGTAGCAATTCCTTGACCTAATGGACCTGTAGTCATTTCAACTCCAGGTGTATGACGATACTCAGGATGCCCCGGTGTAAGGCTTCCTAGCTGACGGAAGTTTTTTAAATCCTCCATCGAAATTTCATATCCGCTCAAATGATTTATTGCATAAAGTAATGCACTTCCATGTCCTGCCGAAAGTATAAATCGATCACGATTCCACCATTCTGGATTTTCTGGATCTATATTTAAGAACCTTGTATAAAGCGTATAAATAATTGGTGCTGCTCCTAGAACAATTCCAGGGTGCCCGCTTTTCGCTTTATTAATCATATCGACACCTAACACTCTTAGAGCATTAATATTTGCACGATCAATACTATTTGTTGCCATAATAACCTACCTACATCTAATTTTGATTTTTAATATAATTATTCTTCTTTCTTTTCCTCTAAAGCTTCAACAGCTTCACTCTCAACAGCCTCTTCAGTAGAATCATCTGCCTCGTCAGCCTCAGTATCTTCTACAACTGGTTCCTCAGCTTCAGTTTCTTCAACATTAGTATCTTCTACCTCTGATTCTTCAGCTACCTGAGCATCCTTCTCAGTTTCTTCTGAAGCTTCCTCCTCTTGTTCTGCTTGTGCTGCCTGAGCATCGTAATATGCATCAATATAATTTCTTTGTTTTTCTAGTAAATTATTGAAGGTTGCCTCACCAATTTCCTTTTTAATCAAGGAAAGAGCATCTCCATTTGCTGCATTAATCTTGTTTGTTGTAAATTTTCTTAATACTAAAATTGCAAACACATATGCAATAGCTAATCCTAATGTAACATATGTACCAACATTACCAAGCTTTTTACTTAGCGCCATTAATACAACAAACACAACTACTATAACCAAGGTTGTAGGTAAAACGATCTTCTTTGAGAAGTTTGAAGAAATATGCTCACACTCATCCCAGAAATTTAACCAAATTTGATTAACCTTACTAGAATATAATGTTGTTAATTCACTATAATATCCTTTTTCAATTCCCAAACGATAGTTTACCCCATCTATGCTTGACCATACAGCAAATTTTCCCTTATTTATGAATTCATTTAAAACATCTGGATAATCATCAAGATAAAAAATCTCAACTCTACGACCATCAAATTCTTGAACCTCAACTGGTTCACCACTTAATTTTTCAAAAACACGTTCATTTAGCTTCATTATTTATATCCTTTCTTAATTTAAAATCTTAAATTACTACCTCATTATATCATTTAATATAAACTTTAAAAAGTTATTTTTTAAAATGATTAATGAAATTTGCTCATTTTAAAAAAAATAGGTGTAAAAACACACCTAATTAAAAGAATATTTTAAAGAAATTGCCAATTAAGTTATTTTGATATAGCTCCTTTGACACTCTAAATCCATCATTATTCAGACCAAAATCATTAATTATGAAAGTTTGAAATTCATCTAGTCCATTTGACTGCATCACAAATGATAAAATCACCATTACAACACAAATAAATAAATAGAAAAGAATTTCATAAAAAATAATTCCTAAAATTCCGTCTAATATTCTTACAATCTTTACCTTTCTTATTCCTGCAACTAACAGCTTTAATAAGAAGCATATAATTGTAACACCAAAGAACAAAATACAAAATGAAATCAAAACACAAACGAATTTTGCGCATGTTTCACCAAGCCTCGTATATGCAGAATCTAAGGATAAATTAATATCCACATTATTAGCAATAAAGCCGGGTAAACCTAATTCTCTTAGCAAATCTGAGGTTGACTCAATTTCTGGGGTTTTATTTTTAAAATTTTGAGCAAAGCTATCTGCCATTCCATCTCCCCATATTTTATATACAAAGGCATTTGAAAGCTTCGAACAAAAAAGTAAAGAAAAAACAAAACCACATAATGCATTAGCCATCTTTATAAATTTAGTTAAAAAACCAAGCTTATATCCTAGAATTGCAAAGAATAATACTAATACTAAAATCACTATGCTAATTATTGAAAAATGATCATAATATGCTAAAAACATTAAAAACACCTCCCCGTATTTTATTATTTTACATATATTTCATTTTTACAACAATTATTTTATCACATTATGTTTTTTTTCTCCATCATATTATTAATATTCTAGATTTTTTTAGGATTAAATATTATAATACAGCTTGAGGGTGATAAAACTATGAAGAGAATCGAAGAATTTCAATTTTTATTAAGAAAAAACAATATAGCTGCTTATATTATTCCAACTGCTGACTATCACCAAAGTGAGTATGTTAGTGATTATTTTAAGGGTAGAAGTTTTTTATCCGGCTTTACGGGATCTGCAGGTACAATTGTGGTAACTCCGTCAGATGCCAGACTTTGGACAGATGGGCGCTATTTTATTCAAGCCCAAAATCAACTAAAGGACTCCGGAATAGCTTTAATGAAGATGGGCATGCAAAATGTACCAACTATTCTAGAATATCTTAAATCTATTCTTAAGCCAGATGATGTACTTGCATTTGATGGCAAGGTTATTAATACTGCTTCCTTTTTGACATATGAAAAAGAACTAAAATGTAAATTCGAGTTAAATATCGATTTAATAAATGAAATATGGCAAGATCGACCAGCCTTGCCTAACAAAATGATTTATGAACTAATTGAGTATTATAGTGGTGAATCAACTAAATCAAAGATTGAAAGACTTATTAAAAAGATTAAGGAAAAAAAGGCCAACACCCATATTCTTACTTCTCTTGAGGATCAAGCATGGCTTTATAACCTAAGAGGAGACGATGTTGACCACACTCCTGTATTTTTAGCATATACCGTTATTGTTGATGAGGAGATTCACTTATTTGTAGATAATAAAAAAATAAATTCAAATGTTAATAAAATTCTTCAATCTAATGGAATTAAGCTTCATCCTTACGATGATGTATATAGCTTTGTAGCAGGATTACGCCATAAAAATATCCTTATCGATAAAGACAAGGTTAATTCAGTACTATATAACAATATAAAAGCTAATAATCAAATCATTTTTGCACAAAATCCGACAATTTTAATGAAGGCTATTAAAAATGAAACAGAAATTAAAAATACTAAGCACGCCCATATCCTTGATGGTGTTGCAGTTACAAAATTTATGAAATGGATTAAAGAAAATGTTGCCACAAAGGATCTAACAGAGCTTGATGCCCAGAATTATCTAGAAAAGCTAAGAAGAAAAGAGGAATCTTTAATCAGCTTATCCTTTGATACAATTTGTGCATATAAGGAAAATGCAGCTATGATGCATTATAATGCAATTACTGGAAATAATTCAAGACTTCATCCAGAGGGAATGTTGCTAGTAGATAGTGGTGGAACATATCTTTATGGTACAACTGACATTACTAGAACAATAAGCCTTGGAAATCCATCTCAAGAGGAAAAATTATACTTCACTACTGTTTTAAAATCCGTGATTGATTTAGCAGATACCGTATTTTTAAAAGGATGTACTGGTCAAAATCTAGATATAAAAGCAAGAGGACCAATTTGGAAGCTACTTATTGATTATAAATGTGGTACTGGTCACGGGGTTGGTCACATTCTTTCTGTCCATGAGGCTCCTAATGGCTTTAGATGGCAAACTGTTAAAGAAAGAAACGATAGTGCCGTTCTTGAGCCTGGTATGATTACTACAGATGAACCTGGAATTTATTTAGAAAACAAATTAGGAATTAGAACTGAAAATGAGCTTTTATGTAAAGAGGTAACATCTAATGAATTTGGCACCTTCTATGGCTTTGAAACTATTACATATGCTCCTATCGATCTTGATTTAATAGAGCCTTCATATTTATCCACTGATGAAAGAAACTGGCTTAATGACTATCATAAAATGGTTTATGATAAAATAAGCCCTTATTTGGATGATAAAGAAAATGAATGGCTTAAAAATTACACAAGAAAAATATAAAAAATTTAGGAATACCACTGTTGTTGGCATTCCTATTTTTTATGTTTATAATACTATTTTGGTAAAATATCTAAAACAATAATATGCGGTCTGTTAAAAATTCTAAATGGGAAATCCTTCCCTCCAAGGCCTCTAGATACATACATTATCTTACCATCATCAAAATACGCCCCACTTGTATACTTTGGAAACAAACCCTGCTGGGGTGCATACAATCCTTTGCCAAAAAACCTAAATTGGCCTCCATGTGCATGGCCTGAAAAAACAATATCTTCATTATAGTATTTAAATAGCTCTGGCTGATGGGCAAGCAAAATACTTAGATCCACACTTGACTTATCCATTTTAAAATAGTCATCTAAATCCTGAGGCTTAGAAGCATTTGATATTCCTCTTATTAAAATATCTTCATATCTATAATCCTCATTATTTAATATAATCACACCACATTCTTTTATTTTTTTAAGATAATCTTCTTTAATGCTTTTGGGCATTCTTTCCTCATGGTTTCCTGTGACATAGAAGCTTTTATATTTAGATAATGATTTCATTAGACTTAAGGATATATTAAAATCATCCTTCTTAGAATGAACCATATCTCCTGTGTATACAATAAAATTTGGATTAATTTTTTCTATCTCATTAATTAATTTTTGATTATTATTACCAAATTTTTTAGAATGCAAATCGGATATTTGGCAGATTCTTATTGCATTTTTAACTTTAGTTTTATATTCATAATAATCAATATCAAGCCAATTATTTTCCAAATATAAAAATAATAACAAAAGTATTAATAATACTACACTACTTCCAATGATAAAATAAATCAACTTAACAAGAACTCCTTTAATATTTTTTCTACTTCATCAAATGATTTAGCCATATTAGCTGCGTTCTTTACAGCTGCGGCATTAGGCATCCCCTTTAAATACCATCCAACATGACTTCGCATTTCAAGCAAAGCCAAATGCTCACCCTTTAATTTCAAAAGACGATTATGCTGATCCATAATCATATTATATATTTCCTCTTTTGAAGGACGAGGTAGAATTTCTTTATTATCTAAATAATGGTTAATCTCTTTAAATACCCAAGGATTACCTAAACAACCTCTTCCAACCATTACAGCCTTACAGCCTGTATACTCTAGCATATGAAGTGCAGTAGGTCCATCCACAACATCACCATTACCAATTACAGGAATATTAACACTTTCTACAACCTCTTTAATTACATCTAAATTAGCCTTACCGCTATACATTTGTGCTCTAGTTCTACCATGAACTGCAATTGCACTAGCTCCTGCTCGTTCAATCATTTTAGCATTTTTTACGGCATTAATATTATTTTCATCCCAACCAATTCTAATCTTAACAGTTACTGGAAGATGGGTCGCTTCTACAACAGCCTTCGTGATCTCATAAACTCTTTGAGGATTCTTTAAAAGAGATGATCCTGCACCTGCTTTTTTTGCAACCTTATTAACCGGACAACCCATATTAATATCAATAATATCCGCATCTGTATTTTCTGTTATCCATTTTGCTGCATATACTAAAGTCTCTTCATCTGCACCAAAAATTTGCATCGACATTGGATGCTCATTACTATTCACATGAGTCATTTTGATAGTTTTAGCGTTATTAAACGATAATGCCTTATCACTAATCATTTCACATACAACAAGTCCTGCGCCCATTTCCTTACAAATTCCTCTAAAAGCTTCATTTGTAATTCCCGCCATCGGTGCTAAAACAAGCTGATTTTCAATTTCTACATTTCCTATTTTCCACTTCATTTTAGTAATTCCTTTAATGTAGCTTCAATTTCTTCAATTGGAAGACCAATAATATTATTCAAAGACCCTGTGTATTTTTCAATAAGCATTTTACCAATTCCTTGAATCGCATAGCTACCCGCTTTATCATATGGCTCATCAGTATCTAGGTATGAATTAATCATTTCCTCTGTTAATTCCTTAAACTTAACAAATGATACAACATAGGTCATTTTATCATAATTTGGTGCTAAAATAGATACCCCGGATATAACCTCATGCGTCCTTCCAGAAAAGGACTTAAGCATATTATATGCATCCTCTCTTGATTTTGGCTTGCCATATATAACATCGTTCATATATACCATTGTATCAGTAGATAAGACTACATCATTTGGACATTCCTTAAATACAGCCTCACCTTTTTTTCTCGCCACAAGCATGGCATTTTGATATACATTTAGCTTAGGATTAATACTTTCCTCTGTTTCCTTAACACATATTTCAAAATCAAATCCGAATCTTTCTAATATTTCTTTTCTACGTGGTGATTTAGATGCCAAAATTAATTTCATAGCTATATCCTCCATTATCTTTGATAATTATAATTTAAATATATCTTTTTTTCAAGGAAAAGCTCATTTTGACATTATTTGATTATCTCTTTAGATAAAATAAGCCTGGTGATAGTGTGAAAAAGGGTTTAAGAATTTTATTATTAATTATAACCGCAGGAATTGGAATATATTTTGACAATTCATATTTAGAGCTATATTTAGCTTGTATTGGATTAATACTATTTAACATAAAGAGCTATTATGTTTTAATATTGTTACTAGCATATTTTAAAATTCCAAAATATCATTTTATTGGACTAATAGCTACAATAGTCTGCTTATTATCATTATTTAAAATAAAAAATAAAACTTATAGACTATTGTTTTCTTATACGATTTTTAGTATTAGTATTCTTTTACTTGGCCTTAATATAAAGGATTTTAAATTTTTAGTTATATCTGAGGTTGTTCTTGTAATACTTACTATTATGCTGTTTTTTTATGTAAAAAATAACCTAGAATTAGATCATTTTTACAATAAAATATTTATTTCATCCTTAGTTGGGCTATATATATTTTTTTCAAAAAGCCAAGCATTAGGCTTCTTTTTACTTCTTGTTAGCTTTACTGGAAAAAGAGATTTTTTGATATTAGTAATAATTGGTACTCTTGCAATGTACCATAATTATAATGATTGGCCAATTGTTCTATTTATAATAGCTATAGCCGTAAAAAGAATTCAGACAATTGTACCACTTAGTATAATAAGTATTTATCTTTTTAAAGAAAACTATTTATTCTATCTTCCTATCATTTTAAATCTCTTATATTATCTGTCTATTCAAAAGGATTATCCACCTACAATCATTACTAAAAATAATTATCAATCATACATTAATGTCTTAGATAATAATTCAAATAGTGTTGCGCCTTATGAAGAACTGGATAAAAGAATAATCGATTTAATTAAAAGCTTCTGCTTAAATTGTTCATTAAATAAAGAATGCTTTAAGAAAAAAAGAATATCTCTATATCGTTATTTTATGTATGAGCTATGTCAAAATATTCCTAGAACAAAGGAAATAGATTATTTTATCTATAATTGTGAATATAAATCTATGATGGATGAAACTCCCAAAATTGCTTTTTCCTTACATTCTAATTATAAATCAGTGAAGGAATTAATTTCTTTTGAAAGTAAAAATGAATTATTTATAAATCATATCATTAAATCATTAAATGGCTTTAACTTAAAGGAAATCAAGGTAATTAATAGTGAATCAAACAACGCTTCTTTAGTGTTTAATGATTATATTAATCCTAATCATTTAAATAGACTATTAGGGTTTAAAAGTCTTGTAGTTAAACAAGATGGTTTAGTATATAAAATATTTAATCAACCCAAAATAAAAGTTAAGGCTGAATCAATTATATTATCAAAGGGTGGCTCCTATATTGCTGGTGATAACTGCTTAATCAAATCAACAAACACTGATTTTTATGCAGCATTATCTGATGGAATGGGGACAGGGCTAAAGGCATTTGAATCATCAAAAAGTGTTTTAACTAAGCTAAATTCATTAATTGAATTAGGGTTTATTGAACAGGATTTGCTTAAATCATTATCTCATATGATTCAAATATCACTTTATACAGATTCATATGCTACCCTTGATCTTCTTCATATTGATTTAGCATCAGCTAGTGGAACATTATATAAGGTTGCATCCGAGGAAACTATCTTTATAAGAAATAATAGAATAAAAGCTCTTGAAACTAAAACTCTACCTATCGAATTTGATAACATACTTGACAGCTATTCATTTGAATTTGAGCATAATGATCTTATTCTAATTATATCTGATGGAGTATTAAATTTTGTTGATAAAAAGGCTTTATATTCATTCATATTATCTAAATCCTATTTGAGTCCTGATAAGCTTGTTTATCAAATTGGTAAATATATTTTTGAAGTATCAAATAAAAAACTCCAGGATGACACCTCTATTGTAGCCATTCGAATTGAATAGCTATAGATTTTTAACCACTAATATGCTAAAATTTATTTAGTTTGGATGTGGTTAAAAATGATTACAAAGGTTAAAAATTACATCATGAATAATAGCTTAATGCCAAGAGGCTCTACTGTCGTCTTGGCATTTTCGTATGGCGTGGATTCTGTAGTATGCCTAGATATATTGCTTAATCTTGGCTATAACGTTATATTAGCTCATGTAAATCATAAGCATCGTATTGAATCCGATATGGAGGAAAGGGAAGCTAAAGCCTTAGCTAAAAGCTTAGGAATTCCTATACATATTCTTATTTTAAATGAAGATTATTCTAAAAATTTTCATGCTGATGCTCATGAAAAAAGATATAATTTTTATAAATCGGTCGCATTTGAACATAATACTAATATAATTGTAACTGCTCATCATTTAAATGATAATGCTGAAACAATTATATTAAATCTAATTCGAGGGTCCAACTTATATGGCTACGCCGGAATTCAACCACGAGTAGATAAGGAAGGATATTCCTTTGTTAGGCCACTAATGTGTCTAACCAAAGATGAAATAAAAAGCTATCAGCAGGCTAATAATTTAAAATATTTTGAAGATTCCTCAAATAATGAGGATTATTTTAAAAGGAATAGAATTAGACATCACGTTATTCCTCTATTGTTAAATGAAAATCCAAATCTTTTTAATCAATTAGCTGATTATAGCAAAATATTGAAGGAATCCTTTGATCATATCAGAAACGAATCAACTCAATTATTGAATTTATGGGAAAATAAAATTAATGTAAAAGAATATAATAGTTTAGATAATGCATTAAAAAATGATATTTTAGTTTTACTTCTTGAAAGGCTTAATATTGAAAAAAGTTTTAATTTGATTGATGATATTCAAGCCGCATTAATTAATAATAAGCCCCAAATTGATGTAAATATAAAAGATAACCTATGCTTTAAAAAGCGTTATAATATTGCCTATGTTCAAAAGCAAGCCAAAATTTCCGAATTATGGCTACAAATGTATGAAAATGATGTGATTTTTGTAAAAAATACTCGTTTTTATTTCACCAAAAATTTACCTGATTTAAGTGCAAAATATATAAAACTATGCTATAATGAATTAGTATTTCCAATTGTAGTTAGAAACAGAAAACCAGGAGATACTATTATGATGAATTATGGTCATAAAAAGCTAAAGGACCTATTTATTGATTTGCACATTGTTCGTGAGGAACGTGATGAGGCTATTATATTTGAAAATAATGGTGAGATTTTATGGGTATATGATTATGCCAAATCAAGTAAGCTTCAATCAATGAAGGAAAAAAGCGATATTTATTTAGTTTATGAGGTATGTAACAATGAAAAATGATATTCAAGAAATTCTGCTAAGTGCAGAGGAAATATCTTCTATTTGTCAAAAGCTCGGACAACAAATTGAAGAGGATTATAGAGGTAAGAAGCCGATTCTTGTAGGGCTTTTAAGAGGATGTATGCCATTTATGGCAGATTTAGCAAAGTGTATTCATTCCTATGTTTACCTTGATTACATGAGTGTTTCAAGCTATGAAGGAACCTCTTCTACTGGCGTAATCAAAATAAACAAGGATGTTAGTATGGATGTATCTGGTAAGGATGTAATTGTTATAGATGATATAATCGATACTGGACATACATTGAAATATATTACAAAATACTTTATGGATAAAGGTGCAAGCAGTGTAAAAACCTGTTGCCTACTTGATAAGCCTGAAGGAAGAAAGGTTGACATAAATGCTGATTATGTTGGTCATATTATTCCCAATGAATTCGTAGTTGGCTATGGTCTTGATTATGATGGATTATATCGTAATCTTGACATTGTAGGTGTACTTAAACCTGAGGTATATAGTAAATAAGGAGGCTTTTCATGGATAATAATACAAACAATCAAAATAATAATCAAAATCCCCAAAGAAGAAGGCGTATTGACTGGACGGTTGTAATTGTTTTAGTCATAATGTTAATTTTAGGTGGTATTTTAATTTCTAATTTAACTAAAACATCATATAAGGATATAGGCTATAACGAATTAATTCAAATCGTTAGTGGTAAATACGAAAATAATAAATCACCATTTTCTGGAGAACACGCATCAACTGATGAAATTATAATTACCTATTCCAGCCTAGAGGCTCAGCCTTTAAATTCTACTAATAGTGGAAATTTGAATATCAAGGGTAAAATTGTTGAAAAAATTAACAACAAATCAACAACCTACTATTTCTCTTGTAATGTAACTGAGGATCAATTTTCTAGTGTTTCAAGTGTAGTTCCTATTTCATTAAATGCAGCAACTACTAGCTTTTGGTCAATCTTGCTTAATATTTTACCTTGGATAATCTTTATTGGCTTTTTTATCTTCCTTCTAAAGAGTAGTGGAGGAAATAAACAAGCATTTGACTTTGGTAAAAATAGAGCTCGTATGGCTCGAGGAAAAACTGTTACATTTGATGATGTAGCTGGTTGTGATGAGGAAAAGGAGGAGCTTGTAGAGGTTGTTGACTTCCTTAAAAATCCTCGCAAATATATTGAAATCGGTGCAAGAATCCCTAAGGGAGTACTTCTATGTGGTTCTCCTGGTACCGGAAAAACATTACTTGCTAAGGCAGTAGCAGGTGAGGCAGGCGTTCCATTCTTCTCTATCTCTGGTTCTGATTTTGTGGAAATGTTTGTCGGTGTTGGTGCAGCCCGTGTACGTGATTTGTTTAAAGAGGCTAAGGAAAACGCTCCTTGTATAATCTTTATCGACGAAATTGATGCGGTTGGTCGTCAACGTGGTGCAGGTATTGGTGGTGGACACGATGAGCGTGAACAAACGCTTAACCAATTACTAGTTGAAATGGATGGATTTACAGTTAATCAAGGAATTATCATTATGGCTGCGACAAACCGTCCTGATGTTCTTGACCCAGCTCTTCTTCGTCCAGGCCGTTTCGACCGTCAAATTACAATTTCTAACCCTGATGTTAAGGGACGTGAGGCTATATTAAAGGTTCATGCTAAGAATAAGAAATTTGCATCTGATGTTAAATTTGATGAAATTGCCCACCGTATCCCAGGATTTAGTGGAGCAGATATTGAAAATCTATTAAATGAAGCAGCATTACTAGCCGCAAGAGATAATCGTAAGGTTATTAATAAATTTGATATTGATGAAGCTACAGACCGTGTAATGATGGGCCCAGCTAAAAAGAGTCGTGTTATTACCGAGAAAGAAAAGAATGTTGTCGCATATCACGAGGCAGGTCATGCTGTTATCGGATTAAAGCTTGAAAAATCTAATGTTGTACAAAAGGTTACTATTATTCCTCGTGGTCAAGCAGGTGGATATAATTTAATGCTACCAGAAGAGGAAACTTATCTTGAAACTAAATCTTCCCTAACAGCTCGTATTGTAGGATATTTAGGTGGACGTGTGGCTGAGGAAATCATGTTTAATGAGGTTTCTACAGGTGCTTCAAACGACTTCCAAAACGCAACTAAAATTGCTCGTGCAATGGTTACTGAATATGGTATGTCTGATTTAGGACCTGTTCAATATGAACAGCCTAACGGTTCTATCTTCTTAGGTCGTGACTATAATAAGGAAAAGAATTTCTCTGAGCAGGTAGCTCTTGAGATTGACCGCGAAACACGTAAGATTATTGAAACATGTTACGAAGAGGCTCGTAAATGTATTACTGAAAACAAACGTCTTTTATGCATAATTGCTGAATATTTAAAGCGTGTTGAGACATTAACTAAGTCTGATATTGATGAAATCAATTCGACAGGTCACTTAATGTGGTTTGATAAAAAACATAAAGCAGATCCTGTGTTAATTGATGGAGTTCCTGTTGTTGATCCTTCTTCTTTAGAGGATGAAATCAAGCCTGTAGAGCCTACTACTGTAGCTACTGAAGAGCCTCTTAAATCTGAAGAATCAGATATTGAGGTAGGTACAATCCCATCATTTGAAAACAAGGACGAAAACAATGAGGATTGACAAATATCTAAAGGTGAGTCGAATTATTAAAAGACGTACACTTGCCAAGGAAGTAACTAATGAAGAACGTATATTAGTTAATGATAAGCAGGTAAAACCTTCATACAATGTTAAAATTGGCGATATTATAACTATTCTTTTTGGAAATAAGGAAGTAAAGGTAAAGGTTTTAAACACTAACGAATATGCCAAAAAGGCAGATGCTTCACTAATGTATGAGCTTATCAGTGAAAAAATAATTCAAAGTTAATTATAGAAACGGATATTCATATTTGGATATCTTTTTCTTTTGTCAAAACAATTTTACTTTTAATATCAATAGAATATACTAATAAGCAATTTAGTCACGAAAACGCTTTTATAATCATTTTGTTTATTGTATAATAATAACTATAAAGGAGTGAGATTTATGCCACTAGTAGATACTAGAGAAATGTTTAAAAAAGCATATGAAGGTCACTACGCAATTGGTGCCTTCAATATAAATAATATGGAGCAAATACAAGGAATTGTTGATGCATGTAACGAGCTAAAGAGTCCTGTTATCCTACAGGTTTCAAGAGGTGCTAGAAAATATGCTAAGCCAATTTACCTAAAGAAAATGGTAGAGGCTGCAGTGTTAGATTCCAATATTCCGATTGCACTTCACTTAGACCATGGTGATACATTTGAAACATGTAAGGATTGTATTGATGGAGGATTTACTTCTGTTATGATTGATGGTTCTCATCTATCACTTGAAGAAAATATCGCATTAACGAAAAAAGTATGTGAATATGCTCATAGTCATGTACCATACGTTACCGTTGAAGGAGAGCTTGGAAGACTTGCTGGAATTGAGGAGCATGTAAATGTTTCTGCTGAGGATTCAAGCTATACAAATCCAGATGATGTTTTACGCTTTGTTAAAGAAACAGGTGTTGATTCCCTTGCAATTGCCATTGGTACATCACATGGTGCATTTAAATTTAAGCCAGGTACAAAGCCTCAGCTTCGCTTTGATATTCTAAAGGAGGTTGAAAAGAGACTTCCAAACTTCCCAATTGTATTACATGGTGCCTCTTCTGTTGTTCCTGAATATGTAAAAATTCTTGAGGATAATGGAGGTAAAATGCCTAATGCAGTAGGTGTTCCTGAAGAGATGCTAAGGCAAGCAGCTACAATGGCTGTATGTAAAATAAATATTGATTCAGATATTCGTTTAGCTTGTACAGCAATGGTTCGTAAGCATTTCAATGAGCATCCAGACCATTTTGATCCTCGTCAATATTTAACTGATGCTCGTCAAGCTGTTCATGATATGGTTGCACACAAAATTAAAACCGTTCTTGGCTCCGAAAATAAAGCATAAAGCAAAGGTTGTGGATATTTCCACAATCTTTTTTCATATTCAAGTTATATCATCATATAATTAAATGGTGATAATTTGGAAATTAAAATAATCAGTCCTGACGAAATGGAAATACAGGGTGTTAAAAAAATTATTGAAATAACGCCTAAAAAAGCAACTTTTACATTAGACACTACTCCTCTTGAAATCACAGGTGAAAATTTAGAGCTATTACAGCTAAATAACGACAACAATAAAATTAAAATTAAAGGAAAAATCAGCAGTGTGATATTAAATAAATCTACGGTAAAGAATGATAGCTTCTTTAAGAAACTATTTTCTTGATGAATGAATATCTATATATACTTATTCACATTTCCTTTGGTTATATTCTTTCCTTTCTTTATAAGCTTATAAGTTTTAAAAAAAGAACAATTATTAAGGATATTCTTTTTTCTTTAGGCTATATATTTGTTTATATAAAATTTATAGGAACTATCTGTCAAGCAAACTTCTATCTAATTCTAATAATGCTTGTGACTTTTACCCTTTTTATGATTAAATTTAGCTATAATAAAATAATTCGTCCCTTTTATGATTTAATGTTTTATATTAAAAAGCTGTCGTTATATCTACTACTGCCTCCAATAATTAAATATATAATTCATATAATTAAAAACAAATTTGCAATGATAAAATATTATAAAAAATATCCATATAAGAAAAAAAGCCCATATGAGCTATTTTAAATAAAAAACAAGCATCTTTTGCGTAATAAACACATTATTACACTATTATTTTCATTAAACTTATGATATAATGAGTTGTAAAAAAAACGGAGGTTAATATTGTGGAAAAGTTATCAGAACAAGAAATTATAAGAAGAGATAAACTAAGCAAATACAAGGAATTAGGAATTGACCCTTTTGGTCAAAAATTTGAAGCTTGTGCTCATAGTACTGAAATTAAAGAGCAATATAAGGATATGACTCATGAAGAGCTTGAAGAGCATGAGTATCCTACTAGCGTTGCAGGACGTATTATGTTCATTCGTAAAATGGGTAAGGCTTCATTCTTTGCTATCCAAGATAAAATGGGCTTTATTCAAATATATATTAGAAAAGACATTGTTGGTGAAGAGCAATATAATCTATTTAAGCTAGCTGATATCGGAGATATCGTTGGTATTAACGGAAATGTTATGCGTACACAAACTGGTGAAATTACTGTGAAATGTACAAAATATACTCACCTAGTTAAAGCTTTAAGACCACTTCCAGAGAAGTTCCATGGTCTTACAGATGTTGAGGAAAGATATCGTCGTCGTTATCTTGATTTAATTATGAATGAGGATGCAAAGCGTGTAGCTATTCTTCGTCCTAGAATCATTCGTTCGATGCAACAATACTTTGATAATCAAGGATTTATCGAGGTAGAAACACCAGTTCTTCAAAATATTCAAGGTGGAGCCACTGCTAGACCATTTATTACTCATCATAATGCTCTAGACGCTGACTTCTACTTACGTATTGCAACAGAGCTTCATCTAAAGAGACTTCTTGTAGGTGGGCTTGAAAGAGTATATGAAATCGGACGTATTTTCCGTAACGAAGGTATGGACAGAACTCATAATCCTGAATTTACTACAGTTGAGCTTTATCAAGCATTTGGTGATTTATCTAGTATGATGAGCCTATGTGAAGGTGTAATTAGAAATGCTGCAGTAAACGTTATTGGAAAAACAGAATTTAAAAATCCATTTGACCCTGAAGGTGAATTAATCAATATTGAAAAGCCATTTAGAGTTGTAACAATGTGCGATTTAATCAAGGAAAAAACTGGAGTAGATTTCAAGGCTAATAATTATACTATTGAAGAAGCTATTGAAATTGCCAAAAAGCACAATGTCCCAGTTGAAAAGCACTTTACTGTAGGTCATGTAATTAATGCATTCTTCGAAGAATATTGCGAAGCCACATTAATTCAACCAACATTCCTTTGTGGACATCCAATTGAAATTTCACCTCTTACTAAAAAGGATCCTGAAGATCCACGCTTTGTCCAAAGATTTGAATTATTTATTGGTGGAAAGGAATTCGCTAATGCCTATACAGAACTAAACGATCCAATCGATCAAAAGGAAAGATTCATTGAGCAGCTTAAGGAAAAGGAAGCTGGAAATGATGAAGCTAATGAAATGGATGTTGACTTCGTAGAATCACTAGAATACGGTATGCCACCAGCTGGTGGAATTGGTATCGGTGTTGATAGATTAGTTATATTCTTAACTGAATCTACGACAATTCGTGATGTTATTCTATTCCCTCAAATGAAAACTCGATAATAGGTGAGCCTATGGACGTTTATACAGATTATGCAAACTGGAAGTTTGAAAACTACGAATTAATAAATGCTTTAATAACATTAAAGTCTAAAATTATTTCTAGATTTTCTCATGTAATCCTAGTTGTAGATTACTTATACAATAAACGTGTCAAGGATGGAAATTTAGATCCCGATTTGGAGATATTCTTCGAAACGGGATTTAATTATATCCATGACCATTTTATGACAATAAACACTATTTTAAAAAGTGAATATCGTGGCAATATTCAAGAAATGAATAAAAATGCCAAAACAATTAATCTTCTTCTTTATGTTGAAGACTTCATCAACGAATTATTAGGTAAGCCTGACTATAAAAAAGATGATTATGAAAAACTGTCAAAATTTGAAGATACAGTTAATGAGTATATTGAAAGCCACAAAGAAATACCAGATGAATACTTTGGGATTCTAGATGATATAACTTGTGCTATTTTTGAGGATTATCAAGGAATAAATGAAATAATGTATGAGGTTGCGCTTGATCTCGATTTAATCCAAGATAACGAAGACTTCGACGATATAGACGCAATATTTGGAAAAATGGAGAAATATGATTCGTAAGGCTAATATATCTGATTTAGATTCTTGCTATAGATGCATATTAGATGCAAAAAAATATTTAAAAGAATCTGAATCAACTCAATGGAATGATCCAAACGATGATTATCCCAGCAAAGATACTATTTTAAATGATATAAAAAATGGAACTTGCTATGTATATGATGATAATGATGAAATCTTTGGTATGTGTGTGTTTATAGTTGGTGAAGATGAGAATTATAAAATTATAAATGGATGCTGGCTGTCATCCCAATTGCCATATCTTACAATTCACAGAATCGCTGTAATATGCGATATGCGAGGAAAAGGAGTTTCAACGGCTTTACTTGCTTATGGAATTAATATGATGATGGAATTAAATCTACCTTCAATTAAAGTTGATACTCATATTTTAAATATCCCCATGCAAATGCTATTAAAGCATAACGGATTTATACGTTGTGGTGTTATTACACTTAAAAGAAGTAATTTCGATAATAAACGTGAAGCATATGAGTTTGTTAATCCCGTGTTTCTAGTAAAGTAGCCTATTACTTGACAAAAATATATTATTTTGCTAAAATAATATCCGTATTCAAGGCAAAGCTAAAGAAATTTAGTGACGCAAAACTATAGGGTCTGAAAAGATAGCCAGTTGCACATTTTATGCGCTGGCTTTTTTTATTCGTTTAAGAAAGGAGATACATATGAAAAGAAACTTTAAACTAATATCATGTATTTTAGCTTTATGTTTAAACATAACTGTATTAATAGTTGCAGTATATGGCTGGTTTATATCCAATAAAAACGTATCTTCTTCTATAAATGGTATGGTAGTTGATTCAATTGATTGTGTTTTAGAGTTTAATTTTTTTGATGCAAAATCAGTTTCATATAATCCAAATGGCCAAGCTACATATACCTTTAATTTAAGTACAAAGACAACAAGCACAATGAACGCCTATGATCAGTTAGGTAGTAGACTAACAGGTAAGCTATTAGAAATAACATTTAAAGATGCAATTAATCACAAGGTGACAGTAAACACTAGCACAAAAGCTTATCTTGGTGCTACAATTAAAGATGAGGATAATAATTTTTGTTTTAAAAAAGAAAATAATCCTTTAAGTAGTGTGATTATGTTTCAATACGTTTCAAGTCCAAGTATTACTGGAGATGAACTAACCGCAACGATGGATTCTACTTCATCCTTTGTAACAGATTTAGAGAATAACACATGGGAATCTGAATTAACATTAACTACTTCTAGTAGTAACAAGGCATATATCGTACTAGATTATTTTGAAGCTTCAATTGAAAACCTATACACCTTAAACATCGGTAATCCTGCCCTAGATTCAGAGGGTAATATATCATATTCATGTGACTTTGTAGTCAGAGTTAGCTAATTTTTAAATGAATGGTGGTGAGCTTATGAAAAAAATAATATTATCAATTATTGGTACAATAATTATCATTACAACAACAATAGTTTCAACTTTTGCGTGGTTCATAAGCTATAGCCAAGTGGACCCTGATGTAACAGGATATTCGGAGGCCGCTTATTTTGCAAGTGGTGATGGTTTAACAGAAGCTACAGCATATGAAATTACTTCACCTCGTCATTTATATAATCTTGCGTGGCTACAGTATTTAGGAAAGTTTAATACAACCACTAATGGTGCATTAAATAAACAATATTACTTTAAAATTACTAAAAATATTGATATGACTGATTATGCTATTCCTCCTATTGGTACAGAAAAAAATCCTTTTGTTGGATTTTTAAATGGTAATAATAAGGTAATTTCCAATGTAAATATATATAACAATTTAAATAATATACCAGTTCATCCCACTGTTATAGATAAGATTGAAAACTGTAACATAATCGGATTATTTGGAATTATCGGTAATTATAATTCGATGTATACAAATTACGCAAAGACAAATTTAGTTCAACAAATTTACACAAATAATCTTTCTGTTACATCTTCCTTAACAAGTACAAAAATAGGCCTTTTTGCTGGATATGTTGCAGGAGGAGCTGAAATTTCAACAATTGGCGTCCATTACTCTAGTCTCCATCTAGCATCAGGCTCTACTCCTTATACTGGTAATTCATTATCAAGATATGCTTTAATTGGCGATTATGATGATAAATCAATTTCTTGGGTGGATAAGCCAAGTGATGGTACAGGATTCGGTAGTTCTTTTGACATTACAAAATTATTTAATCGTTTAACATACATTAAGCAAAATAAATATAGTTCTACTCCTTCAAGTCATCTTCCTAACATGGATAGTAGTTCGGATTTAGCATTAGCTAGCAACGAATTGATACCACTAACAATTAGAAATAAGGTGGATGAAAATGCTTATACTGGTTCTGATGCTGTTGAAATTCCATCAAAAGAAAACATAGGATATTTTTTAGGAAATCAAAACAAATTATCTAAAAAGCAAATTACATTCACTACATTAAATTCTTCAACAGACTCATCAGGTAAAATTACCTACTCTTGGAAGGATGGAACACCTCAGGTTTTCTTTAAAAGAACAGGACAAAATGCAACTACAACCTCTGAAAATATAAAAGCGTTGACTAGTGATGAGGTTAGCACACTCCCAACAGGAATGCAGGAATTAATAAAAGAATCATCTAATCATGCCGTATTAAGATTACAATGTAAATTTGAGCCTGTAGAAGGTTCTGATAAAAATAAATACACAAACGGAAAAACAATTTCTTATTATAATAATACATATGAAAATGTCTATCTACCAAACAATGGAATTTGGTTCAAACCAAAGATTGCAGGTAAATATCAATTTGTCATTTATACTGCAAAAGATGGTCAAAACTTTTCTTTTGGTAGACTTACAAGAAATATAACACAAGCACCAAACGAATCTGAAAACGATTTTTTAACTAAATATTTTAAAACTCCATTTAATTCATATTCTGAAATACCTATTTATTCAAAAAATTTGCCATTAAATGCATTAATATTATTTGAGTATGAAATATCAAGCGAAGATATTTCAAAGAATTATGAGTTTTTATTATCAAATGATAGTGGTGGTAATGGAGCTTACTTTTTATATTTAGATATAGGTACTAATGGTGGAAGTTCTTCCGAAACAAGTAGTACAATTAAAGGAATAGACTTTGTTTACGCTACTACTTCTACAGATAATGGTTTTTCTTCAATAGCTGAAGAGTTTTCAAGCTCTGTATTCTTTACAATTACTGGCGAATCAACAAAACAACTAGGCTTTTACTTTAGACGTAGGAATACTGAATCTGATACAAAGGTATTATATTACGCAACAGATTCTTTAATAATAACACCAAATGATGCAGGTCTTGTATTATTCGCAACCGATAATACTTGTACAACTGCTACATCTTAATAACTAATAACAATCCACCCGTTCAACGGGTGGTATTCAGGCTCCCCTATAAGGGCATGTGAAAAATCTGACAACCGCGTATAATTACTTACTGCCGCTTGATGAGC
>CAMELE010000033.1 GCA_945923475.1 uncultured Mollicutes bacterium
TGTTATCTATTCCTTTAATTATTTTATTTGTCTACTTTGGAGATATCATATCAAAGAGGCGATTTTATCTTTCTAAATGGCGTTCCCAAGAGGATTCGAACCTCCGGCCTTTCCCTTAGGAGGAATACATATGGAGGTTAGATTGTTCCTGATTTAGTTAGTTTGACTAAAAATCACTTACAAAAGTAGAAGTGATATTAAATCATAACACTTGGTTTTCATTGCTTTTGCTTACATTGTCATTGATATGCTTAGTTGCATATGGTGGGACAATGGTGGGACACATTTTTGATATTGATTAAAGTATAATGTGAAATCATAAAAATCACTTGAAATATTAAATATTTTGTGTTAATCTATGACGATATGATTCTTGAGTTTCATATGGGGTGGATTGGGCAAGAAGGAGAATATTATTATGTATGATTGGATAAAAGATAAAGACTTTTTATCAAAAATGAGAAGGGAATGCTCAAATGTTGTAAATCGACTTGTTCAAAGCATCAACAATGATGATTATTTGGAAGTCGAAATGCAGATGGTTGGTAGTGGTGCTAAGAATTTAGAAACACAAAATGCTAATGAACCTGTTGATCTAGATTACAACATTAGTATTATTGATATTAATGGGAATATTAATGATTGTCAGAAGATTAAGGAATATGTAAGAAAGGAATTCAACAAATCTCTCAAATCAAAAGGTTGGGGCGATTGCAAAGATTCTACATCTGCATTAACTACTGAAAAGAGACATTTTACAAAAGGTAATCAAACATCATTTAGTATTGATTTGGCTATCGTTTGTGAAACTAGAGGTTCATGGTATAGATTGATTCATGAAAAAACTGGAAATACTTATACAGATAGATGGTTTTGGAATGAAGGACCCAACTCTAACGGCTTAAGAGATAAAATAGATTGGCTTAAAGACAACAATCATTGGAATGAAGTTAGAGATGCTTATTTAAAAAAGAAAAATATGTATCTTAGCCGTGGTGACAAGAACCATCCATCATTTAATTGCTATATTGAAGCTGTTAATGAAGTTTATAATAAATATTAATTATAATTAGTACTAGTAACTTAATCTCCTTTAGGTTGATAGTTTCTATATTGAAGAATCAAAGCCTCCTTTCTGTCTAGACCGCGTATTAATTTATACGGTCTTTTTTATTATGACGTGGCTGTATAGATATACCACTATTTGTTTAGCTTCTTATTTTTCTACAATAATTGTTTTAATTGCAATAGTTGGGTTATTAATGTATCTCTCTAAAGAAGATGCAGAAGAACATTCAAATTAATATTCATATTCAAAAAAGCCACTCGCAATTGAGTGGCTTTAATTGTTATCTGGCGTTCCTAGCCAGATTCTAACTGGCGGCCTTTCCCTTAGGAGGGGAACGCTCTATACAGCTGAGCTATAGGAACGTGCAAAACTATATTACCACAAAGCAAAGAAAAATAAAAGGATAAAAAATTTTTTAGATTACGTAACAATTATATTAGGTACTAAGTATAAATATATATTAATAAGATAAAATATAAAAGATTATAATTTAAAAAACACGTAAATAAGCCGTATTTTATTTACACATATCCGGGTGTTTTTTAAAAAAGGTATTTTTTAAATTTTTTTTACATTTTTTTGTTGACAATGACTACTTTGCCTTGTATAATAAAACCGCTGTGAAAAATTGTGACATTTATAATTATTTATTAAATGTAATTAATTTTGTAATAACAAATAATCATATAGCGTGATAGAAAGGAGACATTACAATGCCAACAATTGCTCAATTAGTACGTAAAGGAAGACAAGATAAGACTACAAAATCAAAGGCTCCAAGCCTAGGTGTTTCTTTCAATACTCTTCAAAAACGTTATACTAAGGTAAACGCACCTCAAAAGCGTGGAGTTTGTACACGTGTTACAACAATGACACCTAAGAAGCCAAACTCAGCTTTAAGAAAGTACGCCAGAGTTCGTTTATCAAATGGAATGGAGGTAACTGCTTATATTCCAGGAATTGGACACTCTTTACAAGAGCACAGTACAGTTCTAATCCGTGGTGGTCGTGTTAAGGACCTTCCAGGTGTTCGTTACCATATCATTCGTGGTGCCTTAGATACTACAGGTGTAGCAAACCGTCTACAAGGTCGTTCTAAGTATGGTGCTAAGAAGCCAAAAGCAAAGAAGTAATATCTTCTTTAAGACTAAAATATAACTAAATTTAAATTTGTAAAGGAGGAATCGCCATGCCTCGTAAGGGACATATCGCTAAAAGAGAAGTACTTGCAGATCCAATTTACGGTTCAAAGCTAGTTACACGTGTTATGAACACTGTTATGCTTGATGGTAAGAAGGGTACTGCACAAAGTATCGTTTACGGTGCATTAAACCGTGTTAAGGAAACAACTGGACAAGATGCTCTTGAAGTATTTAATGCTGCAATGAACAATATTATGCCTGTTGTTGAAGTTAAGAGTCGTCGTATTGGTGGACAAAACTACCAAGTACCAGTAGAAGTTAGACCTGAAAGAAAGGAAACTTTAGGTTTAAGATGGTTAGTAACATATGCTCGTAAGAGAAATGAGAAAACTATGGAAGAAAAGTTAGCAAAGGAAATTATTGACGCTGCTAACGGAACTGGCGCTGCAGTTAAGAAGCGCGAAGATACTCATAAGATGGCTGAAGCAAACAAAGCATTTGCTCACTATCGTTTCTAATTAATAAAGGAGTAATTAAAAATGGCTAGAGAACATTCACTAGATACATATCGTAATATCGGTATCATGGCTCACATCGATGCTGGTAAAACAACTACAACTGAACGTATTCTTTTCCATACTAAGGTTATTCATGATATAGGAGAAACACACGAAGGTGCTTCTCAAATGGACTGGATGGAGCAAGAAAAAGAGCGTGGTATCACTATCACATCTGCTGCTACAACTGCTTATTGGAAGGGCTATCGTTTAAACATCATCGATACACCAGGACACGTAGACTTCACTGTTGAGGTTTCTCGTTCACTTCGTGTACTTGATGGTGCTGTAACTGTACTTGATGGTCAAGCAGGAGTTGAGCCTCAAACTGAAACAGTTTGGCGTCAAGCTTCTGAATATCGTGTACCTCGTATCGTATTCGTTAATAAGATGGATAAGACTGGTGCAGATTTCGCATATTCAGTTGGAACAATCCATGACCGTTTAGGTGCAAAGGCTGCTGCTATTCAATGGCCTATTGGCGCTGAAGATCAATTCCGTGGTTCAATCGATTTAATCGAGATGAAAGCATATGAATTTGATGGTGGTGCTGAAGAAAACTATAAGGAAATTGAAATTCCTGCTGATTTAGTTGAAATTGCTCAACAAAAGCGTCAAGAATTACTTGAAACAATTTCTGAATTTGATGATGAAATTATGATGATGCTTCTTGAAGGAGAAGAGCCTAGTGTTGAACAAATCAAGGCTGCTATCCGTAAGGAAGTATTAAAGGCTGAATTCTTCCCAGTTCTTTGTGGTTCTGCTTACAAGAACATGGGTGTTAAGCTTATGCTAGATGCTGTAATTGCATACTTACCATCACCTATTGATATCGGTGCTGTTAAGGGATTCGATGATGAGGGTAATCAAGTTGAGATTCAACCATCTGATGATGAACCATTTACTGCATTAGCATTTAAGGTTATGACTGACCCATTCGTTGGTAGATTAACATTCTTCCGTGTATATGCTGGTCATATTACTTCTGGATCATATATTGTTAATACTACTAAGGGTGTTAAGGAACGTCTAGGACGTATCATGCAAATGCATGCAAATCACCGTAAGGAAATCCAAGAGGTTTTCACTGGTGATATCGCTGCTGCTATCGGATTTAAGAATACTACAACAGGTAACACATTATGTGCAGAAAAGCATAATGTTGTACTTGAACAAATGGTATTCCCAGAGCCAGTTATCTCTGTTGCAGTTGAACCAAAGACTAAGGCTGACCAAGAGAAGATGACTAATGCATTATTAAAGCTTGCTGAAGAGGATCCAACATTTAGAACTTATACAAATCAAGAAACTGGTCAAACAATCATTGCTGGTATGGGTGAATTACACCTTGATATCATTGTTGACCGTATGAGAAGAGAATTTAACGTTGTTGCAAACGTTGGTGCTCCTCAAGTTTCTTACCGTGAAACTATTTCTGTACCTGCAGAGGTTGAAGGTAAGTTCATTCACCAATCAGGTGGACGTGGACAATATGGACACGTTTGGATTAAGTTTGAACCAAATCCTGGTAAGGGATATGAATTCGTTGATGCAGTTGTAGGTGGAACTGTTCCACGTGAATATATTCCTGTAGTTGATAAGGGACTTCAAGAAGCTATGCAAAATGGTATTATTGCTGGATACCCAGTAATCGATATTAAGGCTACATTATTTGATGGTTCTTACCATGAAGTCGACTCATCAGAAGCTGCCTTCAAGATTGCTGCATCTATGGCATTAAAGGCTACTAAGGATAAATGTCAACCAATTCTTCTTGAACCTATTATGGACGTAGATGTAATCGTTCCTGAAGATTATGTTGGTAACGTAATTGGTGACTTAACAAGCCGTCGTGGACGTCTTGAATCTCAAGAGCGTCGTGGAAATGCTTTAAATATTCGTGCTTATGTACCTCTTGCAGAAATGACAGGATATGCTACAGCACTTCGTTCAAATACACAAGGTCGTGGAACATTTATGATGCAAATGCATACATATGAGCCATGTCCAAGAAATATACAAGAGGAAATTGTTAAGTCTCGTTCTTAATAATCTCAATATATTATACTTGATTTTACCTCATTAATGGGGTAAAATATGTATAGTAAGCTACTATGTAGCTAAGAAAAAAGTAAAAATAAAATTAGGAGGCCCATTAATATGGCAAAACAAAAATTTGATCGTTCAAAACCACATGTTAACATTGGTACAATCGGACACATTGACCATGGTAAAACAACTTTAACAGCTGCAATTACATCTGTACTTGCAAAGAAAGGTCTAGCTCAAGCTAAGGACTATAACCAAATCGACGCTGCTCCAGAAGAGAGAGAGCGTGGAATCACAATCAACACTGCACACGTTGAGTACGAAACTGAAAAGCGTCACTATGCACACGTTGACTGCCCAGGACATGCTGACTATGTAAAGAACATGATTACTGGTGCTGCTCAAATGGATGGAGCTATTCTTGTAGTAGCTGCAACAGATGGAGCAATGCCTCAAACTCGTGAGCACATCTTACTTTCTCGTCAAGTAGGTGTTCCAAAAATCGTTGTATTCTTAAATAAGTGTGATATGGTTGATGATGATGAATTCATCGACTTAGTTGAAATGGATATTCGTGAATTATTAAATGAATATGATTATCCAGGAGATGAAACTCCATTCGTTCGTGGATCTGCTCTAGGAGCTCTTAACGGAGATCCAAAGTGGGTTGCAAAGGTTGAAGAATTAATGAATATCGTTGATGAGTATATCCCTACTCCATCTCGTGACAATGAAAAGCCATTCTTAATGCCAGTTGAAGACGTATTCACAATCACTGGTCGTGGTACAGTTGCTACTGGACGTGTTGAGCGTGGTACTATTAAGTTAAATGAGCAAGTTGAAATCATTGGTATTAAGGATACTATTTCTTCAGTTGTTACTGGTCTAGAAATGTTCCGTAAGCTATTAGACTTCGCTGAGGCAGGAGATAACGTAGGTGTATTACTACGTGGTGTTGACCGTACTCAAGTTCAACGTGGTCAAGTATTAGCTAAACCTGGTTCAGTTCATCCTCACCACAAGTTCAAAGCTCAAGTTTACGTTTTAACTAAGGATGAAGGTGGACGTCATACAGCATTCTTCTCTAACTATCGTCCTCAATTCTATTTCCGTACAACAGACGTTACAGGTACAATTACTCTTGAACCTGGTACAGAAATGGTAATGCCTGGAGATAACACAGTTATGACAGTTGAATTAATTCACCCAATTGCTATTGAACAAGGAACTAAGTTCTCAATTCGTGAAGGTGGACACACTGTAGGTGCTGGTTCAGTTACCGAAATTATTGAATAATCATTTTAATTAGAATTTAGAGCTCTTCGGAGCTCTTTTTTTTGGAAAAAAATACTATTTCACATAAAATATCGGAATTTATACACATAAATTGTGCTATAATAGGCATATAACTCGAGGTTTTAATATGATATTTGATACACATAGTCATTTATTTAGTGAAGAATTTGATAATGATAGAGAAGAATGCTTACAAAGATGTAAAGAGTTAGGTATGAAATTAATGCTTGTAGGCTATTCACATTCTGGGAATGAAAAAGCATATAATATGGCTCAATTAAGCAATAATTTTTATTGTAGTGCGGGCATACATCCAGATCAAGCTAGAAAAAATTATTTAGAAGATGTTTTACGACTTGAGGAATTCTTAAAAACTCATAAGGTAGAGGCATTAGGTGAAATAGGACTTGATTATCATTATGATGATGGACCTGCAAAAGAATATCAAATCCCCTTATTTAAATTACAAATGGATTTAGCATTAAAATATAAATTACCGGTTATTATTCATACTAGAGATGCATGGCAAGATACATTAAATGTACTTTCACCATACGCAGGTAAGGTTGTTTGTATAATGCATTGCTATTCTGGCTCATTGGAGATGGCAAAAGAGTTTATTAAAATGGGGTTCTATATTGCAATTGGTGGTGCTGTAACCTTTAAAAACTCAAAAGAGATAAAACGTGTTTGTGCAAATATTGATTTGGATAGAATGTTAATAGAAACTGATTGCCCATATATAACACCAACACCATATAGAGGAAAACGAAATGAAAGCTCATATATAATCTATACAATTGATGAAATTGCTAAAATTAGAGGTCTTTCGCAATTAGAAATCGAAAATATTACATATAATAATGCTTGTAAAGCTTTCAATTTAACGGAGGAATAATATGAAAAAAATATTACTAAGTATTTGTTCTACAATTTTATTATTTAGTCTAGCAAGTTGCTCAATATCAATGTTTGGAAATAATGAAACAGTTGATTCTAATGCTGATGTGGTAATTATAAGTAACTCAGTTTCGGATGTAGTTAAAAATGTTGAAAATGCATGCATAGGAATTTATGCATCTGATTCTTTATCTGCTTCATCAGGCTCAGGGGTTGTTGTAAAAAAAGATGGGATAAAGTATTATGCAATTACCAATTATCATGTTATTCATAATACAACAGAAGTTGAAGTTCTAATTAACAATAGAACATATATTACAGCTAAAGTAGAAGCTGCAGATCCATCTAAAGATTTAGCATGCTTATCATTTGAAGCTGCAGATAGGTATAATGTTGGTGTAGCATCATTCCCTAAAGATGAGATTATTATTAATCCTGGTCAAACTGTTATTGCAATAGGATGTCCATTAGGACTAACAAATTTTAATACTGTTACTAAGGGAATCGCTTCAAGAGATGTATTTAGCCTTAAATTTAATACTGAGCTTGGTGGGATTAGCTATGTTGATGTAATTCAACATGATGCACCTATTAATTCTGGAAATAGTGGAGGACCATTATTTAATTTAAACTCAGAACTTATCGGTATAAATTTTGAAAAAACGACTTCCACAAATGATGGAATTGTTGTAGAAGGAATGGGATATGCTATTTATTATGAAGAAGTTATCGAATTCCTTAATACGAATTCTTTAATGTAAGGAGTTGAGAGCAATTGAAAAAAATATTAACTATATTATTAGTTCTTATTTCAGCGCTTAGCTTATCTTCTTGTATGTCTAATCCTATTAATATTGATAAAATATACAAGGAACCAGAGGAGGAGATTATAAATTATGCTGATGCCTTAAAATCAAGCTGTGCTATTTCAAGAAGTGATGTCACATTCTCTGGTACAGTAATAGATTATGATAGTAAAGAGGGAGCATATTATATAATTAGTTATTCGAAATTGGGAACATTAAGTTTTTTAAAGAATAATGTTAATGTTTATCCTGATTCATCAGAAAAATACTATGAAGGCAAAATTGTTGGTCTTGATGCGAAAAATTCTTTATCATTGGTTAAGGTAAAAGCTCCTGCAGGTACATTTTCTGTTGTTAATGCTAAAAATGATTTAATCTTGGCAGAAAATGTGTTTACTGTTTCTACTCCATTATCTTTAGATAGTAGTACAAATTTTTCGCGAATTAATACTGTTACAGGTGGTATAGTATCTAAAATAAATAGCTGCGATTTTTTAACCTGTGCTCCTATGAATTCATCAAGCTATGGTGGTGGTGTATATGATTCTGAAGGACAATTTCTTGGTATATTAGTGAATAAAATATACTCTGATATTGAAGGAGATCAATACATAGAAGGAATGACAACCGCAATTCAAGCTGAATATGTTTATAAATCTTATATTGATATGAAAAGCGATGGAGAAGTAAAAAGATCAAGCTTGGGAATAACAGTCACCCAATGGCATGAAGGATTAGATTCAGTCCTAGACGTAAAAGTCCATGTCCCTGATTATGATTATACATATGTAGCCATAACAGATGTAGATTCAAATGGTAATTCATACGGGAAACTAAAGAAAACTGATTTAATTGATTATATTAATGATGTTAAAATATATTGTAATGATGATATTAGTGTATTTATACGATATGCTAAAATTGGTGATACGCTAAAATTTAAAATTAAAAGATATAATGGGTCTACATTTGATGTTCTCGACGTAGATGTTGTACTGATTAAATAAATAACATATTTGGCCTCGCTTGCATAAAATAAAACGAGGTGAAATTGTGGGAAATACATGTTGTTCGGGGAATTCCACCGGTACTAATAATCAAGCAGCAGGAGGCTTTGCCTTTATTTTAGTCTTATTCATTTTGGTTATTTTAGTCGGTGCTGCGTGGATGTAATCTTATATAATAATAAAATGGTTAGGCATATGATGATGTGATATGATATCCTAGCCTTTTATTTTTTTTCGTTTAACCCGTTTTTTACAGATATATCTTTAGTATAAGCTATTTATTCCTTCTAAAAACATCAGCTTAGGCAATGCTTTACTTGAAATATTAACAAGAGGAATATTTTCGTTATATCCTACCCATGCTCCTATTAAATAATCATCAGTAAAGCCAATCATATATGAATTATAATCATCAAGTCCGCTTTTGCCATATGCTTTTTTTTCAAGCTTGCTGGCAATTCGTAAGCCAGTTGGCTTAGATTTTAGATTTGAATTTGGCAAAAACATTGCATGCATCTTTTCCTTTAAAATATTACAAGCGTCCTTATCTAGTAATTTAGTAATATCCGGATGAGATTTGTAAACATTTTTTTTGTTAATTATTACTTTGTCTATAGCTCTAAAAGAGGTTGTTTTGCCTTCATTTGCAAATGAATAATATATTTTAAGTAATGTATTTAATGACATAGATGTTGTGCCTAACGCTTGGCTAACAGATTCATTATCTTTAATATTGAATTTTGCTAGAGTACGATTTATTCCTTTCATTTTCAAAAATATATGCATTTTTAATGCATACATGTTATCACTTGTTGCAAGTGCTTCCTCCATAGATATTTCCCTGTTTTCATAGATAGAACCATAGTTTTTAAAGCGATAAGTGTCTCCGTTTATAATAAATTTTGTATTATTAGAAGAGAATGTTTTATTTTTATAGCCTCTCAAGATTGCATCATAATATAAAAGGGGCTTTGCAGTAGATGCTATTTGTCTTTTTCCTTTAAGTCCAATATTAAAGCTTGATTTATGATAATCAACACCTCCGATGACAGATAAATAATATCCTTCCTTATTAACACAAATAAAACTTGAATTTTCATTACTTAAATTTGAAAATAGATTACTAACGTTTTTGTTAAGATTTGAATCATAATTAGTATATATTTTAATCGTTTGATTATAATCCTTTTTTATGTTTAGCTTTGCTAATTCATTTAAAACAATATCCTTAAAGTACAATATAGAATCATCATATTTTTGTGGCTTACCTTTTGAAATAATTAACTTCTCTTGGATGGCTTCGTTATATTCTGAAGAATTAATTATTTTAGAATTATATAGGCTTCGAATTAAAGAATTTCTTTTTATTAAGGCGTTATTATAATTTATAATAGGGCAATAGGTGGTAGGATTTTTTATTATATTTGCAAGAACACATATCTGAGCTATAGATAGATTATACGGATGCTTATTAAAGTAATATATAGAAGCGTCATAAATACCATATTGATCGTTTCCAAAATAAATAGTATTAAGGTAGCCTTCAAGTATTTCGTTTTTGGAATAGTCCATTTCTAATCTTATACCTAGATACAACTCTTTTATTTTTCTAATATAGGATCTTTCATTATTAAAATATAGGTTCTTAATATATTGCTGAGTAATTGTAGAAGCGCCTGAAGTAGAAGAGGAAAAAAATGATTTTAAAATACGATATAAATCAAAGCCATTATGACGATAAAATCTTTTATCCTCTGAGAAAATGAATATTTTAAGGATTTTATCTGACATTTCCTCGAGCTTTAAATAGTTCCCTTCATGAAGATTTGAGGATGTATATATTAACGAATTATTTCTATCATATATTTGAATTTTATTCATTTGAGTAATATCGTTAATAGTTTTTTTACCATCAATTACAAATAAAATAGAAAGGATAATGATAGAATATAATGCAAATTTACTAAGTAACACAATTGTTTTTTTCATATAAATCACGTTATTATTATTTACTTATAAAATGCAAATAATTAAGATATTTTAAGAAAAAGATGATAAAATAATATTGGTGATAAAAATGGAAAATGCAGAAACTTTAGTAAATATATTAATTGATAATAATTTTACGATTACTACTGCCGAATCATGTACTGGTGGAATGGTTTCCTCAAGCATAATAGATGTAGCTAATGCATCAAAGGTTTTAAATGTTTGTTTTGTAACGTATGCCAATGAAGCTAAGGTTAAATATTTAGGAGTTGATGAAGAAACTATCATTAAATATGGAGTCGTTTCAGAAGAGGTTACGGCTCAAATGGCTAGGGGTGCTATGAAGGAGGCTTTAGCTGATGTTAGTCTTGTAACATCTGGTGTTGCTGGTCCTGGTGGTGGGACAAAATATCATCCGGTTGGAATGGTTTGCTTCGGAATTGGTATAAAGGAGAATGTTTATACATATACGATGAGATTTGGAGATATTGGAAGAAATAATGTTAGAACACAAGCGACTTCATTTGTTATAAATAAAGCAATTGAATTGCTTAAAGAATTAGGATATTCTAAATAATTTATAAATTGCTAAAAATAAAATTTTATTTACAAAAAATTACTTGTATGTTTAATCTAAGTATGCTAAAATACTATAGCATTGGAAAAAATGCTCCTGTCTACATTGATGTAGACCATTAGTCCATAGGAGGTGGAAAATATGAAAAAGTACGAAGTAATGTATATTTTAAATCCATCATTAGACCAAGATGCTATTGCAAAAGAAATAGCTTCTATCAATGCAATTTTCTCTAGCAACAATTCAAAGGTTGTTGAGCAAAAGGAAATGGGTTTAAAAGATTTAGCTTACGAAATCGCAAAGAATCGTAAGGGTTACTATGTTTGGGCTCTAGTTGAAGCTACACCAGCTGCACTTACTGAGTTCGATCGTATCGCTGGATATGATGAAAAGGTTTTACGTCATATCGTAGTTAAGTATGAAGCTTAATTAATCTAAAGAAAAGAGGTTATCTAGATGATTAATCGTGTTATATTAGTTGGTAGAATTACAAAAGATCCAGAGATTAGATATTTACAAAACGGAACTGGTTCAGTTTCATTCACAATCGCTTGTGATCGTCAATATGTTTCTCAAAACGGAGAAAGAACAGCAGATTTTATTAACTGTGTTGCTTGGAGACAAAACGCAGAATTCATGTCTAGATACATTAAGAAGGGGTATATGATCGGTATCGAAGGTCGTATTCAAACTCGTTCATATCAGGATCAACAAGGGCAAACTCGTTATGTAACTGAGGTTTTGGTAGAGTCAGTTCAAAATCTTCAGCCTCGTGATCCTAACCAAGCTCCAGTCCAAGCTCAGCCTGGTTATAATCAACAAAATTATCAAGGTTTCCAAAATCAGGGATATAGTAATCAATATCAACAAAATGGTCCAAGGACTCAATATCAAAGTCCTGCTCAACCAAGTGCTGAGCCTAGTCAGGATCAAGTTCTTGATTTAAATGTCGCTGATGATGACCTACCATTCTAAAAGGAGGATTCGTTTATGCAACAACAAAATCGTGGTGGCTTCCGTCGTCGTAAGGTATGCTACTTTACACAAAATCATATTGAGCATATTGATTTTAAAGATGTAGATTTATTAAGAAAGTTTGTTACTGATAGAGGAAAGATTTTACCTCGTCGTGTAACTGGTACATCTGCTAAATATCAAAGAAAACTAGCAGCTGCTATTAAGCGTGCTCGTCATATGGCTTTATTACCATTCGTTAAAGACTAGTTTTTATTTTTAGTTGAATATAAAGACCTTGCAGAATACTGTAGGGTCTTTTTTTAGATATTTCTGCTAAAAAAAATATATATAATTGAAAACTTTATTTTAAATTATGTTATAATGGAAATAATAGAGGGTGATTTTTTTGAAGAATATTATTTTAGCAGTTTTATCATTAATAATATCTTGTGCACTATATGTTGTGTATGGTGTGTTCTATAAACATATAGTAATTTTAGCTATAGCTATATTCATGACTACTCTATCAGTGTTTTTTGTTATGCTATACGTTTCTTTTAAACAAAAAGAAAAAATAAAAGCATTAGAGGATAGGATAGAGGTTTGGAACAATCTATCATATCATGTTAATCAAGCAGGTGACGAGGCAGTTGACAATTTACCTATTGGAATTCTTGTATATGAAAATAATGTTATTAAATGGGCAAATGATTATTTAAAGGAAATATTTAAATCACGTTTACAGGATCTACCTTTATTTCAAGCAATTCCTCAACTAATTGATGAGCTTGATTCTAAAAAGAAAAGCTTTATCATTAGAAATGATAACGAATATTATGAGGTATTGAATTATAGAGATAAAGAAATACTATATTTTTTCAATGTAACTGAGCGTGAAGTTATTAAAACGAAATATGATAATCGTATTACCGCAATTGGTATTATCTTACTTGATAATCTTGAAGAGTCTTTAAAAGATTATGATATGCAAGAAAAGTCAACTATTAGAGGTCAATTTTTAGGAGAAATATCTGACTATGTTCATAATTATGGAGCATATTTACAAAGCTATGATGATGATAGACTTGTAATGATACTTGATAAAGAATCATTGATGCAAATGGTTAATAACAAATTTGATGTATTAAATCAGGCAAGAGATATAGCTACAAAAAATCATGTTCGTGTAAGTGTTTCAATTGGAGTTGCTTGCTATGACGTTGAGCCTGATGAGCTTGGTGGATTAGCCCAGTCAGCAGTAGAACTTGCAGAAAAGCGTGGTGGCGACCAGGTTGTAGTTAATATTCAAAATGAAAAGATTAAATACTTTGGTGGAAAGACAGATGCCGTTGAAAAAAATTCGTTGGTAAAGGCTCGTGTTCAGGCAAGTGCCTTAAAGGATGCCGTTGAGAATTCGACAAATGTATTTATTTCTGGTCATATTGGGGCTGATGCGGATTGCTTAGGTTCAATGGTTTGTGTTTTACGAATGGTAATGTCTTCAAGTAAGGATGGATATATTGTTTTTGATATAAATAAAGCAGATCATAATGTTTTGAAGATGTATGAAGCATTAAGAGATGAATCCCCTGAACTATTTGAAAGAATTGTTCTAATGTCAGAGGCTGATATTAGGCCAAATTCTTTACTTGTAGTTTGTGATACACAGTCTCCAAACATTATGATGTTTCCAGAATTAGCACAAAAAATAAAAAAGATTGCTGTTATTGACCATCATAGAAGCGGAGAAAATTCATTTATTGATCCAATTTTAAGCTATGTTGAACCATATGCATCTAGTACGGTTGAATTAGTTACTGAAATGATATTGTTCTATAATAAGGGGATTAAATTTGAGCCAATTGAATCAACCTGTATGCTTGCTGGCTTGGTAATTGATTCAAGTAATTTTACATTTCGTTCATCAGGAAGAACATTTGAAGCCGCAGCTACTATTAAAGAGCTTGGTGGAGATATGATTAAAGCTCGTGAGCTTATCAGATCAAGTTATTCTGTCGAGCGAAGCATTGCAAAGGCAATTGCTGAATCAGAAATCTATATGAATAAATATGCAATTACGGCATTAGATGATATGGATATAGTTAATGATCGTTCTTTTCTTGCTCAAATTGCTGATAAGCTGATGAATATTGATGGCGTGGAGGCTTCATTTGCGATTGGAAAGCTTCGAATGGATCAGGTAGGTATATCTGCCCGTAGCTATGAAAAGATTAATGTTCAATTAATTATGGAGGAAATGGGAGGTGGCGGACATTTAAGTAATGCTGCCTGTCAAATATTGAATAAGAACGTTTCAGAGGTTGTAAGTAACTTAAAGGAAATAATTAAACGGAATAATGAGGAAGAAGGAGACACAAAAATGAAGGTTATTCTATCACAGGATGTTAAAGGAAGAGGCCAAAAAGGTCAAATTATTGATGTAGCAAATGGATATGGAAATTATTTGCTAACAAACAAATTAGCTATTCAAGCTACAGATGAGAATATTAAGCAGGTAGAGGCTGAAAAGGCTCAAGCAAAGCTTGATGAAGAGAATCATTTTCAATTAATGCTTAAGCTTAAGCAAGAAATTGAAGCACAATCTATTAATGTCTATATAAAGGTTGGTGCAGATGGCAAAACATTTGGTCATATTACAAATAAGCAAATTTGTGAGGAGTTTGAGGCTCAAACAGGTATTACATTAGATAAGAAGAAGGTTTCTTTACCTGCTGAAATTAATTCTGTTGGAATATTTACCGCAACAGTAGATTTAGGCAAGGGACTACAAGCATCAATTGAAATTAATGTTTTAGAAAAGTAGAGGTATTGTTATGGAACTTCAATTACAAGTTCCTCGCAATGTCGAAGCCGAAATGGCTGTATTAGGTTCTATTATATTGGATGAAACATTGGTAGTTGAAATAATGGATGAATTATCTCCCGATGATTTTTATGACAGTAGAAATCATATTATATTTCAGGCAATGGTAAATCTTTATACAAATGGTAAGGGATTAGATTTTACAACTTTACTTTCTTATCTTGAATCAAATAATATGTTAGAACAATGCGGAGGAATGGATTATTTAAATTCAGTAGTTAATTATAATTACTCAACAATGAATATTGATACTTATGTTGAGCTTGTACGAGAGGCTTCACTTAAAAGGCTTACAATAAACTCTCTTAGTAATCTGGCCCAAAAAGGCTATGATGCGAAGGTAAATGCAAATGATTATTTAACAAGCGTTGAGGACGTTATTTTCAATCTTTCAAAAAAGAGAAAAACATCAAACTTTATTGGAATTAATGAGGTTACTTCGACTGTTAAAGATAAAATGACAAAAAATAGCGAGGCGAAGGGTGGAATTACAGGACTATCATCAGGATTTGGAGGCCTTGATCGAATTACTCTTGGATTTCAACCTGAACAATTAATAATTTTAGCTGCCCGTCCTGCTATGGGAAAGTCTGCTCTTGCAATGAATATTGCAGTTAATGTTGCCACTGAAAATAAAAACTCAAAGGCGGTTGTAGCTATTTTTTCACTAGAAATGGGTATGGATCAATTAGTTGAACGTATGATTTCGGCTGAAGCGTCAATTGACTTAAATTTAATTCGTAGTGGTGATATTGTAGGTAGTGATTATCGTGCTTATGAAACGGGCTGTGATAAGCTTAATAATTTGAATTTGTATTTTGATGATTCATCTATGGTTACGCTTGAAGATATCAGAACAAAATGTCGTAAATTAAAGGCTACAACAGGACTTGATTTTGTAGTAATTGATTATCTTCAATTAATTGATGGAACAGGCTCTGGAGCTAAGAGCCGTCAGGAAGAGGTTTCAAAGATTTCGCGTGGACTTAAAATGATGGCTCGTGAATTACAAATTCCAGTATTAGCCTTAGCCCAATTGTCACGTGAGGTTGAAAAACGTGAAGATAAGAAGCCTATAATGGCCGATTTACGTGATTCTGGTTCGATTGAGCAGGATGCAGATATGGTTACATTCCTATATCGTGAGGAATATTATAATCGAGCTAAAGCTGAAGAAAAGCCTAAATCACAAAAGGCTACTTTAATAATTGCTAAAAACCGTTCTGGAACTGCAGGTGTTGAGCTTGAATTCTTATTTGAAGGAAGTCACTCAAAGTTCTCGGAAATTGGAAAGGAGACAAATTAATATGGTTAAGGATCGTTTAGATCTAATGGATAAAAGATATGAAGAGGTTAATCAATTATTGTCTGATCCTGATGTAGTATCAGATGTAAAAAGATTAACGGAATTATCTAAGGAGCAACGTCAACTAGAAAAGGTTGTTACAAAATATCGTGAGTATAAGAGCTTAGAGGAAAGTATTCCTGAGCTTAAGGAAATGAGTCATGAATCTGATCCAGAGATTTCTGAATTAGCAGCTGCTGAATTAGAAGAGGCTCACAATAAAATGGGACAACTTGAGGAAGAATTAAAGGTTTTATTATTACCAAAGGACCCTAATGATGATAAAGATGTTATCATGGAAATAAGAGGAGCTGTAGGTGGTGATGAGGCTAACATTTTTGCAGGTGACTTATTTAGAATGTATTCTAAGTATGCAGAATCAAAGGGCTGGAAAATAACTGTATATGATTCAATGCCTTCTGATATGGGTGGTTATTCACAAATATCATTTAAGGTATCAGGAGAATCTGTTTATTCAACCTTAAAATATGAATCTGGTGGTCATCGTGTTCAACGTATTCCTGTTACAGAGGCAAATGGTAGAATTCAAACATCAATTGCAACTGTTTTGGTAATGCCTGAGGCACAAGAGATTGATTTCCAGCTTGAGGAAAAGGATCTACGAATTGATACCTTCTGCTCATCAGGCCCTGGTGGGCAAGGCGTTAATACCACCTATTCAGCAGTACGTGTAACATATATTCCAACAGGAGAATATGTTGCTTGCCAAATTCATCGTTCCCAACATGAGAATAAAGCAACAGCAATGGAACTATTACGTACTAGGATTTATGAAAGAATGGTCGAGGCAGAAGCTGAGAAAACAGGTGCTACAAGACAATCTCTTATTGGCCATGGTGAACGTAGTGAAAAGATTAGAACATATAATTATCCACAAAACAGAGTTACGGATCATCGTATTGGTTTTTCAATTAATCGTTTGGATGCTATAATTGATGGGAAGCTTGATCTTGTTATCCAAGAGCTAATTAATGAAAATCAAAAGCGTTTATTATCTGCTGAGAGTGAAAACTAAAATTTTGACAAGAAAGGAAACAATGTATCATTTGTTTCTTTTTTTCTTTTCACAATGCAAAAAATGTAATTTAATATATATTATAATTATCACTATTTGAATATGATTAGGATATGTTTCACTTAAGCTCTATAAAATAATGAATAATATAACAAAAAACGCATGACATATTCTTTCATTTGTTTTACTTTTTTTGTATAATTAGCTTGGTGATTTTTATGAAATACAAAGAGTTTTTAGAAAAATATCAAACTCAAGCTGTAGAAAGAGGCTTAGAGGAAAGTGCTATTTTATTACTTTTATTACATGAGTCAAAATTATCCTCAGCTGAGCTTTATTTAAAAATGAATGATCAGATAGAGCAAAATGTTATTGATAGCTTTGAAGAGGATGTAAAAAAATATTTTAATGATAATGTTCCGATTCAGTATATTATTGGTACATCATGCTTTTACGGCTATGATTTTAATGTAAACGAGAATGTGCTAATTCCACGATATGAAACAGAGGAGCTTGTTGAGAATGTATTATTCTTATATGATGATTATTTTAAGCCTAATGATGTTGATGTTGTGGATATCGGTACTGGTTCTGGGTGTATAAGCTGTACTCTTGCCCTTGAGGAGCCTCATATGCATGTTTGTGCAACAGATATTTCTTTTGAGGCATTAGGTGTAGCAAGAGAAAATGCTTTAAAGCTTGACGCAAAGGTAGATTTTTATCAAGGCAATATGTTAGAACCAGTTATGGATAAGAAGTTTGATATTCTAGTATCAAATCCTCCTTATATTCCAGCATCTGAGAATGTTGATCCTTTAGTTAAGGATAATGAACCAAATATAGCTTTATTTGGAGGAGATGATGGGTTAAAATTCTATCATATAATTTTAAGTAATGCACCAAAGATTATGAAGGATAAATGTATTTTAGGATTTGAGCATGGTTATAACAAAACACAGGAAATAGAAGCAATATGTAAAGAATATTTTCCGGATGCAAGGATTTACACGAAAAAGGATCTTCAGGGACGTGATAGAATGACGTTTGTCATTAGAGGCTTTAATAATGAAAAATAAAGTAATTATCTTTCCTACTGATACAGTATACGGAATCGGCGCATCGATATATGATAAAGATGGTATAAATAGAATTTATGAAATAAAGCATCGTCCTAAAACAAAACCTCTAGCAGTTCTATGCGCTAATATCCTTCAAATTGAAGAAATTGCCTATGTTAGTGCTGATGGAAAGAAATTAATTAGTAAGTATCTGCCAGGACCTTTAACCCTAATATTAAAATCAAAGCCGTGTATATTAGATGGAATAGGATATGAAACGATTGGTGTTAGAATTCCAAATTATCCTTCAACCATTGATTTGTTGCTTAAGGAAGGTCCTATGGCTACAACATCTGTTAATGAGTCTGGACAACCATCTTTGAATGATTATTCTGTAATAAAGGAAGAGTATGGTGACTTAGTTGATACAATTATCCCTCCTTCAGGCTATCCAACCTCGAGTTTAGCATCAACGGTAGTTAGTTTAATTGATGGGGTAAAGGTTCTAAGAGAAGGGGCTATATCATACGAGGATATACAAAAGACTTTAAAGAATGAATAAAAATAAAAAATGCCTCCATAATATTGATTGAGGAGGCTTTTTCTATGCGTAAAAAAATAGTATTGCTCTTTATAATATTAATAAGTATTTTTTGTGTAGCTAAGGCTTTCGAAAAGGATGATGAAATTAGAGTAAGGGTTATTCCAAACAGTAATTCAGAAACGGATTTAGTTATTAAAAAAGAGGTACAGCAGTTAACCGTTTCATATCTTGAAAAATGCTTTTGTAGAAATGGGGAAAGATTTAAAGAAAACATAATAGAATCAATAGATGAATTTAATGTACTTTTAGAAAAATATGATGCCATTTCTAGTTTAGAAAAGCATACATTTTATTCTAAAGCATATAATGGAAGTAGTGTCAAAGATGATACTACTTTAACATTTTTAGTTAAAATCGGTGACGCTTTAGGAGATAATTGGTGGGGAGTAATTTATCCTGAATTTCTAGAGGTTTCCTCGAGTGAAGAAGTTATTTATCGAAGTTTTATTAAAGAAATGATAGATAAAGTTTTTAATTAAAGGAGATTAATTATTGATGAATATTGAACATGTTAATCAAAAGAGTGCTGATGAGTTAAAGGCTTTTTTGACATCAGTACCTTCTATTAATGATGTATCGGATGCTATTTTATCAAATGCTATAATAGTTAAGGATGAAGGCGTAATTATAGGTGCGGTTTCATATGAAAGGTATAATAAGAATGCTCTAATAAGATATTTTGTTTTTAAAAAAACAATGGAGGATGAAGTTGTAATTTCACTGTTTAATACGTTGGAGGAAAGTGCTCGTAATGATGGCGTATCTATTATGTATTGTGTCGTAAATAGTCCGTTAATAGAAGAGCTGTTTAATAGGCTAGGCTTTGAAAAAAAGGAAGGCTCAAAGCTTTATATTGATGAGGAATTATTTGATCTATCAAAAAATAATCAAGCATTTATTATGGAAAAACAGCTCTTTCTTTATTAGCGCCTTGAAAAAGTTTATCACCTCAAGTATAATTAATATATATTTGAGGTGGTTAACATGTATGAACTAATTGATAAATATATTGAAAAGCTTATAACTCAATCAACTCCAGAGTGCCCTCTTTGGAACATCGAATTGATGCGTAATGGAAAAGAGCCTAAATGGAATTATATAGATGGATGTATGATGATATCATTACTTTCCTTATATGATCAAACTAAGGAAAACAAATATTTAGATTTTGTAATATCCTATATTGATTACTTTGTAGAAGAAGATGGTACTATTAAGACCTATGATTATACTAAGTATTCTACTGATGATATGGCAGAGAGTAGAGTTCTTTTCGATTTATATCGAATTACAAAAAAGGAAAAATATCGTAAAGCGATTGAAAATACCTTTAAGCAAATTGAAGGTCAACCAAGAACTAAAGAAGGAAATTTCTGGCATAAAAAGATTTATCATGATCAGGTATGGCTTGATGGATTATATATGGCGCAAGTGTTTTATATGCGATATGACACAGAGTTTGGTGGGAAGACTCATTATAATGATATAATCAATCAATTCAAGAATGTTAGAAAGTATATGTATGACCCTAATAAACACTTATATTATCATGGATATGATAGTGAAAAGACAATGTTTTGGGCAGACAAGACAACAGGCTTATCAAAGAATTTCTGGTTAAGAGCTTGTGGATGGTATACTGTTGCGATTGCGGATATTTGTGGTTATATTGATGAGCAAATGTACGATGAGTATCGTTTCTTTACATCTTTACTAAAAGAAACCATTGATGGATTATTAGAATATCAAGATTCTGATTCAAAAATGTTCTGGCAGGTCGTTGATAAAGCAAACTGCGAGGGGAATTATCTAGAAACATCTGGTTCAGTTATGATTGCTTATGCAATTTTAAAGGGTGTAAGGCTAGGCGTTTTACCAAAGCGTTATCAGCAAATTGGATTAGACATTTTTAATGGTACTTGTAAAAGGTATCTAACTGAAAAAAACGGTGATTTAAATGTTGGTGGAATTTGCTTAGTTGCAGGATTAGGACCTGAAAATGATCCAAGAAGAGATGGATCATATGAATATTATATTTCTGAGCCTGTAGTTGAGAATGATGCTAAGGGAGTAGGGCCACTTATTATGGCTTATTCTGAGGTCAAGAAAATAACAGATAAATAGAATAAATATATTCAAAAATATTGGCGTGATAATGTTTATTATTGCGCTTTTTTCTTTTTTTAAAAAACTTGCAAAAAATCGATGAAAATGCTTGACAGTAAATTTAAAATTTAGTATCATAAAAGAGCGCAAATGAAGGGTCACGTTTTCATACTAAAAATATTCAAATTACAGAATGTTTATGTTGACAAATTGCTATCATTTGTGATATACTAAATAAGCGTGCTCTAAAGGAGCAATGCAAAAATTGGTCTTTGAAA
>CAMELE010000034.1 GCA_945923475.1 uncultured Mollicutes bacterium
AGAAAAGGACGTATGAGTCCAATAGATTTTTAAAAATCTATTTTTTCACACGCCCCTTTTATTTTATATACTTATACTATTTAATTTGAAGCTTTTGCTTCTTTTTTTCTTTTAATAAAATTAACAAGAACAACTATTTCATGTACTACAAGAGGTAATACAGATAAGCACGCTGTAATTACCCATTCAATTCCACTTAAATTTTGAGTTGAGAATACATCAGAAATTCCTGGAACCTCAATAACTATAAATTGTAGTAAAACTCCAAATACTAAAGCAATAAGCATCATAATATTCTTATCCTTAAATACATGAACAAAGCTTCTTCCAACATTACTCATACCAATCATATGGATAAGTTCTGAGAATGCTAAAGTAGTAAATGCCATTGTTTGTGCTTGATGAAGGATACCTTCATTTGTACTGTATAAATTCTTTATACTGGAAATGCTACCACATCCATTTAACCAACCGCAAGCAAAATATGCTATAACTACCGCTAACGTAATTACAATACCATATCCGGCTGTTAAAGCTACTCCACCATGAGCAAATATACCTTCTTTTTGATCACGAGGTTTTTCATTCATAATCTGTGGATCCTTTGGTTGCATACCAAGCGCAATTGCAGGTAATGAATCTGTAATCAAATTAACCCATAATAGATGAATTGCAATTAAAGGTGCAGGAAGACCTATAATAATCAAAATTAGCATTGCAAATACTTCGGCAATATTACTTCCTAGTAAGAAGTAAACTGTTTTCTTAATATTTGCATAAATTCCACGGCCCTCTTCTACTGCTTTTTCAATTGATGCAAAGTTATCATCTACAAGAACCATATCGGCAGCGCCTTTAGCAACGTCAGTACCAGTGATACCCATTGCAATACCTATATCTGCTGCCTTTAATGATGGCGCATCATTAACTCCATCTCCAGTCATCGCACAAATATTTCCTAAGGCTTGGAATGCTTTAACAATTTGAACCTTATTTTGTGGAGATACACGGGCAAAAACACGAGTTTTCTTGCAAGCTTCCTTAAGCTCTTCTTCTGACATATTATCAACATCTTGACCAGTTAAGCATTGATCTTTAGTTTCACAAATTCCAAGTGATGAAGCTACTGCAAAGGCTGTATCCTTATGGTCTCCAGTAATCATTACTGTAGTAATACCGGCATTCTTTAATTTTAAAACTGCTGGTAAAGCCTCTTTTCTTGGAGGGTCAATCATCGCAACAAGTCCAACAAATGTAAGATTATCCTCTTCAATTGAATCATTTTCACGATATGCAAGAGCTAAAACACGTAATGCTTTATTGGAAAATTGAGTATTTGCAGCATATATCTTATCAATATCATCCTTTGTAATAGGTCTAACATTTCCATTTTCTAAGATACTAGTAGTATATTTTAAAATACTATCTAACGCACCCTTTGTATAAACAATTGATTTCCCTGAAACATTATGTCTTGTAGACATCATCTTACGAACAGAATCAAATGGTAGTTCATCAACTCTTGGCTCTAGGGCCTCAATCTTACTCTTAGGTAAATCAAATGCATTTGCAAAAACAACCAATGCTATTTCAGTTGGGTCACCATATAATCCATCATCTACTGAAGCATTTGAGCATAAACTCATACCCTTAGCTAGAAGCTTTATCTCTTCATTAGAATTACCTTGGTTAAAATCATCTTCTTTAAAGAAACTATGGTCAACATAAGCTTCAACAACAGTCATCTTATTTTGAGTTAATGTACCTGTTTTATCTGAGCATACAACACTAACTGCTCCTAAAGTTTCAACACTAGGTAGTTTTCTTACGATCGTATTTGCTCTAACCATTCTTTGAACACCAATTGCAAGAACAATTGTAACTACAGCCGCAAGTCCCTCAGGAATAGCAGCTACTGCAAGAGAAATAGATGATAATACAGCCTCTAAATAAGCTTCAATCTGTGTACCATTTCCATCAATAAAAATCCAAATAATATCAACTAATAAAACTACTATTACGATTGCTAATGTTAATAATCCTAATGTTTTAGATAGTTTAGCTAAAATCTTTTGTAAAGGTGTGTCAGTTTCCTCTTCATTATCAAGAGCATCGGCAATTTTACCTATTTCAGTGTTCATTCCAGTCTGGCAAACAATACCCTTACCACGTCCATAAGCTACTGTTGTAGACATATAAGCACAGTTTACACGATCTCCAATTCCAACCTCACCAGTAAATACAACATCTGCCTTCTTCTCTGATGGAACTGATTCACCAGTTAATGAGGCTTCTGTAACCTTTAAGTTTACAGTCTCAACCAATCTCAAATCTGCACCTATTGTATCTCCTTCCTCAAGAACAACAATATCTCCTGGAACTAAAAGTGCGGATTTAATCTTTTGTTTCTTACCATCTCGAATAACTGTTGATTCTGGAGAAGACATCTTTTTAAGTGCCTCAAGTGAATCCTCAGCTTTAATCTCTTGAACTGTACCAATAGTAGCGTTAATTATAATAACTGCTAAAATAATTATTACATCTGGCCAGTCTCCTGTTTTTGTAAAATCAAATCCTAATCCGCTTTTTATTGAGTTAATAGTGTCATAAATTGAAACACCAATTGTAACCGCAATAGCTGCGAATAAAACAAAAATCATTGGGTTATTTAGCTCACCTAGGAAAATCATATACCATGGCTTCTTTTTCTTTTCAACTAGCTCATTTTTCCCATATTGAGCTAATCTTTGCTCAGCATCTGCTTCAGATAATCCATTTCCAATGCTGGTTTCTAATTCTTTTTCTGCCTCATGGATATCCAATGCTTCAAATTTTTTTGTCATTTTAATTCCTCCTTATAAAACAAAAAAACAGGCATATACCTGTCGATAATTCCAAATTAAATTTTGACAAGTATAGCATTAAACTATACTAAGTCTTGACATTTACGTAAAATCCGGATGAGTTTCATCGAGATGTCGGATTTCACACCTAAAAGGCTATCTACTCCCTTAGTTTGAATACGGCTATATATTATCATACAGAATATATTTTTTCAATATTTATTTTAAGAAAAAATGATTTTATTATACCTAGTTATTATTAAACAGTTCCTTCAGAAATTGATATATCAGTTAAATAAATTATTGATACATATCATGGATTATCTAGACTTGAACTTCAAGGTTAACCAGGAAATAAAATACATGTTGTATTGAATAAATATACTGTAGAATTATATAACAATGGATACTATAGATTTTTTATAAATAATCTCTAATTTAAGACTTTTAGAACATTATAAAAAAAGAAAGAAGCCTTGTTAAATTTCAAAGCTTCTTTGTCATTTTACTTTTGATTTTTAATATTAGCTTGAGCTGCAGCTAAACGAGCAATTGGTACACGGTAAGGAGAGCATGAAACATAATCAAGACCAACCTTGGCAACAAATTCAATACTTGATGGTTCTCCACCATGCTCACCACAAATACCCATTTGCATATTAGGCTTTAAAGCTTTTCCAGCACTTACAGCATTTTTAATTAGTTTACCTACTCCATTTGTATCAAGCTTTGCAAATGGATCATTTTCATAAATATTATGCTCATAATATGAAGGTAAGAACTTTGCGGCATCATCACGTGATAGACCAAATGTCATTTGAGTTAAATCGTTTGTCCCAAATGAGAAGAAATCAGCCTCAGTTGCAATTTCATCAGCTAAAACTGCAGCTCTTGGAGTTTCAATCATTGTACCAATTTCATATGGAATTTCAACTCCTAATTCCTTGAAAACTGCATTAATTTCATCAATACATACATCTTTAACATATTTTAATTCTTTCTTATCATCAATTAAAGGAATCATGATTTCAGGAACAATTTTAACATTATCTTCCTTCATTACCTCGATTGCAGCCTCAACTATAGCACGAGCTTGCATACGAGCAATTTCAGGATAAGATACAGCTAAACGGCATCCACGATGTCCCATCATAGGGTTAGTTTCCTTTAAATCCTCACATTGCTCCTTAACCTCTTCTAAGTCACGGTTAAGATATTTTGCAAGATTTGCCATATCTACATCACTTTTTGGTAGGAATTCATGTAGAGGTGGGTCAAGAAGTCTTACTGTAACACCGTAGCCTTCCATCTCTTTATAAAGACCAATATAATCTTCCTTTTGGAATTCAATTAGTTTAGATAAAGCTTCTTTTCTTTCATCCTCATTACGAGATAAAATCATTTGACGAATTACTGGCACACGTTCAGGATTGAAGAACATATGTTCACTACGACATAGTCCTATACCCTTAGCTCCAAATACACGAGCTTGATGAGCATCTGCAACTGTGTCAGCATTTGTCTTGACAATTAAACGAGATCTTTCATCAGCCCAACCTAAAACCTTATCTAGGTTTTCATCTAGCTTAACAGGCTTAGTTTTAACATCACCTAAATAAACATTACCTGTTGTACCATCTAATGAGATATAATCTCCTTCATGAATTACATGCCCACCAAGTGTCATGCACTTGTTTTCAAAATCAATTTCAAGTTCCTTACAGCCAGATACACATGCAGTTCCCATTCCACGGGCAACTACAGCCGCATGAGATGTCATACCACCATGAGCTGTTAAAATACCCTGAGCAATATGCATACCCTCTATATCTTCTGCAGATGTATCCAATCTAACTAAAATAACACGATCTGCCTTAGATTTCTTATTAGCCTTACAATCAGCTGCGGTAAAATAAACCTTACCTGCTCCAGCACCTGGAGATGCAGGAAGTGCATGACCAATTTGTATAGCATCTTTTAATGCTTCACTATCAAATTCAGCGTGAAGTAATTGATCTAAGGATTTTGCCTCAATACGTAGTAAAGCCTCTTCAATTGTAATCATTCCTGATTCAACCATATCACAAGCGATTTCAAGTGCGGCACGAGCAGTACGCTTTGCATTTCTTGTTTGCAAGAAATATAATTTACCATTTTCAATTGTAAACTCCATATCCTGCATATCACGATAATGATTTTCAAGAATAGAACAAATTTTTTTGAATTCTTTAAAGCATTCTGGTAAATCCTCTTCCATTTTAGAAATAGGTGATGGTGTACGAATACCAGCAACTACATCTTCACCTTGAGCATTAATCAAATATTCACCATAAAGCTTATTCTCTCCTGTTGCAGGATTACGTGTGAACGCAACACCTGTACCAGATGTTTCACCCATATTACCAAATACCATTGATTGAATATTTACAGCAGTACCCCAATCAGATGGAATATCATTTAAGCGACGATAATAAATTGCACGCTCATTATTCCATGATTTAAATACCGCTTCAATTGCTAATGCTAATTGATCTTGAGGATTTTGAGGGAAATCGGCATTTAAATTTTCTTTATAAAATCTCTTATATTCATCAACTACAATAAGTAAATCCTCATATGTTAATTCATAGTCATATTGATATCCTTTAGATTTCTTTATTGTTAATAAAACATCCTCAAATTTCTTTTTTGATAATCCCATTACAACATCAGAAAACATTTGAATAAAGCGGCGATATGAATCATAGGCAAAGCGAGGATTATTTGTTAGCTTAGCTAAGCCCTTTACTGTTTCATCATTTAATCCTAAATTTAAAATAGTATCCATCATACCAGGCATAGATGCTCTTGCACCACTTCTTACAGAAACTAAAAGTGGGTTTTCAACACTACCAAATATTTTACCTTGACGAGCCTCCACAACCTTTAATGCTTCCTGAACCTGATTAAGTATTTCTTCGCTGACCTTATTATTATTTTCAAAATAATCCATACACGCTTCTGTTGTAATAGTGAAGCCATATGGAACAGGAAGACCTAAATTAGTCATTTCTGCTAGGTTAGCACCCTTTCCACCTAATAATTCACGCATATTTGCGTTCCCTTCTTCAAACAAATAAATCCATTTTTTCATAAACATTAGCCTCCTAACATTTATTTGTTTACGATAACTCTATACCCAATTTGAAATCATTATTTCACGAAAAAATAGGTTTATTTTTTAAACCTATTAATTAACACTTCAATATTTTATCATATTAATAATTACACTTCAATCTCTTTTTTTGGTAAAAAAAGTATTTTAACTATTCTTTAATGATGTAATCACCTTATATTTAAATGGAGCATTCATAGCCGGATATTTACCCTTAAAAAAAACCAAGTTCTTTACACCTGCTAAATGAGCGGCTTCTAAATCAGACATTTTATCACCAATCATAATTGACTCATCCATCTTTATATCATATTTTTCCTTTGCAAGATTAAATAAACCAGGCTTAGGCTTTCTACAATCACAATTTTCATCAGGATGATGAATACAATAAAACGAATCCTTAATCTCAATACCATTTGCCAGAAATTGCTTTTTCATATAATCATCAATTATAGCTAAATCATCTTTAGTATATAAACCCTTTGCAACTCCTGCTTGATTAGATACGACAATTATTATGTATCCCATTTGATAATATTTTTTTACAAAATCAAAGATTCCTGGAACAAAATCAAATTCACTTTTTTTATAGACATGCCCGTAATCAACATTGATTACACCATCACGGTCAAGAAATAATGCCCTAGTCATGTAATGCCTCAAAAGCTTTTCTATAATCCTCAGGAATACCTATATCAATAAAATAACCTTCAGTAAACAAAGCTTTTATATTTAATTTATCCAAATTATTAGAAAAGAAATCTCTTTCTAATGAAAAGTTATCCCCAATCTTAAAGCTATTAAAAATATTTTTAGGAAACAAATAAATACCAGTATTTATATATCCACTATTGCAATACTTTTTCTCCTCAAAGCTTATAATTCTATTTGAGGATGATACCTTGACCTCTCCATAGCGCTCAAAATCTTCCATTTTTTTAAGAACCATGCTGAATGTATTTATGTTATCCTTATATTCAAAATCAACATAGGTATCACCATTTAATACCCAAACATAATCCTCATTAGCTAATCCTAGTGCTTTTTTGATACAGCCACCTGTACCAAGAGGAGTTTCTTCAATTGAGTAGCTAATCTTCATTCCCATAAATTCATCCTTAAAATAATCAATTATAAACTCTTTTTTGTAGCCTACGGCAAATATGATATGAGAAAAACCAGATTGCTTTAAATTTTTAAGTAAATAATATAAAAATGGTCTCCCGTTTATTGGAGCCATTGGCTTTGGTACATCACTCACAACACTTTGAAGTCTTGTCCCAAATCCCCCTGCTAAAATTATCGCTTCCATGATTTAAATATTTCTCCTTCAATTAACCCGCACAATATATGACCAACTAAAGTATGGCACTCTTGAACTCGAGGAGTTTCACATGATGGCATAATTAAATCATAATCTACTAAATTATTTTTTTCAATCAAGCCTCCACAAGAGCCGTTTAAGCATACTGTTTTAATACCAACACTACGAGCATACTCGAAAGCTTTGATAACATTTTTAGAATTTCCAGATGTAGTTATACCAACAAAAATATCCTTACTTGTAGCGTTAGCCTGAAGCTGTCTTGTAAATACCATATCATAGCCATAATCATTACCAATTGCCGTAATAATTGAGGTATCAACTGTAAGGGCAATACTAGCTAAGGCTGGTCTATCAAAATAGAATTTAGAAACTAATTCCCCAGCTAAATGCTGAGCATCCGCAGCACTACCACCATTACCGGCAAAAATAACCTTTCCACCATTTTTATAGCATTCAACCATTAAATGCGCAACCTCTTCAATCCTCTTAATCAATGTATCATCATTTAATAGTTTTTCCTTTGTGCAAACACTATCCTTGATTTGTTTTTTTATAATATCAACGTAGCTCATAAAATTCTCCTTATTTGAATATAATTAGCATAAGCTTTCTTTTGGCTTAGCTTCAACCACATTTCCACCTAAAAAGCATAAGCATAATGAAAATAATGGCATTATTTTATTACTAAAGAACAATGTATCAATAAATCCATTTACTAAAAACATTGTAAATAATGCAGAAACTAAAATAGAATATGCATCATTTTTTTTGTATAAACTTCTAAAAATATTTAATAAATATACAATAAACACAGCAATTCCTAATACTCCACAGGTTGAAATTTGGAAAAAATAATTATGATAATTGTATACTGTATCATTAGTTTCAGCTAATATAAATATTCTACTTGTACCATAGCCTGTTCCTAAAAACCAATTTTCCTTAAAATGCTTCCAAGCCACCTTCCATAGAGCCTCTCTACCATTTAAAGGGCTTTGAAGACTTTGATAATGCTTAATAAGCTCATCAAGTACACCTGAAAAATATAGAATTAAAGCTATGCCACAACAGGCTACAACACAAAAAGAAATAACCATAATAATTTTTTTACGCCATTCTTTTTTATTAAGGTATAAATAGATTATTCCAACCAACAATGAACACATTAATCCCAATATTGATCCTCTTGCCAATAATAATATATTCAAAAACAAACATATAAATATTGTTGCTACATATATTACCTTATTCTTTATTGGCAGAGCTTTAAAATCTCTAAGTAGTAAATATAAAGAGAACAAAGCTCCAAAGTTTGCCATTACGATATAATGATTACTATCTGCCCAACCGAAATCTAGCATTTTTAAAAACATAATATCCTTAATTGAATTATCTTGTAAAGCCTTAAAAAAGGTAATCATTGTCATCATTGCAATAGCTAATGTAATGAATATAAAGCTTAATCCTAATCTTTTTTTGCTATCATCATTATTAGGAATGAAGCTTAATCCAACAAATAAAACTAATAAATTAATTGCAAAGCCTAATGAAGATAGTATGGTTTTAGATCTATCTACAGATGTTATTGTACTAAGTAGCATAATCAAAAGTAGTCCTAAGGTTGTATAAACAAAGCTATTGTGAAAGCATTTTTCAGCAATATTTTTCCGATTAATAATTATATAATAAACAAGCAGTCCTATCATAATCGCTGCTAAAATACAAAAAAGAACAAAGCCAAATGTCTTAAAATTAGGGATTTCTGTTAGTCCGCCCCCAAGCACCAAAAAAAACAAATTTGGTAAAATATAAAATTTAGAATTAGTTATGATTAGTCCAATTATTATAATTAACGCAAGAATATACGATAGCATTCCCAATCCTAAACTAAAATTAATTACCGCAATCATAGATATTGCTAAGCTAAACCATATATTTTCCAATATAGATGATGTAACATTTTTTACCTTTGCCGTTAACTCTTTCAATTTTACCACCAACTTAAAACCAACTACTTTAAAAGATTAATGTTTTGACTTTTAAAGACTTCATCATTAAATATTATATGTGATCTGTTATAAGCCCCTTCTGCTAATTTATTATATAATTCATCATTCGTAGCTAACTCAACAATTGCATTTTTTAATGCTTCTACATCGCTATTTGGAACCTCAAGCCCAGTTACATCCTTTAGATTAACGAAATTTACTCCTGATCCCTCAATTTTAAACGTAACAGCTGGCTTCCCACATAACAAGGCTTCTGCTAATGCTAAACCAAAGGATTCATTCTTTGTAATTGAAGGGAATGTAAATATATCACATGCATTCAAATATACATTACAATCTTCATCATTTAATTTACCAAGGAAGATAATATTACTACAATTTGAAGCTTCTTTCATTAGTTCTTCTGTTAACTTTCCCTTACCAGCTATTAATAATATTATATTTTCATTTTTTATTTTTTTAAATGCTTCGACTAAATATCTTATTCCCTTATACTCAACATGTCGGCCAATGAAATAGCATATTTTTTTACCTTTAAATTCATTACGAATATGAAGAACTCTAGAGTAAAGGGGATCATCATTAGAAATTAATTTATTTTCAACCTTTGGTGTTATTACAGTAATCTTATCCTTATATTTTTTTAAATAGTTTGAATTATCCCGATAAATCTCTGAATTTGCAACAATCTTATAAGCTTGCTTAAGAGCTATTTTGTTATCATGCTCAAAAAACAATTTCAAAAATTTTTGTCTAGTTATATCCAAATGCCAATGTAAGATAAGCTTTGCGCGATATTTAATCCTTAATAGGCTCCTTAGCATTAATGGATTAGGATAATGAAAATAAATATAATCCGGATCAAATTCCTTGATTATTTTTTTAAAATAATGCTTTATTCTAAAATTAACATCCTGAGAAGCAAAAACAAATAAAGATGGTATTCTAATTACATCCACACCAGCAATTTTTTCTTCTAAATATTCATTTTTATCATTAAAGCAAATCACCTTCTGAATTGCTTTGTCACTTACTGCCTCGATATTATCTAAACATGTTCTTTCTACTCCACCAATATGAGGATAGAAATATTTAGATATATGTAATATTTTGTACATAATACACCTCGTTTATTATAAGTACCAGCTTATTGTCCCATCCTCTGTAAACTCAACTGAACTCGCATGTCCACCATATGACCTCAGCTTATTAATAAGTGCAGTTTTCTTTGTTGGCTCACAAATAAACATCATAAAGCCACCACCACCAGCACCGCTAATTTTACCAGCTTTAGCTCCAAATGCCATCGCTACATTGTAAATAGTTTCGATATTCGAATTTGAAATAGATGATGAAGTTTTCTTCTTCGCTTCCCATCCTTCAATAAATAATTGTGCTAGCTTATCAATATTTGATGTCAAAATAGCCTCTTTCATAGCATACGCAACCCTTTTAACATCGTGCATAGCCTCTAGATTTTCCTTCTTTTTAGAGGTACTTTCAATTTGTTCGTTAATTATTTTAGCACTTGAACGAGATAACCCCGTAAAATAAATAACAACCGATTCCTGGAGCTCTTTTTTAAACCAATCTTTAATTTTTAAAGGATTAACCACAACTCTATCCCCAGGTAAAAATTCAATAAAATTAAAGCCTCCAAATGTCGCTGCATATTGATCCTGCTTACCACCAGCTAGCTTTAAATCAATTCTTTCAATCTCATAGGCCAATCTAGCAACCTCATATTCACCAAGTGGCAAATTCAAAAGTTCTACAAAAGCCTTAACAATAGCCACAACCATAGTTGATGATGTACCAAGTCCAGACCCAGAAGGAGCATCTGAATAGGTTGTAGCCTTTATTGATATTCCTTGATTATGTAAGAAATCTCTTACAATTCTATTATATACGCCTTTAAAAAGCATCATATTATTATCTATTTCATAATATGGCCTTACATCACATTCAAATTTTTCTTGTAAATCAACAGCTTCAAACAATACTTTCCCATTATCTGTTTGCTCAATCGTACAATGGGCATACATATTTATTGTAACATTTAAAACTGCACCACCGTACTCTTCACTATATGTTAACAAATCTGTTCCACCACCAGCAAAGCCAAGTCTTAGCGGTGCTTTAGATCTTACTATCATAGATAACCTCCACAAAACATCATCATTATACCACATAAGATTCATTAATTCTATAATATATGTGTTATATTGAATAAACTCTTATATACTTTTTATATTTTAAATCTACTTTCTCTTAATTATACTATTTTTATTCTACTTCAAATATATATTTATAATTCTTTTCAGTCATTTCAAGTTCTTTAAACCTAAAAGCCTCAGGATCTCTTGATAAAAACGAAATCAATAGCATACCTAAAGGGAAATTCATAACAAATGAATATAAATTTGCTTCAAACAAGCCATATATCATAAATCCTATCAAGCAAATCTTCAATGTATAGTTTTCATTTTTTTCAACAAAATAAAACAAAATAGAATATATAGATATATAGAATAAAAATACAATAATACCTTTACCATATAAAACATTTAAAAAGAAATTATCAACAATCAAAGGCTCTCCATCCCAAATTAAAACCTTTGAAAAATCATTTCCTCTAAATGTAAACCATTTAAAATTCTCAATACAAATATTAAGCAAGGAAGGTCGATGAGATAAAAGCTCATCAATTTTAGGCGTATTTAATCCTAATGGAATATAAAAGGAAACTCCAATCATTATTATTGGCAACAATATAAACATAATATTCACTGTTTTACTTTTAAAATTAATAAATCTTGTAATATCTAAAGCAATTACAAACAATATACAGAAAAATCCAGTCCTACTGTATGTAAGTATTACAAGAATTACAGAGCCAATTATAAGCAATATACGAATCCAAGCTGATTTAAAAGAAATTAAAAAGCATAAGCATATTACAAAATAAAACATCATTGGGGTATTATGATGACCAAGTCCAAAATCAAAAAGATAAAATCCCTTTTTTGATGCGGGCTCTGTTATAGCTTCAATTGCTCCAAAGCTTGACAATAATATCGATGTCATTAAGCCAATCAGCAAGCTAATTCCAAAGGCCTTAATATATTTTTTAGATCCCTTTTCAACAAAATTAACTGAAGCTAAAACAACTAAGTTAATATTTTTATCATTGGATAATGCAAAAACAATTCCTGTAAGTGCAATAATTAATATTATTTTTTTTAAATTAACCTTTCTTAAATATTTAAAAATAAAATTAGCTACCAGTAAAGCGGCTACCAAAGCTATATAAATAATGCATGGAATAGATTTTTGATAGTCACCTACATATAGCATCAGAAATTTAAATAATAAGGTTAAAAATAACAATATTTCTTCAGAATAATCTAAGAAATATTTAGATATCTTCTTAATCGTTTTCACTATTAATAACCTCCTTAAATATTCTTAAATGCTCTGTTGCCATTTTTTCTAAGGTATAATTCCTAGCCACATCAAGACAAGCTCTTTGCATACTCTCATATGCATCATCAGGTAAACTAGATGATTCAAGTATAGCATTTTCCAATTCATCTTTATTATTATCAATTACATATCCTGTATTTTTATCTAAAATAAGCTCTAAAGCTCCTAATGCCTTATTTGTTGAAATAACCGGAAGGGAATACCCTAATGCTTCATTTATAACAAGGGCCCAAGCATCCTCATTTGTAGCTAATACAAAATAATCTGCTAGCATGTAGTATTCCTTTAAATCTACAAAGGGTATAAATGGTAAGCTTATAATATTTTTAAGACCTCTTTTTCTTATAATGTCTAAATATTGCTCACTAATCGCACCACCAACCATTAATAACAAAAAATTGCTATCACACGGAAAGCTAGATAATAAGGTATCTATACCCTTCCTTTCAATCATTTGTCCAACATATAGATATACTTTAGCTTGAGGATTAAGGTTATGCTTAACCCTTAATTCTCTTTTCTGTAAGGGACTAACAATATCTTTTAATATATTGTCCTCTTTAATCGAAGAGAATGGATATAGGTAACAATGTTCCTCTTTACCCCCGTAATACTTTATTGTATTAACACTATACGCTCCTGTTGTTACAAACCATGAGGCATTTGAAAAGATTCTTCTTTTAATTTTATATTTAATTCTATTTTCATTTTTTTGAATAAACATACCATCAATACTTAAGCCATATGGTATTTTATGCTTAATTAACCAATTAGCCGTAATCATTGATGTAAAGGTATGATAATTACCTAAAAGAATTAAATCAAAGCCTCCCCTTTTTATATATTTTTTTACTTTAAAGGAAATTGTATTATCCTCTCCACACGAAAAAGCATCTAGAAATATTCCCTTAAAACTTTTAAAATTGTTTTCAACAAAGCTTTTATCACGAAATTTTAAATTGTTTCTTTCAAACAAAACGGTTAAATCACATGAGGCACCAATTTCATTAAAAAAATCTACTCGATATTTAGATGGAATATTAGTTAAAAATAGAACTTTCATAATCAATCAGCTTCCTTTGCTTTATTTTGTTTAGTCAAAACTCCTTTTATTACATTAACTATTAATGGCTTATAACAAATAAATGATACTAAGACTACTAATAAAATATATATACCACAGCCAAGATAAATATTAGGTATTAGATATACTGTTAAATAATAGCCTGCAAGCATAATAATAAGATATAAGAAGTTTTTCAAAAAATGAACTCTATAATGCTTGATAAAATATATTTCAGTATCTATATACCAAATCATCATTGTAATTATAGATGCAATTGAAATTGATTCCATAGTACCAAATATAAAATACGCCGCAAGATTAGCTCCTAATGATAATACTAGCATAAATAAAGATTTATAAAAATAAACATGATTTTTATCTAAAGCCTTATAATAATTATGCTTAATAACCGTAATACTTGATGTAAATACAATAATTGGGAATATTATCCTAAGAATTGGAATAGAATCCATGTAGGATGATAAAAGCCATTCAATTACCTTTACAAGAGGGAAATAAGCTGTGAGGCAGCAATAAACTACAATAAGTATTAAAGCATTTGCATCCGAATAATTCTTTTTTAAATTCTCTAAATCCATTTTTCGCAAAAATGGATATAATACCAAACTGATTGCTGAAATAAAGATATTTGCAACACTCAAAATATTATAGGCATATGCGTATACAGCATATTCTTCCTTAGTAAAGAATATATTAACAACCTGTCTATCCATATTTAAAATGAATTCACCAGCAAGGTTAGCTATCATTAGTGGCATACCTAAGCGTATCAGCTTTAAAAGATCCGATTTTACATCTCGTATTTTTTCATGTGGTCCTTTTATTATATCCATATAATTAGCTATATACCAGATAAGTATCAAGTAATTCATTACTACTACTAACGATAAATATATTTTAAATGATGTTGTGTGGGTTATATATAGTATTCCTACAATGATTAGGATACATACTGAATATAGTAAATCAAAGATTGCTTGCTTAGAAAACCTTGTAGTAATCTGCGAAACTCTTTGAAAATAGGTAGTAAACTGAACTGATAACATGTTTATGCCTAAAAACATAAATACATATTTAGTATCCCCCTTTATTGAAAGGAATGATACTAAAAAGATTATAATTGAGACAATTAATTCTAAATATAATAAAAATCTAGTATAGGCTCGAAATTTTGATTTATCCAAATCCTGATAGTCGACACCACCAAATTTTAAATAAATACCATCAATTAATCCTAAATTAAATATACCAAAATATGTTAAATAAAGGGTAAATGTCTTATAATAGCCATAATTTGCCTTATCCAATAATAGTGGTACTATCAAGGTGGCTGCTGCATTAGCTAGAAACCTTATTAAATTTGTAAACGTAATAAGTAAAACATTACGTGTAAATTTTTTATTGTTTTGCATATAATTATCCTTTTATTTTTTCGTATATTTTATACGCAGTTTTTTCCCAGGTATATTTTTCTAATAGAGCGGTTCTTTCATCCTCTGTAATGATATGGGGATTATTTAGTGCAAGCTCTAAAGAATTTACATCGTTTGGATTGAAGTAGGTTAATATATCTGCATATATTTCATGTAATACATCAATATCTGAGGCATAAACAACCTTTGTACCAAGGACAATTGCTTCCATTGGTGGAAGACCAAAGCCTTCGTAAAAACTTGGAAAAATAAAGCCCTTTGCCATGCTGTACAAAGACTTAAGCTCAGAATCCGATACATAGCCTAAAAATTCTACATTTGTTAATTGCTCATAATCTACATTTGCGAATGCTTTTCCTTTACCTCCAACAACCTTAAATTTGTATTCTGGATGTTTTTTGGCAAATTCAAGAATATATTTAAAATTCTTGTTGGGCTCTAAAGAACCAACAGATAAGAAAAAATCTTCTTGTTTCTGATTTTCATTATCCCCATTAATATGATCAACTCCACTATATACAACAGTTACATCAGTTAAATTATAGTAATTCTCAATGGCGAATTTTGAAAAATTTGATACTGTAAATATATTTTTAGCTTTTTTAACATTCTTTTTTGTAAAATACTTTATTAAATATCGATATAGAATACTAAACTCCTTTGGATGTTGCAGTACTCTTATATCATGAATTACTATATTATTATCTTTAAGCCTTATAGGCGCAAGATTACATAGATTTAATAAACCTTTTATCTTATTTTTTTTGCAATACTTTGCAAGTTCAATTTGCTCCCAATAATAGCCATTTTTCTTTCCAATAAATTCAATTTTAACATTTTGTGAGCTTGAAAAGGGATTAAAATTGCTATTGCTAGGACACAAAATTATAATATTTTTATTATCATTTTGAGCTAATTTTGCTATTTTTTTTGTTGTTTCTATTGCAAATCTTTGCACTCCTGTTACTTTTTGAGATAAAAACCTGCCATTTATATATATATTATTCATAACTATGCTCCTAATTAAATACTATTTTATAATAAAATACCATTTATATTATGTCAAGAATAGTAAATTTTACATTCAAATTTTACTTACCAAAATTATAATTTATATTATTCACTTTTACAAGTTATTATTATATAATTTAGTATAGATGAGGTGTGAATAATATGAAAATTATAGTAAGAGCTCAAGATTTTGGAAAAAAAGACGAAATTACACTTGCAAAGGAAATATCATCTGTTGGATTCGATGGATTACAGCTTGCGATTAATAAAGCTATTGAGGGTGAAACTGCTGCATATGGTGAGGTAAGTCAAAAAAGAATTGATGAAATTTCTAAGGCTTTTCACGATGAAGGCTTATGTATTCCATTAATTGGAGCATATTTCAACCCAGTTCATTCTAATAAGGAGCTAGTAGAAAAGAATATCTTAAAATTTAAGGAACATCTTGAATTTGCCCATTACTTTAAGGCAGATTATATTGGTAGTGAAACAGGTTCATTTAATGATGATAAGTGGACATATAATCCTCTAAATAGAACCGAAGAGGCTTATCAAGAGGTAAAAAGAATTTTTAGTGATTTAGCTATTCATGCCAAGAAAGTTAATTCTAACATTTCTATTGAAGGTGCAGATGGCCATTGTATGTACTGCCCTGCACAACTTAATAGATTGGTAAGAGATATTGATAATGGTAATGTATTTGTAACAATCGATGTATTTAATTATTTAAACATGGATAATTATGATGTAAATTACCAACATAGAATTGTAGACGATTGTATTGGTTTATTAAAAGATAAAATAAGAAATATTCATTTAAAGGATTTCATTAAAACGGAGGAAAAACTCCAACTTGTGGGAATTGGCGAGGGGTTAATGGATGTTAAGTATATTATTACTTCTTTCTTTAAGGCAGTACCCGATGCAAACTTAATATTTGAAGGAGTTCCTAAAGATAAAATGGAAAGCAGCTATACTTATGTTAAATCCGTTTTAGATGAGCTTGGAAATAAATAAGCTATAAAAAATAGAAGGCCAACACATTGTTGAACCTTCTATTTTTTTATTATTCCTATTATAATTATAAACATTGAATTTAATCTGCTTAAATCCTCTATTATTTCATTTACCTGTTTGATATACTTTTCAAAATCATCTGTATCAACCTTTTTAATTTTCTTTAATACTTGATTTGACATATTAATTGCATCGTTTACATCACTTAATGAAGTTGTAGTCGCAATACCATCTAATGTACTTATAAAATTGGCAAGAACTAATTGGGTTTTTCTTAAGCTATCAACCCTTTTATCCTTTTTAACATTTTGTACAACCTCTTCTAGTCTAGTAATCTCTCTTCCTAGCTTTACTTGCGTTTTTTTATAACCTTTATTTTTTGCATTAAAGAATTTTAAATATATAACAAATATTATAATCGAAAGGATCAAACATCCATACCAAATCAAAGAGGTAACTAAAGAATATTTTGCTGTTTGCTCTAATAACATTTTACTCTACCTCCTTCGTTTTAATTAAAGGAAGATCCTTTATATGTAGATCTAATTGATTATAATCAATTGGAATATTATTATCCACTAGTACATCTAAGATTTGCTCCATCAAATCGTACATTGTATCCCAATAATCAGTCCCCTTTGACCAACATTTCAAGGTATAGTTTAGATTCGAATCTTGATATTCTGTTAATCTTACTGATGGTTCAGGGTTTTTAAGTACCTTTTCATGTGAATGAGCTACTCCGCCAATTAATTTCTTCATAACTTCTGTTTTTGTACCATATGCAACTGGTACATTAATAACTATTCTTCTAACTGGAAGACGATTATAGTTAATAATTGAGGTTTTAGTAGCTGATGAATTAGGGATTGTAATCATTATTCCATCTGCCGTTTTTAAAACAGTATTAAACATTGATATAGATACTACTGTTCCCTCAACTGAATCTATTTTGACATATTCTCCTTCTACAAAGGGTTTGGTTGTAACTAGTAAAAATCCATTCGCAACGCCTGAAATTACATCCTGAAGTGCAAGTGAAACACCTAGTGATATTACTGATGCTAATGTTACAACTGAATCAGTTGATGCGCCTAGCATTTTTAAAACACCAATAATAAGCATAATCATTAAACCAATATTTAAAATAGATATCATAAAATTAGGTATGGTCTTTTCCATTTTTGATCTATTTACTGATCTTTTAAGTATACTTATTAATACTCTAATTCCAACATATCCAAGTAATATAAAAATAATTCCTTTTGCTAAATCTACACCGTTCCCAAGAGCAAAGTTTTTTAGCTGTTCCAAAATTTTATCCATCTAATCACTCCATTATAAACTATATAATTTTTTTACCTCGTGAGGCTTTAGCATTCTGTATTCTCCCTTACTCATTCCCTCACATGTAATACCTGCAAAAGATACACGTCTAAGCTTTTTAACCTCGAAGCCTATTGATTCAAACATACGTCTAACCTGACGATTTTTTCCTTCAGTGATTGTAATTCGTACTAATGTAGTACCATATTGCTTATCATATTCTTCAATGAATACTTGAGCAGGCTTAGTCATAACACCATCAAGTAAAATACCTTTTTTAAGCTTACCAACAAGCTCTAGGCTTAAATGCCCATTTATTCTTGCCAAATATTCCTTTTCAATATTATTTGCAGAATTTATTAATCTATTAGCTAACTGGCCATCGTTTGTCATCAATAAAACACCCGAAGTATCATAATCTAATCTTCCTATTGGGAAAATACGATTCTTTTTAACCTCAGCTTGCATTAAATCCATAACGGTTCTTCTTCCTCTATCATCACTAACTGTAGTTAAATATCCAGTTGGCTTATAAAGCACATAATATACCTTATCCTCTTTAACGATAAGCTTATCATCAACCTTTATTTCATCAGTTGGAAAAACCTTAGTTCCAAGCTCAGTTACAACCTTACCATTAACAGTAACTCTTCCTTCTAAAATTAATTTTTCTGATGCTCTTCTTGAGGCTACCCCACAAGATGCCATCACCTTTTGTAAACGAATTTCTTCTGCCATTCAAATCATCTCGACTTTCTTTATATATTTCATAAGAATTATAGCATATTATTCTTTAAATTTATAGGCAAATTGTAGAAAAAAGGCACAGGATTATCTCCTATGCCTAATTTATTTAATTTAATTACATTGATTCATGAATTGTACGGCTGATAACATCATCTTGTTGTTCTTTTGTTAACTTAATGAAGTTTACAGCGTATCCTGAAACACGAATTGTAAGTTGAGGATACTTCTCAGGGTGCTTTTGAGCATCTAATAATGTTTCACGATTGAATACGTTAACATTTAAATGGTATCCACCATCAGATACATAAGTATCTAACATTTGTACTAGATTATCTACCTTTTGTGACATTTTCTTATCCTCCTAATAATTAGTCTTCATCCTTACCAACTCTCATTGAAGATACGCAACAAGCGATACAGTAATCATCGCCCATTTCTGGACGCATTAATTCATCTGATTCATATTGAATTGATGAAGTATTGATTGATAAATCTGCACAGTATTGCTTGAATCCAAGAGGAAGTCTCTTAGACCATAAAATTGTTAGATTTGGTTCTGGAGCTGGTCCAAGGTTTTCAAGAGTGTGAAGAACACGGAATGAGTTCTAAGTAACTAATGTACGACCATCAGTTCCCATACCATCAATTGACTCAGTTTCCAAAGTTGGGTCTCCAGAGAATAATTTCATGATTCAATACGAGCGAATCTAACCATACGAACAAATCCTGATACTATAATTGTATCAGAACGATGTATATTCTAAAAAAAATAGAGTTGCTAGAAACTTTTTCTTTACAACTCCCTTTTTATGTTAATACACATATTTTTTCTATAAATAAAATTTTTTAAACTAAATACAAATATCCTCCATATGCTTGAGATGGATTTGTTGTTTCAACTTTAGTTATATCAAAATATAATCTATCTCCAACCTTTAATTCTAATGGTGATATTTTTTTATCTCCTGATATTATATAATATTCATTTGAAAAATAATTACTAGATGCTTCATAGTCAGTATCTTGAAAATGTAATATCATCTCAATGACTGCATTTGGTTCTCCCTGATAATTATTTGATGATTCAAACCGAATATCTTTATATCGTACAATATTAGATACTTCAATTACTTCAATGTTAGCTTCATTATAATTGTTGCACGAACATATTGGAATCAAAGGGAACATAAATAATACTAATAAAATAATTTTCTTTTTCATTATTAATCCTCTTTGAGATTGTAACACATATTATACTTAATTTCAATCTATATAAAGCCTTTGAGTTTCCCCTTTTTTTAATTAAAGTGGTTATTTTCAAGAATATGACTGATAATTAAGCAAATATACCATACTTGTATTC
>CAMELE010000035.1 GCA_945923475.1 uncultured Mollicutes bacterium
TAATCCCACTGAATTTGGTATAAAATATATTTACCACTGAATTTGGTGCTTTACTCTCTAAATAAATCGGAGTGGAAATTCCACTCCTTTTTTTGTCTAGTTCCAACAGTATTATTTTATTTCTTTTTGTATTTACCTCTAGGCTTTCCAACTTTTTTATTTGAAAATGATTTTCTGGTGTAAAGAATAGGCGAAGAATCGTTGATTGAAAACATTATTCTATTTCGTACTCTTGCGAAATTAGTAGAGCCAAAAGATATAGAAAATATAGTTTTAATATCTCTGTTAACTCTTTCCATTGGTCCATTACTGATTCTATGACCATTGAGCTTATTAAATGAGTTAATAATCTCATTACGCCAATTTTGCAACAAATGAATAAAATCATAGTATTCTTCAATATTAGAGTTATAGAATTTTAAAATTAATTCATCTAACCATTCGTTAGCATTTTCACTACTGGCAGTAGAATTAAAAACGCGATATTCTTCTTTAAGTTCATAAGCTAGTTTTAAATCTTTATCTAAGGATAACATATAATCAATTATTTGATATTTAGTTAAATACATACCAGAGTGAGTAACTTTTAGTCTATCAGGTAATTTAGCGATGTCAGCCATCAAAAAGTTATTATATTTTTTTAAGAGCCAATAATAGTTATGATTCTCTTTTTTTAGATGTTCATATCTATTCATAACTTTGATTCTTATCTTTTTAAATGCTAGGTTTAAATGTGATATAACATGAAAACTATCAACGCAAATAACAGCTTTAGGTAAGCATAATTTAGCTACTTGTCTATAAGTCTCCCACATATCAATAAAAACGAATTTAACGTTATCTTTTTCTTGGATGGGAATACTACTGAAATAATCAATTAGATTTAATTTATGTCGTGAATCAATTATATCTATAATTTTTTTCCATTGAGGTGAATATAAAACACAACAGTAACTGTGCTTAGTAAGTTTCTTCGCATAAACTTCATCTATACATAAAACAGGTGGGAGCTGTAATCTTCTTAAATCCACTTTTTTATCAAATAAATCAACAACATAAGAAGGTGAAACTTCAAATTCTTTAGCAACAGAAGAATAAGTTTTTGTTTTATCTCTAAGAGCATTAAGAATTTGAACATCCTTTTGAATGGTAATTCGCTTTTTAGTAGAACCAAATGGATTGTCTTCCTTAAATGTTTTAGAGCATTCTAAGCATTTATAAACACGTCTATAAAGCTTGATGTCGATGTTATTTTCTAATCCAGAAGAAAATTTTAATATGATTGATTTACTTCCACGTGATAATAGCTTTTTAGAACTACAATATGGACAAGTAATTGTATTATCTTCAATTAAATATAAAACTATGGTATGATTATTGGGGGATGGATCATAAGTTTCAAAAGACTTATAAAATAAATGATCCGGTTGTATTTATTATTAATGATTATAATCAATATGGAATTTATAATAATTTAAAAGGGAAAATAGTAGATATCTTAGATAAAAACGAAACAATTAAATTTAAGATAAAGTTATATGACAAATTAAATTATTTTGGAATTATTTCAAGGGAAATTCAAATTGAAAAAGTGAATGATGAATTTTATATTATTGTAACTAAGGAAAAATATTATACAGAAAAATATGATTATGATATGGATACTAGAACAAAACTTCCTTTTCAAGTATCATACGCTATGTCGATTCATAAAGCTCAAGGCCTTGAATATGAATCGGTAAAAATAGTGATAACAAGAGAAGCAGATGAGAAAATCACAAAAAATATTTTCTACACTGCAATAACAAGAGCAAGAAACAAATTGAAAATTTATTGGGAGCCTGAAGTTGCTGCTAAAATTTTGAAAGATATAGAATTAAATAACAATAGTAAAAAAGTAGATTTAAGTATATTAACACAAGATTTAGAAAATTTATAGAACGATTTTTCTAGTTGTATAAGTGTGGTTTATTTTTGCTTGGTAATGAAATTGACATGCCTAAATTATAAATTTAGTGAACCAAATTGTTCATAGTTATTATAGGTATAAGAATAGAAAAAGCAATTTTATATTATCATTAATTCCATATTCATGGCAGTTTCGTTTATTGTAAATTTAAGATTTGTTGAGGTATTAATGAATCTAAATGAACCTACAAATGGGACAGATTTTAGTAATATTCATATAGTGTATGAGCCAGATCAAGTAAAAGCGGTAGAATTGGCTAAAACATCTACAATTATGGGATATGAATTTATATCATATACTCCATCACGATTAGTAGATACATTAGATTATCAGAAAACAAATAGGAATACACATGATGTTATTGGTCAAGAGTTTGATAAGGTTTGCATGATATTAAATGATTTTTTTAGTTACGATAATAGAAAAAAGCTTCAAGCAAGACAGCATCCATGTCCTGATTATCTTCTTATTAAATTATTATATCAAGGATCAACTAGAGCTAGGAATGAGATATTATTAATTGTTACAACAGAAGAATTATTAGAAAATGTGCTTGGTATATTTAAGAAATAAGAGTTTGATTATGATTTGTTGTTTTGAAAAATGTTTAAGTGTAGTAATAGTATGTGTATTTATTCGTAAGTGAATAATAATAATTATATCCTTAGGAGAAATCTTAAGGATATTTTTATATGTAAATATATAATGATATATAATTGAATACATTTCTACATAATATGGAAATATGTTAAATATGCTAAACTTTAGTAATAAAAATTATAGCAAAAACTGTATTTAATCTTGCCATAAGGTTGTAAAAATTGACTTTAAATGCTAAAATTGATAAGTAGATGGACCATATATTTTTGGTTTATCGAAACAAAACTATGTATTACAAATACAAAATTATAGAAAAATATAGATAATCTATATGATCTATTGGGAGTTGAATTACTATGAGTACAACTAAATCAGTTAAAGAAGCGCTTTCGTTAAATTATAGTGTTTCGATGTATAAAAGAAAACCTCTTTTTTCATTTATTAAAAGAAGTTTTGACATTATATCATCAGGATTAGGTCTTATTATTTTATCACCTTTGTTTTTACTTCTTATTATTTGTGTAAAGTTGGGTTCTAAAGGTCCAGCATTCTATGGGCATAAAAGAATTGGAAAGAATGGTAAAGAGTTTAAAGTGTGGAAATTTAGATCTATGGTTGTAGATCAAAGACCACTTGAAGAAATACTTACACCTGAGCAATTAGAAGAATGGAAACGAGATTTTAAGATTACAAATGATCCAAGAGTAACAAAAGTTGGTAAGATATTAAGAAAGACAAGTTTAGATGAGCTTCCACAACTATGGAACATTTTTATTGGTCAAATGAGTGTGGTTGGATGGAGACCTATTCTAACTGAAGAGTTAGAACGTTATTCAAAGGAAGAACGAGAATTATTGTTGAAGGTTAGACCAGGACTTACTGGATATTGGGCAAGTCATGGAAGAAGTAATACATCATATGATGATAGAATTAAGATGGAATTATACTACCCATATAAACGCAGTTTATGGTTAGATATTAGAATTCTATGGCATACAGCAATAGGTGTGTTTAGAAGTGAAGGAGCGAAATAAAAAATGATCTTATTTCTTAAACCTTATTTTGAAGTTAAACCATGGGCTGGTAATGAATTAAACAAAATTTATGACTGCCCAGAAGGAACGGGAGAAGCTTGGATTGTTTCTGGATATAACAATAAATCATCTATTATAACAAATGGTCGATATAAAGGGCAAACTTTGAGGCATTTATGGAGAAAACATCCTGAATTATTTGGAAATTATCCCGAAAAGGAATTTCCTTTATTGCTTAAATTGATATCATCAAGTGATAATTTAAGCGTGCAAGTGCACCCCAATGATGATTATGCACTTAAAACAAAAAACTCATTAGGCAAATTTGAATGTTGGTATATATTACCTGAAACAACAGCAGATTCAGTAACTTTAGGTGTTAATGTTAAAAATTCTGCAGAGTTAAAAGAAGTTATTGATCAAAATCTAGTCGAAAGCTTTTTGATTAATAGACCTATTAGTAAAGATGATTTAATTATTGTAGAACCTGGTACTGTACATGCGATACACGGAGATACTTTTTTGCTTGAAGTTCAAGAATCATCTGATATAACATATAGATTATATGATTATAATCGTGAGCCAAAAAGAGAACTTCACATTGAGGATTCATTGAACGTTATTGATTTTAATAACAGTAAAAATAGAATTCATAATTTTAAAGAGCAAGATACTTTTAAAAATTCTCATTTCAACATGTATAAACTTTTTGTTGATACAAGCGAAGAATACGAAAATAAAGGTTTTGAGATATTTTATATTATTGATGGTAACGGTTTTGTGAATGGTACTCCAATAAAGAAAGGTGATACTTTCATTCTGACGGCCGATTCTCAAAAAATGGAATTTGAGGGAAATCTTGAGATTATGGCTGTAATACCTAAACCGAAAGAGGAGGAGCGTCTTAAGATGAGAAAAACTGCGTTAATTACAGGAATTACCAAGCAAGATGGTTATTATCTTACAAAACTTCTTTTGGAGAAAAATTATGAAGTTCATGGCTTAATACAGTCAAAATCTCAATTGGAGTCAAGATATATAATAAATTTTTTAGATAATCCTAACTTCTTTACACATATTGGTGATTTAACAGATGGATCAAACATTAATAGAATAATCGAAAATGTTAAACCTGATGAAATTTACCATTTAGCTTCACAATCTCATGTTGATGCATCATTTGAAATGCCAGAATACACTACGGAGGTAAATGCATTAGGTACCTTAAGATTACTAGATGCGGTTAAGAATAGTGAAATTAGAACAAAGGTATTTTGCCTTTCATCTCCATATATGTTTTCAGGAGAAAACTATCCTCAAACGGAAGATACGGTATTTGAACCAAAATCTCCATATGCAGTATCTAAGGTTTATGCATACCAAATGGCTCGTTGTTACAGAGAAAATAATAATTTATTTGTAACAAATGGTATTTGTTATAATCACGAATCGCAGATGAGAGATAAGTCTTTTGTTGCAATGAAGATTATTGATACTGCAAAAATGATAAGAGAAGGCAAGAAAAAAGTTTTAGAACTTGGAAACTTAGATGCGCGACGCGAGTGGGGACATGCTGAAGATTATGCAAAAGCCATGTGGTTTTCTTTACAACAAGATAAACCTAATGATTATATCATTTCAACTGGTGAGTGTTATACAGTAAGAGAATTTGTTGAAAAAACCTACTCAAAAATCGGAATTAATCTTTTATGGGTTGGTGAAGGACTAGATGAAGTTGGTGTAGATGCAGTAACAAAAGAAGTATATGTCACAGTTTCTTCAAAATTTATTCGCCCAAATGACGCAAAAGTATTAGTAGGAGATTCAACTAAATTTACTAAAGATACTGGTTTTAGTTTTAAATACGATTTGGACAAGCTAATTGAGTCTTTAATGGAGGATTAAATTGTGTTAACATTCTTAATTATGGCAGGTGGTAGTGGCGAAAGATTTTGGCCTCTATCAACAAAACAAAAGCCAAAACAGTTATTAAAAATTTTTTCAGAAAAATCATTAATAAGATTAGCATATGAAAGGGTATTACCATTAGTAGACAAAGATAGAATTTTTATTGCAACAAATGAAATCCAAGTTCCGGCTTTGAAAGAGGATTTGCCTGAGATTTCTGATTCTAGAATAATAATTGAGCCTGCATTCAGAGATACTGCAGCTGCAATTGCTTATGGTTCAACTATGATTTCTAAGTATTATGAAAATCCAACAGTATGTGTTCTAGCATCTGATCATTTGATTTCTGATTCTGAAGAATTCAGAAAAGTAATTAAGCTAGCAGAAATAGAAGCTAAGAACGATAGTATTGTTACTTTAGGTATTAAACCTTCATATCCTGAGACAGGATATGGTTACATTGAAGTTTCTGATTCAACTTTAAATAAAGCTACAAAATCTTTAGGATTTAAAGAAAAGCCTAAGTATGATTTAGCAAAACAATATTTTGAATCAGGTAAGTATCTATGGAATAGTGGAATGTTTATATTTAAATATGATACTATTATGAATGCTTTAAAGAAGTATTCATTAAATCATTATGAAACCATAAATGAAATAAAAGCATTATTTGATTTAAATGAAGGCACTAAAACAGCAGAATTAGTAAAAGAAAAGTTTATGAATTTTGAAAAGAAATCAATTGATTTTGCTGTTATGGAGCATGCGGATAATATTATGGTTATACCATCAGAATTTGGATGGAATGATGTTGGTAACTATCTTGCATTTGAAGAATTATTTGATAAAAATGAAAATGGTAATGTTATTAGAAATATCAAATGTATTTCAGTTGATTCCAATAACAATATATTAGTTAGTGATGGTGATTATCAAAGAGTTTCACTATTAGGTGTTACTAATATGATAGTTGCAGTTACTAAAGATAATATTCTTATTTGTGAAAAGAGTAAGAATCAAGATATTAAAAATATAATTAAGTTATTGTAGATGAATGGCGGTGAGTTAATTGAAAAAAGTACTTCAAATAACAAACTATATGTATCCACATATAGGTGGAATAGAACAAGTTACAAGAGATATAGCAAATTCTTTAAGAGATGATTATGAACAAAGAATTATTTGTTTTAATCATGAAAGAGGCAATAAAGTGGACATGATTGATGGAGTGTCTGTTACAAGAGTTAAATGCCAAGCAAAGGTAGCATCTCAATCTATTGCGTTATCATATGGAAAAGAATTGAAGAAGATAATGAAGATATTTCAACCTGATATTGTAATATTTCATTATCCAAATCCTTTTGTAGCACATTTCTTAAAAAAATATCTAAAAAAGAAGAAATTTAAATTTATTCTTTACTGGCATTTGGATATTACTAAGCAAAAAATTATAGGAAAGTTTTTTAATGGGCAAAATAAATTTTTATTAAGATGCGCAGATAAAATAGTTGCTACTTCTCCGAATTATATTGAGGGTAGCCCATGGTTATTACCAAATAGAGAAAAGTGCATTGTTATACCATGTTGTGTTAATGAAAATAGATTAAAATATGACAACAGTCATATTGAAAAATCTAAAAAAATAAGGGAAAAATATGAGGGTAAAACGATTTGCTTTGCATTTGGTAGACATGTTGAATATAAAGGGTTGTCTTATCTAATAAATGCAAGTAAATTGCTTGATGATAGTTTTGTTGTTTTAATAGCAGGGAAAGGTCCATTGACAAATGATTTGGTGAAAGAAGCAAAAAATGATAAAAAAATTGAATTTTTGGGTAAAGTAACTGATGATGAATTAAAAACTTATTTGTTGGCATGTGATATATTTTGTTTCCCATCTATTACTAAGAATGAAGCGTTTGGTATAGGTTTAGCAGAAGCTATGTATTACGGGAAAGGTGCCATTACATTTACAATTCCGGGGTCAGGCGTTAATTATGTTAGTATAAACAATGAGACTGGTATTGAAGTAGAAAACGGAAACATTGTGGATTATGCAAAAGCTATGATGAGTTTTAATAATATTAAATATGGCACAAATGCTAAGAACAGGGTAAGAGAATTATTTTTAGAGTCACAATTTAAAACTAGGATTCGTACTCTTTTAGAGGTGATATAATGCTAAAAATAGGTATCGATTGTAGATATTTGGGGATGTCTGGTATTGGTAGATTTCTAGAAGGAATTTTAGAACATTTAGATTTTACAAAAAATGAATATTATTTAATTGGCTCTGAAGAAAAAATAAAAAAATATATCGGAGTAAAATATATTTTTGACAATACTAATCCATATTCTCCAAAATCTATTTTAAATTCTAAAAATAAAAGAATTATAAATTCTTTAGATGAAATTTTTATTCCTAATTTTATTATACCTTTTTGGGTTAAGATAAAAGCAACGATAGTATTACATGATATGTTACTTCTAGATATGCCTGAGGTTAATGCTAGTAAAATGGAAACAATCGTCAAAAAATATATAATGAAAAAATCTTTAAAAAAAGCAAGTTATGTATTTACTGTTTCAAATTTTTCCAAAGAAAGAATTATAAGTCATTTTCCTTTTGTGAGGGATAAAATTGATTTTTGTTATCAAGGGGTTGCTAATAAATTTGAAACATATAAACAAAAATTAAAGAAAGAAAATTATGTAATTTATGTTGGTAATATAAAAAAACATAAAGGATTAAAAACTCTTTTAAAAGCCTCTAATTTATTTAAAAATTATAAATTAGTCATTGTTGGAAATGCAAATGGTTTTAAGAATGGTGATGAAGAAGTTAGAAATATTATTGAGGAAAGTGCTAATGTTACTTTTTCAGGTTCAGTATCAGACGAAGAATTGATAGGTCTCATAGCTAAGGCATCTTTTTTAATTCAACCATCATTCTACGAAGGGTTTGGTATACCGCCACTTGAAGCAATGTATTTAGGTACAAAACCTATTTTATCAGACATTGATGTTTTAAAGGAAATATATCATGATTTTCCTGTGGAATATTTTAAATGTGGTGATGTTGAAGATTTAGCACGAGTTGTTAATAATTCTTCAAATGTAATAAACGATATGAAGGATAAACTTGATGCAAAATTTTCATATAAAAATTTTGCTAAAAGGATTGAAGAAAAATTTTGATTGCTTTATATAAAGTAAATAAATTCAAAGGAGATTGAGTATGAAAGTTATAATATTAGCAGGTGGATTGGGGACTCGTATTAGCGAGGAATCCCATTTGAAACCAAAACCTATGATTGAAATAGGCGAACTTCCTATTTTAGTTCATATTATGAAAATATATGCGGCACAAGGATTTAATGAGTTTATTATATGTGCTGGATATAAACAACATATCATAAAAGAATATTTTGCTCATTATTTTCTATATAATAATGACGTTACTTTTGATATGATGTCAAATCAACGTATTATCCATAATCGTTCTAAAGATAATTGGACTGTTACAGTTGTAGATACTGGTCTAAATACACAAACTGGTGGTCGTGTTAAAAGGGTTAAAGATTATATAGGTAATGAGCCTTTTATGCTTACTTATGGTGATGCTGTTGGTGATATAGATTTAACAAGTCTTTTAAATGAACATAAAAAATCAGGTAAATTATGTACAATGTCTTGTTATAATTTTGGGCAATCAAAAGGCGTTATAGACATAAGTAAAGATGGTAGTGTAAATGCCTTTAGAGAGAAATCTGATTTAGATGGTGACTTAATAAATATAGGATTCATGGTTTGTGAACCACAAGTTTTAGATTTGATTAAAGATGACAGTGTACCATTTGAAGATTATCCATTAAAAACTTTGGTAAAAGAAAATCAATTAAATGCATATGTTCATAAAGGCTTTTGGCAATGTATGGATACATTAAGAGAAAAAGAAAAATTAGAAAAATTATGGGTTACTAATAATGCTCCTTGGAAAATTTGGGTGGATTAATTTTTTATAGTGTAATTTAAAAAAACATATTTACATTTATATAGAAAGGAGGTCTATAATATGAAAAAAAAAGTTAGTTTAAAAATGATTAATAATGTCTTAGGAATTGTTTTATTGTTTTTTGGTGTTTTTGATACAACTCGAAATTATACACTTTTACCGGTTTCATTCGGTTATTTGAAAGATATAGCTATATATTTACTATTTTTTATTAATATTTTTTCAATTAGGTTTAAAAGTGTTTGGGTTGGAGTAGTATTTTTAGCGATTTTTATAGTCTCTCCTTTAGGATTACATTATAGCGGATTAGAATTTCAAAAATTTATCATTTATTATATAAAATATTTAGAAGTACCACTACTTTTAATTATTTTTATGAATTTCAAAATAATTTTTTCATACAGTATAAATAATTATTTTAAGATATATATTGCTATGGCTTTGATTTTAGCTTTTATTAATGTTTTCGGTTATTATGTGGAAAATCCAATTGTTGGTGTTCACTTAGCTAATGAAAACATGAACCCGGATTTGTATAAAGGCCGTATTACTGTAGGACAACCTCCACTAGCAATTTTTCCGGTTTTGTTTGCTTTTTGCTATTTTTTAATAAATTGCCATAAAATTAGAAATATATTTATTGCTGGAGTGCTATTAATACTAATATTCCTCTCTACATCAAACACAGGTTTAATTGCTGTTGTTTTATGTTCAATCTTGATTTTCTTTTTATCAAGAGGAAAAGGGAAAATAAACATTATAACGTGTGCTTCAATCTTTATTTTTTGCTTTATTTTAGTTTCTCCTTATTTACTTTCTATTATTGACATTTCAATGTATACAAATAAAATAATCTCTGTATTAAATGGTGGTTCTGATGTGTCATTAAATGTAAGAAGGGTTCACTGGAAACAAGCTTTAGATAACATTGCTGGTTTTTTTAATGTTATTTTTGGAAGTGGAATATTTGGATACATTAGAGATGGAATAATTTTTGATATTGAAAACACTTATGTTTTAGTGTTTATGTGTTATGGAGTTTTAGGAGTAATTATTTTACTATTTGGAGTGATTAAAGTATTTATAATTATTAAAAACATTATAGATAATCGAAAGAAGACACTTTTATTTTGTGCCCTAATAATTTTCATATTACATTTCTTAACGCTAGATATATTTTTTTGTTATATGTTGTATTTTTCTTTGGGAATGTTTATTCAATTGGCAAAAGATGCAAAAAGTAAAGTTAGAGAGGTAAAAAATGGAGAAGTTATTAACTATTGCAATTCCAACATATAATAGAAGTAAATTTTTAGATATGCTTTTATATTCTATATATAATCAGTATGATAGTAGACTGGAAGTTATTGTATCTGATAATGCTTCTACAGATAATACAGAAGGAATTGTAAAAAAATTTGAAAATTTAGTGTATATTAGAAACACTGAAAACATAGGGCCTGATGCTAATTTCTTGCAATGCTATGAAAAAGCAAACGGTAAATATATATGGCTTATAGGTAGTGATGATTTGGTATTTCCAGGAGCTATAAGCTATATACTAAATTTCTTAGAAAATAATAATAACATTACACATTTGTTTTTAAATCATAACTTTTTTAAAGATGATGAAATTAATACACAAAATCATAACAATTATTTAAAATTAAATGATGATTTAATTTTAAATAGTAAAAACAAGTGGTTAAGTATTATTAAAAATCAAATTACATTTATGAGTGCGATGATAATATCAAAAAATGTATATAATGCTGTTGAAAACCCTATTAAATATAATGATACATGGTTTATGCACACATGTATAATTTTAGAATCTTCAAATTTTGGAAATCAATATGGTATAATTAAAAATTGTTGTTTATCGGATAATATTACTGTTGAGAATTCAAATCAAGATAAAAAAGAAACTTGGATTTTTAAAGTGTTTGGTCAAAAATTACATTATGTTTATTTGGATTTAGCTTTAAAACATAATTTTAACAAAAAAGAAATAAATAAATTATATAGCAGCTTTGTATGTGGAAGGTTTGGTAGAGCGATAATTAGAATGAAAGCGAATAACATCGATTATAAAAGTGAATTTTATAAATATGTTTTTCCATATATAAAAAAATATATAAAGACATGGCTATTTACTATTCCATGTATATTGATACCTAAATTTATTTGTCGTTTTATTTATGCTTATTTGAAACCATTATATAAAAAAATAATAAAGAGGTAGTTGTATGTTAGACCTAAACTTTTATAAAGGTAAAAAAGTCCTTATAACAGGTCATACTGGTTTTAAAGGGACTTGGTTATCTAAAATATTAATAAATGCTGGAGCTATAGTTCATGGTTACTCCCTAGAAGCTCCAACACAACCGAATCTATTTACTATATCAAAAGTAGAAAATAAAATGACTTCTGTTATAGGAGATATTAGAGATTATGAACATTTAAAGAAGTGCTTTGATGAATTTCAACCTGAAATTGTTATGCATTTAGCAGCACAACCAATTGTTAGAGATTCATATAAAGAACCCAAATATACATATGAAACTAATGTTATTGGTACAGTAAATATATTAGAATGTGTAAGATTAACTCAATCTGTTAAATCATTTTTAAATGTTACAACAGATAAAGTATATTTTAATGATGATATACCTAATCATCCTTTTAAAGAAGATGAACCACTAGATGGATATGATCCATATAGTAATTCAAAATCATGTAGTGAATTGGTTACTCATTCATACAAAAAGTCATTCTTTACGGATGGAAGATGCGCAATATCTACTGCTAGAGCTGGTAACGTTATTGGTGGTGGAGATTTTGCAAATGATAGAATTATTCCAGATTGTATCAGAGCAATTGAAGCCAACAAAGATATTATTGTTAGAAATCCTTTTTCAACAAGACCGTATCAGCATGTATTAGAGCCTTTGTATATTTACCTTGAAATATGTGAGAAACAATATAAAGATAGAAAATATGAAGGATATTATAATGTTGGCCCTGATGATTGTGACTGTGTAAATACAGGAGATTTAGTAACTAAGTTTTGTAATGTATGGGGAAATAATCTTACATGGGTTAACAAACATGATGGTGGTCCACATGAAGCATCGTTCTTAAAACTTGATAATCAAAAGATTAAGGATACATTTGGTTGGAAACCAAGATGGCACATTGATGAAACAATTAATAAAATTGTAGAATGGACAAAAGTGTATTTAGATAATAAAGAAGATATTCCATTTGAAATGGATAGAGAAATAATGGAGTTTTGTTATTGTGAGAAATGAAATGGCTGAAACTGATAGAAAAAAAAGCCTAGGAATGAATTTTATATTCAATTTTATTAGTCAAATTTTAACTTTGGCTATCCCTTTAATTACAGCACCATATCTTGCAAGAGTACTACATGAAACGGGAAACGGTCAATATAGTTATTCCTGTTCAATAATAACGTATTTTATATTGTTTGCAAATTTAGGGTTTGATATATATGGACAAAGGCAGGTTGCTGCCTATAATAATAACAAAGAACTTATAAGTAAAGTTTTTTGGGAAATATTTGTTATAAAATGTTTGACTACTATAGTGTCGTTAACTGTATTAATTACATTATTGTATACAGTTGGGTTTGGAGATAACTATAATAAGTTAATTTTAATATTGTCAATCCAGGTACTAGCTGTTCCATTTGATATTCAGTTTTTATTCCGAGGACAAGAGAATTTTGCTGCTATTGCTATAAGGAGTATTATTACTAAAGTAATTGGACTTATTTGTGTTTTTTGTTTTGTAAAGCAAGAATCTGATTTATGGATTTACACACTATGCATGTCGTTAACTGTTATTGGTTCGAACTTGATAATGTGGTTTTCATTGAACAAAAATATTTTCCTTATCAATATTCATGAACTTAAAATATTTAGACATCTTAAGCCTGCTATTTTAATATTTTTGCCAACGTTAGCAGTAACAATTTATTCAGTTTTTGATAAAACTATGATTGGCATTTTATCAGAAAATCCGGATTATGAAAATGGATGCTATGAGCAAGCATATAAGCTTAATTCTATAATGCTGTTATTAGTTACAATAATTTCTTCTGTGTTAGTATCGAGAAACTCGAATGATTATTCGAAGAATGGAATAGAAGGAATTCGAAACAATTTATATTTTGCGTGTAATTATGTTCTCATAATTGGTACGCCTTTAATCGTTGGCAATTTTGTGTTATCGAAGAATTTGTGCAGTTGGTTTTTAGGAGATGGGTATGAAGAAGTTCCAAAATTACTATGCATAATGTCTGTTAGATTTATTTTGTCAGGATTTGGTGAAGTTTTTGGCAATCAATTATTTATAGCAATTGGAAAAGAAAAGTATCCTATGATAGCTACATTTATTGCTGCATTCTTAAACGTGGGGTTAAATGCATTGTTAATTCCTCATTTTGGAGCAATAGGCGCCGCTATAACCACATCAATATCAGAAGCAATTGTAACGGTTATTTTGATTTTCTTTGTGATAAAGGGAAAATATATATCTATAAAGAAAATCTGTGTTATGGTTTGGAAGTATTTGATATCTGCGGCTATAATGTTTGTGCCAATTTATTTTATGGATAAATGCTTTAGTTATACGATTTGGTCTTTTATATTAATAGCTGTTTCAGGTGGATGTGTATATGGATTAGTATTATTAGTTTTGAAGGACAAATTTATGCTCAACTTACTAAAAGTAGGAATTGGAAAAATAAAATTTATATTTTCTAAAATTAATAAAAAAGGAAATTAGGTGGTTCTATGAAAATTAGATTAGCTGATTACGTAGTAAACAAAATATTAGAAGCGGGAATAAAAACGACATTTAGTGTTGTTGGTGGTGGAGCAATGAATTTAAATGATGCCTTTGGACATGCCAAAGGCATGAAAGTTATATACAATCACCATGAACAAGCTTGCGCTATAGCTGCAGAAGGTTATGCAAGAGTGAATAATGAATGTGCTGCTGTTTGTGTTACTACAGGGCCTGGTGGCACCAACACTTTAACTGGTGTTGTAGGTGCTTATACAGATTCGGTACCTATGGTTATCATTTCTGGACAAGTTAGATGGGATTCGTTTTCAGTTAGTACAGGTTTACCTTTAAGAGCTATGGGAGATCAAGAATTCAACATTGTTCCATGTGTATCAACAATGACTAAATACGCAGCTTTAGTTAAAGATAAAAATGATATTAGATATATAATTGAAAAGGCAATATATTTAGCGACACATGGGCGAATGGGGCCAACTTGGGTTGATATCCCTGGTGATATTCAATCTGCTATTATTGAAACCGATGATTTAACAGGTTTTGATCCTGTAAAAGAAGGATTAGAGCAAATCCCTTATCCTAGTTCTGATCAATTAAATTATATTATAAATAGTATTAAAGAATCAAAAAGACCAGTTGTATATGCAGGAAGTGCAATTCGTTTATCAGGATCATATAATTTGTTTAAAGATTTAATAAATAGATTAAATGTACCTGTAGTATCAGCATGGAATGCTTCAGATGTTATTGAATCTGATCATCCACTATTTGCAGGTCGTCCAGGAAATTTTGGAGATAGACCTGGAAATTTTGCTGTTCAAAATAGTGATTTAATTATTTCATTAGGATGTCGTCTAAGTATTCGTCAAACTGGTTTTAATTATGCTTCTTGGGCACCAAAGGCAAAAGTTATTATGGTTGATATTGATGAAAACGAAATGAAAAAACCAACAATTCATGTTGAATACTCGATACATGCTAATGTAAAAGATGTTATTAATGGATTGCTAAGTATAATTGATAGTAAAGAAAAAATTTTTACTGATGAAGCTGGTTGGTTGAAGCAATGTAAATCTTGGCAAAAAGATTATCCTGTAATTCAAAAAAAGCATTTTGAACAAAAAGATATAGCTAATGCATATGCAGTTATTGATATGTTGTCAAAAGGCATGCCAGAAGGTATGATAACAGTAGCTGGTAACGGGACAGCATGTGTTGTTGGAAGCCATGGCTATACTATAAAAAAAGGAATGAGATTTATAGAAAATTCTGGAATAGCATCAATGGGATACGATTTGCCTGCGGCTCTTGGTGCTTGTTTTGCAAATGATAAAAAACCATTAGTGTGTCTAACTGGAGATGGTTCAATTCAAATGAATCTTCAGGAGTTACAAACAATTATTCATCATAAATTACCTATAAAAATAATAGTAATCAATAATGATGGATATCATTCAATAAGACAATCACAATCAAACTTTTTTAAAGGTAGTCCATTATGCGGTGTTGGTCCAGATTCTTTAGATTTAAGCTTCCCTGATATGGAGAAAATAGCAAGAGCTTATGGATATAACTTTTTTAGATGTAAAGATAATGAAGAGTTTGATAAGTACATGAAGAACGGATTCTTTATTGATGAGCCACAAATATGTGAGGTTATGGTAGATAAAGTTCAATATTTCCAACCAAAAGCCGGATCTAGGAGATTAGAAAATGGACAAATGGTATCAGCACCATTAGAGGATCTTGCACCATATTTAGATAGAAAAGAATTGTCTAACATTATGAAAGTTTCAGAGGAATAATTATGAGAGTTGCAATTACTGGATCAACAGGAATGATAGGATTAGCATTAACTAAATTACTTATTTCAAATAATAATGAGGTCATAATGTTTGTAAGAGAAAATTCTAATAAGTTAAGTTGTATTCCTAAATCTGATAAGATTACTATTGTAGAGTGCAACCTTGATAATTTAGAAAAATACAATCCTAGTATTACTTGTGATTATTTTGTACATATGGGGTGGGACAAAACAATTGGCAACAGAAGAAATGATGTGTATTTACAAAATTTAAATGTGAAGTATACATTAGATGCAATTTATTTAGCAAAGAAAATGAATGCAAATAAATTTATTGGATTGGGATCACAGGCAGAGTATGGGCTTCACAATGAGCCGTTATCAATAGAAACGAGTTGTAATCCGATAACTGGATATGGTATTGCAAAGTATTCTGCTGGCAAATTTGGTAAAATTTTAGCGGAACAGTTGAATATTAAGTTTAATTGGATTCGAGTATTGTCCGTGTATGGCCCAAATGATAATCCAAACACCTTGATTTCTTATGTTACAAAATGTTTGGAAAACGGTGTTAGTCCTGAGGTAACACCATGCGAACAAGTTTGGGATTATATTCATTGCGATGAAGCTGCAAAAATAATTTATCAAATAATGCTAAAAGGAAAAAATGGTATAACCTATCCGTTAGGTTCAGGAAAAGGAAAGCTTTTGAAGGATTATCTAGAAGAACTTAAAGTTAAATTGCATTCAAATGTGGAAATAAAATATGGAGCTAAATCATATCCTGATAATCAAGTTATGTATTTGGTTGCAGATATGTCATATTTAGAAGAAATTACAAAGGAGAATTAGATTATGGCAACAACTAAAGAACAAATTTTAGAATTAGTAAAACAATACTATAAAGAAAATCATATTAAAAAAGAATATGAAACAGGCGACAGAATATCATATGCTGCTAGAGTATATGATGAAGAAGAAATGCTAAACCTTGTAGACTCATCACTTGAATTTTGGCTAACATCTGGAAGATATTGTGATCAATTTGAAAAAGATATGGCAAAGTATCTTGGTATTAAATCACCAGTCTTATTAGTAAATTCAGGCTCAAGTGCTAACTTAGTAGCATTTATGACATTAACTGCTCCTGAATTAGGAGAAAGAGCAATTAAACGTGGTGATGAAGTTATCACTGTAGCATGTGGTTTCCCAACTACTGTTACTCCAATAATTAATTATGGTGCAGTTCCTGTATTTGTTGACGTTACGATTCCGCAATATAATATTGATGTTACAATGCTTGAAAAAGCATTGTCACCAAAAACCAAAGCAGTTATGATTGCACATACGTTAGGGAATCCATTTGATTTAGCTGCTGTTAAAGAATTTTGTGATAAATATAATTTATGGTTAATAGAAGATAATTGTGATGCTTTAGGCTCTACATATACCATAAACGGTGAAAAGAAATTCACTGGTACAATTGGAGATATAGGAACATCTTCATTCTATCCACCACATCATATGACAATGGGTGAAGGAGGAGCTGTGTATACAACAAATCCTAAGTTATATCGAATTGCTAAATCTATGAGAGACTGGGGAAGAGATTGTATTTGTCCATCAGGAGTAGACAATTTCTGTAAACATAGATTTGACGGTCAATATGGTGAATTACCAAAAGGATATGATCACAAGTATACATATTCTCATTTTGGATATAACTTAAAAGTAACAGATATGCAAGCTGCAGTTGGTGTAGCGCAATTAAAGAAATTTCCATCATTTGTAGAAAAAAGAAAACATAATTGGCAAAGACTTAGAGCTAATCTTGAATGTGTATCAGATAAGTTAATATTACCAGAAGCATGTCCTAATTCAGATCCATCTTGGTTCGGTTTCCTAATAACATGTAAGGAAGGAATTTCAAGAACTGATTTAACTAAACATCTTGAATCAAAGCAAATTCAAACAAGAAATTTATTTGCTGGAAACTTAGTTAAGCATCCATGCTTTGATGAGATGAGAAAAACTGGTGAAGGTTATAGAGTGGTCGGGAACCTAAGTGTTACAGATTATATTATGAATAATACGTTCTGGATTGGTGTATATCCTGGAATGAATGATCAAATGATTGATGATATGGCTAATGCTATTATTGAGTTTGTAAAATAAGAGAGGTTATGACTATTTATGATTATTTAATTGTAAGTGCTGGATTATACGGTGCAGTATGTGCAAATGAATTAACAAAAAAAGGAAAAAAGTTCTTGTAATTGGTAAACGTGATCATATTGCAGGAAAATTTATACTTAAAATATAGAAGGTATAAATGTCCATCAGTATGGTGCTCATATTCATATTTTCCATACACACGAAAAACGGGTATGGGAGTATGTTAATCAATTTGCTGACTTTAACAACTATATAAATCAACCAGTAGCTAGATACAAAAACGAATGCTATAACTTACCTTTCAATATGAATACTTTTACAAAACTTTGGAGTGATGTTTTCACACCAGAAGATGCAAAAAAACGTATTGAAGAAGAAAAGAAAGCATATAATGTTGAAAATCCTAAAAATTTAGAGGAACAAGCTATTAATTTAGTTGGACCTACTATTTATGAAAAACTAGTCAAAGGATATACTGCTAAGCAATGGGGAAGACCTTGTACTGAATTACCATCATTTATTATAAAAAGATTACCAGTTAGGTTTACTTTTGACAATAACTATTTTAATGATAGGTACCAAGGCATTCCAATCGGTGGATATACAAGAATAATTGAAAAAATGCTAGCAGGTTCAGATGTTAGATTAAATTGTGATTTCTTTGAAAATAAAGAAGAATTATTAGCCTCATCTAAAAATGTGATTTACACTGGTCAAATTGATACATTCTTTGATTATTGTTATGGCCCACTAGAATATAGAACTGTTAGATTTGAAACAGAAGTTTTAGATGTTCAAAACTATCAAGGTAATGCTGTTATTAATTATACAGAATATGAAGTACCATATACTCGTATAATTGAACACAAGCATTTTGAATTTGATACTACTAGTCCTAAAACTGTAATTTCAAAAGAGTATTCAACAACATGGAAACCTGGGGATGAACCATATTATCCAGTTAATAATGAAAAGAATAATACATTATATCAAAAGTATAAAGAATTAGCAGATAATTCTAATGTATACTTTGGTGGAAGATTAGGCGGATACAAGTATTATGACATGGATGATACAATTATGGCTGCTTTTGAATTGCTAAAAAATCTAGATTAATATGGTATATAAAGACATAAACACGTGTTAGACTCTTAACACGTGTTATTTTTTATGGTAAAATTGATTGAAGAGAAGTCAATATATTTTTAAATATTTTTTGAAAATAT
>CAMELE010000036.1 GCA_945923475.1 uncultured Mollicutes bacterium
TGGTTTGTAAACAATCGAATTTAAATATTTATCGAACTCTTGTTTAGTATATTCTGCATATGGTATTTCAGCATCCATAGCATTAATTATAGATAATAAATCATTGATAGTTTGATTATCAAATGTTAATTTATTAGATTCATCAAATGATAATACTTCATCATTTCTTAATACTCTAACTTTATTTAATGAATCAGTTATACACATACTAGTGTTTAAGGCTTCAATTATTCTTTCGGCTGAAAGAGAATAGTTCATTTTTAATTGAAGCATTCTTATAAGTAGTAGCGAAATGAAGCAAATTAAGAAATGACCTTCAATATGTTTTTGTGTTCTAACAAATATAGGTCTAGCTTCAAATTGAGATTTAGTTATTCTAAAGCTTTCCTCAATTCTCCAAAGACCGCTATAGACTTCTAACATTTTTGAATAGTCGTAATCTAATTCAGAAGTAACAATAGCAAAGTAACCGTCAAATTTAGCATCCTCTTTAGCTTTTTCATAGTCGATTGATCTATTTACAGTATCAGCAACCTCACCGCCTTCTGTAGTGTAAAGATCTTTTATATATTCATCATAAGCATGTTTTATAGTAAAAGCATTATTGCCAAGAGATTTTAAAGCTTTATTAAGCTTATCATCTCTTTTTCTGGCTGCCATAATAGCATCCTCATATTTCCAATATATAAGAACCTTTCTCTGTCTTTTAATTTTATTTCCATCATTGTCAATAGCATCGTAATCTTCAATAAATGTTTTATACTTAAAAGTATTAGATGAATTATATGTATAACCATTTTCATCAAACATTTTCTCATGGTATCTTTTACCTTTTTTACCTTTTAATATTTGACTAAAGACAAAACCATTTCCATTATTAACAAGATAATCAATATTTTTAGAAGAATTCATACCTTTATCAGCTACAGCAATAATCTTCTTTAAGCTGTAGTTTTCCTTTATCTTATTCATTGTTGGCTGGAATGTTAAGGAATCTGAGGTGTTACCCGGAAATATACCCATACAAACAGGTAATGAGTTTTCATCCATAAATAAACCAAATTGAATAATAGGATCAGTTCTATGTTCTTTTGATACACCACGTTGTCTTAAACCACCATCTTCATCAGGAAAATCAACTTCACAATAGTAATTAGTAACATCATAGAAACCGTAATCGAATTTTCTTCCAATTAAATCAACTATTCGATTATTAATATATTTTTGAATATTAGTACTTAAATCACTAAATTTATCTAAAGAGCGATATACATCTGCAAGCTCAAAATCCAATTCATTACCATAAAAATTTCTCATTGTTTGAGTTGTATGTCTTTTAGATGCAGGATTAAGAATTCTTTGAATAGCAAAATATTTCAATATCGAATTCAAATCATAATCGCCTTTGAAATCAACATTAGCAAAAAAATCATCTAATTTAAGTGAATCGTAAATAGCAGATAAGAACTTATATCCATAATTATATTTGACTGAATTATTATCTTCGAAAAATTTCTTTCTAGTATTCTTTTTAAGAAGAAGTTTTTCTTTTTTATAATCATCGTCAAATTTTTCTACCATGGCAATAAACTCATCTTTGTTTTCTTGATCTTCAAGATAACCAAAATCCTTAATAGTTTTTTGTTTAATCTTACCGTCTACTCTATATCCTTCAACCACTCTAACTTGAGTTTTAATACCATCTTTTCTTTTATGTTTATCGTATCTAATCACACGAAACACCACCATTCATCCTATATTACTATTATAGCACAAAATGTAGCATAACACAAGAAAATAAAAGAAAAAGTGAGAAAATATATATTTTTAAACACTTTTCTCACTTTGTAGCATAACAACTGTAAAACTCAGGGCACTTTAATTTTGCTTGTTGAAAGATTCATTTGTTATCATTGGATATCTTATAAGATTTACACAATCTAAATTTTCGTTATGCATATTTACTGCATTTATTTGATGACAATTATAAGTGGTATAATAATATATTCCTTTAGTTGCATTACAACAAGAAGTGTATATTGTTATTTCATATTCACCATTATCGAGCTTGCAACAACCTCTTTGTTGATCAACAGAATTTAAAATGTGGAAAAATTGACTAACGCTATTTTCCTCATCAGAAGGAGAAATGGAATTCATTTTTACAAAAGAAACCCTTACAAAACGAGAAGAAGATGATAAATCACCTGGTAATCCAATTCCACCCATTCCCCTACTATAAGAATTTAAATCTAATTTTTCTGAGAATGTGTTTTTTGGATTTTCATTAGATAAATGACGATAATTATTTAAGTTAAACAATTGTTTATCAAATGGTGGATTATTTGTTAATGCACCAACAGGATTATCATAAATATTAACAATACCATCCATAACCTCAACAGTAATAGCCCCATCTTTAGATGCTATAATCCAATGAAGGCTTGCAACGGGTAAATGCTCATTAAAGGGCTTATCTAATATATTAATATTTTTAAGTTTTTCTTTTGCTTCTTTTAAAGTTGCGCAGGTAGATAATATATATGAAATAAATTCATATTGAGCGATGTTATCTTTACCTTCAGCATAAGAACTATACTTGGCATTACCAACAAAGTTTAAGCCAGCCATAGAAAGTCCCTTTTCATTAGTTGCATCATAATATAGAGGATAATCATTGACAACAAATGCCATTCCAATTAAGGCATAATGATTTTTAAGAGTAATTCCATTTTGAAATTTATAGGGATAATTTCTAGGGGTTATTGTAATTTCTTCATGGTATGAATGCTCATAATCTAAAGTTCGTCCAAAATAAAAATCCTTTGTTTCATATGTTACTGCAGTACACATAATATTCACCATCCTGTATTATTGTATTTTTTTGCTATTTTATTCTTTTAAATTTAGATTTGTTAAAATCTATTAAGCCTTCCTTTTTAAGGTCGGATAAGCAAGCTGATAACGCACTACGCTCAACCCCTAAATAATCTGCTAGTTCCTGTCTATTATAAGGGATTTGATACTCGTGATTAGCTCTAGGTAAATTATTTGATAAATAGGTTAATACCTTATCTTTTGTTTTTGATTGACCTAACTCTATAATCCTTTGCTTGGAAGAAATATTAGCAGAAGAAAGTGCACTAATGCACTTTTTTACTAATGTACGATGCCTTGGACAATAATTTTCGCAAGGATTTAGAAGCTTATGTAGATCACAAATCAATACGACTGAATCTTCGACTGCAAAAAATTCCTCCTTATAGGCATTATCCTTTAGACTATCATATTCTAAGCCAAAAATCATGTCTTTGCTATAATCATGACAAGGAATTGCTTTCCCATTCTCATCGATTAATGCAGTTCGTGTTTTGCCAGATAATGTAAGATAAGCATTTTTTGCGATATTACCTTCATATTCAATTATTTCACCAGCTTTATAAACTTTAATTCTAATGGACAAACAGCGTAATAAAGCATTAAAATCCATTAGCTCAAAATCTTTAAAAAAACTTGAATGCTTTGCTAAATTTAAGTAATTCATAAAATTTTAAAATTACGTTGGAAAAACAACGTCTCCTCGATTATTATTATACTATACTAGTCTTACCAAAAGCAAGAAATATGTAGAAAAATGAAGGGGGAAATTTTATTATGAATGTAATCAAAAGAAGTGGAAAAGAAGTAAATTTTAATGATCTTAAAATATTACAAGCGATTGAAAAGGCAAACGAGTCAGTAGATGACAAGGATGAAAGATTATCATCATCTAAGGTTAAAAAGATTGTAGACAATGTTGTGGCTAAATGTAATTTCTTAGGAAGAGCAGTAAGTGTTGAAGAAATTCAAGACTTTGTTGAGGAAGAGATTATGCGTGAAGGTGCATATAAGGTAGCAAAATCCTATATTACATATCGTTATCGTCACGAGCTTATCCGTAAGTCAAATACAACAGATGACCATATCTTAACTCTAATTGAAGGGGAAAATGAGGAGGTTAAGCAAGAAAACTCTAATAAAAATCCAACTGTTAATAGTGTACAAAGAGACTATATGGCAGGAGAGGTTTCAAAGGATATTACTAAGCGTTTCTTGTTACCAGAGGATGTAATTAAAGCTCATGAAGAGGGATTAATCCATTTCCACGATAGCGACTACTACGCTCAGCATATGCATAATTGTGATTTAGTTAATCTAGAAGATATGCTACAAAATGGTACAGTTATTTCTGGTACTATGATTGAAAAACCACATTCTTTTTCAACTGCCTGCAATATTGCAACCCAAATTATTGCTCAGGTTGCATCTAGTCAATATGGTGGACAATCAATTTCTTTAGCTCATTTAGCTCCTTTCGTTGATATTTCCAGACAAAAAATCAAAAAAGAGGTCTTAGAAGAATATAATGATTTAGGAGTAGATGTAGACGAGACTAAGGTTAGTGAAATTGTTGAAAGAAGACTTCGTAAGGAAATCGTTAAGGGAATTCAAACTATTCAATACCAAGTTGTAACATTAATGACAACAAATGGACAAGCTCCATTTATTACGGAATTCTTATATTTAAATGAGGCCAAAAATGATCGTGAACGCGATGATTTAGCAATGATTATCGAAGAAACACTAATTCAAAGAACAAAGGGCATTAGAAATGAGCAAGGTGTATGGATTACACCAGCCTTCCCTAAAATCATTTATGTTCTTGAAGAGGATAATGTTAAAGAAGGCACTAAATATTTCTATTTAACTGAGCTTGCGGCTAAATGTACAGCTAAGAGAATGGTTCCAGATTATATTTCTGAAAAGGTAATGAAGAATCTAAAGGAGGGAAATTGCTTCCCTACAATGGGCTGTAGAAGTATCTTAAGTGTTTGGAAGGATGAAAACGGCAATCCTAAATTTTATGGAAGATTTAATCAGGGAGTTGTAACTATTAACTTGGTTGATGTAGCTTGTAGTGCTCATGATATGGATGAATTCTGGCAGATTTTAGATGAAAGATTGGAATTATGCCATAAGGCTTTAAGATGCCGTCATGAAAGACTTCGTGGAACTCCTTCAGATGTTGCTCCTATTTTGTGGCAACATGGCGCATTAGCTCGTCTTAAAACTGGTGAAAAAATTGATAAGCTTTTATATGGTGGCTATTCTACAATTTCTTTAGGATATGCTGGCTTATGGGAAACAGTTTATAAACTAAATGGTCATAAGCTAACTGAACCAGAGGGTGAAGAATTAGGTCTTAAGATCATGCAATATATGAATGATAAATGCGACAAGTGGAAAAAGGCTGAAAACATTGGATACTCTACATATGGTACTCCACTTGAAAGTACTACATATAAATTCGCAAAAGCGTTACAAAAGAGATTTGGTATCATTCCAGGTGTAACAGATAAGAATTACATTACAAATAGCTATCATATTCATGTAACAGAGGATATTGATGCATTCTCAAAATTATCTCAAGAAGCTAAATTCCAATCATTATCAACAGGAGGAGCTATTTCATATGTTGAGGTTCCAAATATGCAAAATAATATTCCAGCAGTTATTTCAGTTATGCAATACATTTACGATAATATTATGTACGCTGAGTTAAATACTAAGTCAGATTATTGTCAGGTATGTGGATATACAGGTGAAATTCAAATCGTAACAGATAAGAATAATAAGCTTGTATGGGAGTGTCCAAATTGTAAGAATAGAGATCAAAAGAGGATGAATGTTGCAAGACGTACATGTGGATACATTGGTACCCAATTTTGGAATCAAGGACGTACTCAAGAAATAAAGGAAAGAAAATTACATCTATAAAAATTAATAAGAAGGTGCAACCTAAGCATCTTCTTTTTTCTTGATCGAGTTTAAATCATAGAAGCCGATTAAATTAGTAATCATTAAAATAAATAAAAATTCAAATGAGGTTTTATCGGCATTTAAATGAGGGTTTTGATGGAATTTTCTTTCATACAAATGATTATAATAATCAGGTACAGCTGTCCTATCAAATAAGAATAGAACTATTTCAGTTACAATGATATCAAACACTATATTTTGCTCATCTATGTAAAAATCATTGTCTTTTGATAGGGAATCTACTAGATTATTTACATATGCAAATGTTATTACTGAAAATGGGACAATTGCAAATTTATCTAAAAATGGGGCAAGATATGCTGTAATTAGTCCAGCACTAGCTGCACCATAATATAGTGAAATATCAGAAATTAGAATATCTCCTAAAATAATATTAGATGTGGCAATAGTAAAAATTATATCTGCAAAAAATTGAGATATTAGGCCGATACCTACACCATTTGCTAGTTTTTTTGGTAAATTCTTTAACTTGAAGCGATAGCTATATGAATCCATATTATATTATATGTAATTAATATTATTGTGATAAAAAAAACAAATGAAGTTTTAATCATTTGTCTCTGTTAATTTAAATAGCTTTCCTAGTGCAGTTATATGATTTATGATTTCATCAATTTCCTTTGTACTATAGTTTTTAAAATAATCATAGAAGCTTTTTTTGAAGAAACCATGTAGCTTCAAATGCAGCTCCTTTCCTTTTTCGGTTTCATAAGCCAAAATTACTCTTTTGTTATTTGGATCTTTTTTCCTATCCACAAGACCTAATTTTACAAGGTCATTTACAACTCTTGTAACCTGTTGATGAGAAATACCCATTGCAGCTGATATTAAGCTCATTGAAGCCTCACCAGAAAAATGAATAAGATCTAAACATATTTTTTGATTAAACGCTAACTTTATGATTTCGTTATCATTAATAGACTGAATACAGCCAAATGTTTTTTTAAACATTGGACCGATCATGGAAACAATATTGAACAATTCATCTAACTTTTCTTGATTTTGCATATAACTCACCTTTTTTATAATAATATTCTAAGAAAACAATTTAAGTTTGTCAACAATTTACCAAGATAAATTTCACATTTGTGAAATAATATTCTTGAAGATGAGTAAAAAAGTGCTATAATCATAGAGTAGTATAAAAGAAAGGATGGATTATATGATTAGATTATTAAAAAAATTTAGACCAATAGATTGGTTTTTTGCATGTGTAGTAGTAGTCTTTGTTGTTGGCCAGGTATATTTTGATTTAAAACTACCTGAATATACATCTAAAATCATTAGTCAAATGATTGATCCAACTGCTACGACTGCTGATATTTGGACTACCGGTGGTAAAATGATATTAATATGTCTTGCAAATATCGGATGTACAATATGTATTGGTTTTTTTGCTACAAGAATCGCTACTCATTTTTCAAAAAGACTTCGTCTTGAGGTTTTTAAAAAGGTAGAATCATTTAGCCTAGAGGAAATGGGTGAATTCGAAACTGCATCCTTAATTACTCGTACAACTAATGATATTCAGCAGGTTCAAATGGCTTATGGAATGAGCTTAAGAATGCTTATAGCTGCGCCTATTACAGCTATTTGGGCAATTCTAAAGATAAAAAATACAAATGTAACTCTAAGCTTAGGTGTAGGAGCTACAATATTAGCATTATTTGTATTGATCACAATAATTTTTGTGGCTGTTATGCCTAGATTTAAAAAAATTCAATCGTTAACCGATAAATTAAATGATGTTACAAGAGAGAATTTAACCGGCTTAAGAGTTGTAAGAGCTTATGATGCTGAGGCTTATCAACAAAAAAAGTTTGAAGAAGCCAATGTAAACTTAACTAAAAATAACTTGATTGCCAATCGTATTATGGGTGTATTAATGCCTGCAATGACTATGGTTATGTCTGGAATAAGCTTAATTGTATATTGGGTTGGTGCATATCAAATTAATCAATCAAAGGTAAGCTATCCTGATTTGCAATCATTTGCCAGCTATTCTATGCAGGTATTAATGAGCCTAATGATGGTAGCTATGCTTATAGTGATGATTCCTCGTGCGTCTGTTTCGGCTAAGCGTGTTTTAGAGGTATTAGACACAAAAAATAAGATTGATGATCCTATTGAAAAAGCCCAAATTGAGGGTGAAGCAAGTATCGAATTTAAGAATGTTTCATTTAGTTATCCTAATGGTGAGCATCCAGTTGTAGAAGATATTAGCTTTGATGTTAAGGCAGGTGAAACCCTAGCAATTATTGGTTCAACAGGAGCTGGAAAAACAACTATTATGAATTTGATTCCTCGCTTTTATGATACTACCTCAGGTGAGGTGCTTGTTAATGGTAAAAATGTGAAGGAATATTCTAAGCATGATTTACGAGATATAATTGGTTATGTTCCTCAAAAAAGATTCCTATTTGCGGGTACCGTAAAATCTAATATTGGTTTTGGAAATAAGAGCATGACTGATGAGGAAATGAAGAATGCTGCTCATATAGCCGCAGCAGATGAATTTATTGATTCTATGGATGAAAAGTACGATTCACATATTGCTCAAGGAGGAAAAAATGTGTCTGGTGGGCAAATGCAGCGTTTATGTATTGCAAGAGCAATAGCTTCAAATCCTAAAATTTATCTATTTGACGATTCGTTTTCTGCTCTTGATTACAAAACAGATAAGCTTGTACGCTCTAGATTAAAGGAAATAACTAGTGATTCTGTTGTAGTTATTGTTGCACAAAGAATCGGTACAATTAAGGATGCTGATAAGATTGTTGTTTTAGAGGATGGTAAGGTTGCTGGCTATGGAAAGCATGAAGAGCTATTAAAGAATTGTAGTGTTTACAAGGAAATAGCTTTATCACAATTATCAAAGGAGGAATTAGGTCTATGAGTATAAAAATGAACGCTCCTAGAGGCCCAATGGGCGGTCCTCGCGGTGGTCGTCGTGGTGCCAAGCCAAAAAACTTTAATAAAAGTATTAAGCAATTATTAGCGTTTATAAGGCCATATTATATTCCAATGATAATTGCAGTTATTTGCACAGTTATAGCATGTGTTTTATCAATTATCGGTCCATCTAAGCTATCTGATATTTCTACAGCAGCTGCTAAAATTTATTATAATAACAAAGGATTATATAATCCAATTACAAATACATATTTTGCAGATGGAACTTCATTTGTACCAACGGAAGAATTATTTGATATAATCAAAACTACAGGAATAATGCTTTTATGCTTCTATGGCGCGAGCTTTATATTACATTATTTACAATCATTTATTTTAACTGGGGTTAACCAAAGGGTTACTAAAAAGTTCCGTCAGGAAATAAGCGAAAAGATTAATAAAATACCATTATCATATTTTGATCATTCAAGCTATGGTGATATATTATCACGTGTTACAAATGATGTTGACACTATTGGTCAATCACTTAACCAATCAATCACGTCATTAGTATCATCTATTACAATGCTATTTGGTGTTGTGATTGCGATGATGGTGACATGCTGGCAAATGGGTCTTACAACTATTGCGATTGTACCTGTAACATTTCTATTTATTATGATAATTGCTAAAATAAGCCAAAAATACTTTAAGGATCAACAAATTGCTCTTGGTGCATTAAATGGCACGGTAGAGGAATCATATAGTGGGGCTATTGTCGTTAAAGCGTTTAATGGTGAGGAGGAAGCTATTAACGAGTTTTCTAAGTCTAATGATAGAATTTATCAAAATGCATGGAAATCAAATGTATTATCCAGCTTAATGATGCCTATTTCTAACTTTATTTCTAATGTTGATTATGTTTTTATTTGTATTGTCGGAGGTATTCTTTATAAGGGCGGTTCTATTGAAATTGGTACTATTACGGCTTTTGTAATTTATTTAAATTTGTTTAAATCACCAATTCAGCAAATTTCTCAAATTATGACATACATACAACAAATGGCAGCTTCATCTGAGCGTGTATTTGAATTCCTATCAGTTAAAGAGCAAGATCCTGATTGTAATAATCCAGTTGAAATAGCAAATGTAGCAGGGGAGGTTGTATTTGACCATGTTAAATTTAGCTATTACGAGGATAGACCTATTATTAAGGATTTTAGTGCTATAGTTAAGCCTGGCTATAAGGTTGCGATTGTTGGTCCTACAGGTGCAGGTAAAACAACAATTGTTAATCTATTGATGAGATTTTATGAAATTAATGAGGGTTCAATTAGAATTGATGGGGTTAATACTAAAGAAATGAAGCGTTCATATCTAAGAGGATTATTCTCAATGGTTCTACAGGACACATGGATTTTTAATGGAACAATTAGAGATAATATTGTTTATTCTAAGGAAAATGTTACAGATGAAGATGTTATAAAAGCGTGCAAAGCGGCTAATTTATGGCATTTTATTGAGGCACAGCCACATGGATTAGACACAATTTTATCAGAAAAGACAGCGTTATCAGAGGGTCAAAGACAATTACTTACCATTGCCCGAGCAATGATTCAAAACAGTCCAATGCTTATATTAGATGAAGCAACATCTAATGTAGATACTAGAACTGAAATATTGATTCAGGATGCTATGGATAAATTAACTGAAGGTAGAACCTCCTTTGTCATTGCCCACAGGCTTTCAACGATAAAAAATGCTGATTTGATTTTGGTATTAAGGGATGGAAATATAATTGAACAAGGAAATCATGAGGAGCTATTGCGTCAAAATGGATTTTATGCTCAACTATATAACTCTCAATTTGAAGAAATATAAAACTTATCATTGTTTTATGATTGTAGGATTCATTTTTTCGTGATAGAATTATAGTATAGTTATGGAGGGATTAATATGAAAAAAGGATTTTTGTGTACAATAGGGTGCTTATCAGCTGTTGCATTACTTGCATCATGTACCTCAGCTGATGAAAAGCAATTAAAGAGTGACCTAGCAGGAAAATCAAATGAAGAGGTTGTAGATTTTGTCGCTGAAAAGGCAACAGAAGCCGCTACAACTAAGATTCAAGATGAAAAAGGCATTAAGATGACCTTGACTGAAGGCTTTAATCTAGATTTTAAAGCAGAAAAAAAATATGGTGATTATGTATTTAGTCAAGAAGAAAAAGTAAACGCTAATGCATCTGCAACATTTATCTTAAATTATGAAAAAGGATTAAGCTTAGTCGCAAATGTAGAAGCTAAGTTTAATGAAAAAAATACTGGAAATGCTAGCCAATCTACAGAGGTTAATGCAAAGGCAGCTCTAAATGTAGTATATGATAAGGCTGAAGATACTGCATATGTATATTATAGGCTAGAGGGAATTCCAGATGTAGCAACTTCAGAACAAAAAATTAAGCTTACTGGTATAAAGGAAAACTTGCCTAGTGTACCTGAGGTTCCTGGAGATGTTACACTTCCTGAAACATCAATTCCAGAGGAGTATCAAGCAATAATTGCAGAAATTAAGGCTGCACTAGCAGAATATAAGACTTTAATTACTTTTGAAATTGAAGATGATCAAGTTAAGCTAATCTATAGTATAACAAAGGATGATATTCTAAAGCTTATAGATAATAGTATGGTGCAGGATTTACTTGCTCAAGCTGGTCTTAACTCTGTTTATATAGCACAAATAAAAACTATATTAGCTACTGATGCTGTTACTCTTACTAATCAAACTAAGATTGGATTTAATAAGGATTATTTACCAACATCAGTTGACTTCAGTTTAGGCTTTGGTATGGATTACGAAGGAGTAAAGATTAATGGTCAAAATTCAACTGTTCTAAATGTTGAATATGGTGAATTCGGCTATAGCGATGTTACTGATAAGGATGCATATACTGATATGTCTGATTCAATAACAGATATTACTCCAGCATTTTAATAGGTTTAATAATAATGGTCTAGTAAGAGCTTCTTACTAGGCTTTTTTTAAATTGTTATAGTTTTTTCTTTTTATTAGGTGTATAATTTAAACTAATAAAAAAGAAAGGATGATAACATGAAATTTAGCGATTATAAATATGAAAGACCCAGCTTAGAGCAGTATTGTGAGGCATTAAATGATGCTAGGAAGAATGTAGAGGGAGCAAAAAGCCTTGAAGAATGTATAAAAGTAATGGATGAAACCCAAATTATTATTGAACATTATCAAACAGCATCCACTTTATGTTCTATTAGAAACAGTATTAATACAGCAGATGAATTTTATCAAAAGGAGCAGGATTTCTTTGATGAAAATGGACCTTCTTTCCAAAATGCGACAAACGAATATTTGAAAAGCTTAGTTTCTTCTAAATTTAGAGAGGGACTTGAAGAAAAATATGGTAAGCAATTATTTAGTATGTATGAGTTAAGCTTTAAATCCTTTGATGAAAAAATCATGGATGATTTAGTTCAGGAATCGAAGCTTGTAACTGAATATGATAAATTGATTGCATCAGCTAAAATAGAATTTGATGGTAAGGTTAATAATCTATCTCAGATGACAGTATATTTAAATAGTCCTGACCGAGGTATTCGTAAGGAGGCTAATAAAAAGGTATCTGAATTTATGAAATCTGTCGAGTCAAAGATTGATGAAATATATGATAAGCTAGTTCATGTTAGGGATAACATGGCTAAAAAGATGGGCTATGAAAACTACATTGATTTTGGATATCTACGCTTAGGAAGAAGTGATTATAATCAATACGATGTAGCCAATTACCGTAATCAGGTTAAAGATGTAATAGTGCCAATAGCTAAAAGTATTATTGATGCTCAGGCAAAGAGAATTGGCATTAGTGATTTCAAAAATTATGATATTCCAATGTTTTATAAGGATGGAAATCCTAAGCCAAAGGGAAATAAGGATGAATTGGTAAGTAAAGCTATGCAAATGTATTCAAGTATTTCTAATGAAACTAAGGAATTCTTTAGTTTTATGTGCGAGAATGATCTTATGGATCTTGAGACAAAGCCAAATAAGCAGGGTGGAGGATATTGTACTGTTATTCCTGATTATAAGGCACCATTCATTTTCTCTAACTTCAATGGAACAATGGGAGATGTTGATGTTTTAACGCATGAAGCAGGACATGCTTTTGAATGCTATACTGCAGCTAAAAACCTACCAATAAGCGATATTTATTGGCCTACTCTTGAAGCATGTGAAATTCATTCAATGAGTATGGAATTCTTTGCTCATCCTTACATGGATATGTTCTTTGAAGATGATGCAGCTAAGTATAGATTTAAGCATTTAGCAGAAGCAATTACATTTATACCTTATGGTACATGTGTAGATGATTTCCAACACTTTGTATACGCTAATCCAAATGCTACACCAGAAGAACGTAAAAAATACTGGGCTAAAATCGAGAAGGAATATACTCCTTGGAAGGATTATGATGGAAATGAATACTATGAGGCTGGTGGCTATTGGCAACGTCAATCACACATTTTTGGTACAGCATTCTATTATATTGATTATACTTTAGCTCAAGTGTGTGCATTCCAGTTTTTAGTGCTAAATCATGAAAACCATGAAAATGCATGGGCTAAATATTATAATTTATGTAAACTAGGTGGGTCTAAATCATTTACTGGATTACTTGATGAAGTAGGATTAGAAAATCCGTTTACAAATGGAGCGTTAGAAAGAATAATGCCTAAGGTATGTGAAATTCTATCAGTTTTAGAAAAAGATACTGTAAAATAATTTGTAAATATTAGCTAAGTATGGTATACTTAACATAAGATAGTGAGGAGTTGTGGCAATGAATAATAGGGTTCAACAACTAAGAAAGTCAAGAAAAATGACTCAAGAGGAGCTTGCACGCCTTGTAGGTGTAACAAGACAAACAATAATTTCAATAGAAAGCGGCAAGTATACTGCGTCTTTAGTATTAGCCATTAAAATCGCAAGAGTATTTCAAAGAAGAGTAGAGGATATATTTATTCTTGAAGAGGAAGGTGAATAATATGCAGTTTGATTATGCTAAGAAGCGCAAGCATACTATTGGGAAACTAGTAGTTATGTCACTTGCGATTGTATTACCAATTATTGCTTATTTTGTATTAGGATTTATTTATGATGCATTTGACGGCAATGATCCATTAGATTTAGAAATTTTGAGGATTTTAGTTCTTGTTGTATTTGAGTTGGTTATCGCTGCTAAGATATATTTTTATGTTAGAATTATTACAAGCGAAGATTTTGCAACAAATTATTTCATCAAAAAGAATGATGAAAGAAATGTTTACATTAAGCAAAGAGCTACAGCATTTACAATGAAGTTTTTATTATATGTATTGGCTTTGGGTATGGTCATTGCTGGTTTTTTTAGTCAGCTATTGTTTTATACCTTAGGCTCACTTGCGATTGTAATGATATTAACAAATTTCATTGCATATGTATATTTCAATAAAAAATATTAAAAATGTAAAAAAAATATTGAAAAAGTCTATTATTGAGAATATAATATAACAGTCAAAAACAATAAAAATATGGTATTCTGCCATATCGAAAGGATGTATTATTATGGGTAGAGCTCATGAAGTTCGTGCTGCCTCAATGGCAAAAACAGCATTAATGAAATCAAAAAAATATTCTAAATGGGGAAAGGAAATTCTAGAAGCTGCAAAGTCTGGTGTTCCTGATCCTGAAATGAATCAAGTTCTAAAGAAGACTATTGAACGTGCAAAGAAGGATCAATGTCCTGCAGACGTTATTAAGCGTGCAATTGAAAAGGCAAAGGGTATTAACTCTGGTGCTATGAAGGAGACCACTTATGAAGGTATGGGTAATGGTAATGTAGCTGTTATCGTTGAATGCTTAACTGATAATGTTAATCGTACTGTTTCTTCTGTCCGTGCTGCATTTACAAAAACTGGTGGAAACTTTGGTGCTTCTGCAAGCTTTATGTTTAATCGTCAAGCTAAGTTCGTTTTTAATGGACTTTCTGAGGATGAGGCTATGGAAGCTTTAATGGAAGCTGGTTGTGATTTTGAAGATATGTCTACTGATGAGGATGGATATGTTACAATTGTAGCTGCACCTGAAAACTTTACTGCTATTCGTGAAGCATTAGTGGCTGCTAAGGAAGATTTAGAATTTGATACAGATGAAGTAAATCTATTCCCTACAACATTAGTTGATTTAGATGATGAAACTAAGGCTAAATTCGAGCATATGCTTGAAATGCTTGGTGAATGTGAAGATGTTCAAGCTGTACATCACAACGCAAACATTGAAGAAGTAGAAGTAGATGAGGAATAAGAGGTGCGTTTTGCACCTTTATTTTTTAAAAAAATGAAGACGATAATTGAGAGTGAACAATTTACGCGTACACTTAGGCGTATTGCACATGAAATAATTGAAAAGAATGAAGATTTAAGTAAAATCGTATTAGTTGGTATTTTAAATAAAGGATTACCAATAGCCTTAGAATTTAAAAGAATAATTGAAGAACTAGAGGGTATAGAGATACCTGTTGAATCAATTAATATTCAAAAACATCGTGATGATGATAAGAAGAATTCTCAGGTAGAACTTAACTTTAATCATGATGTGACTGGAAAAACAGTCATCTTAGTTGATGATGTACTTTTTACTGGACGTTCAGTAAGAGCCGCGATGGATGCGATTATGGATTTTGGAAGGCCTGCTAAAATTGAGCTTGCAATAGTTGTGGATAGGGGACATAGAGAATTACCAATAAGAGCTGATTTTGTTGGTAAGAATATACCAACTGCAATTTCGGAAAAGGTTGTAGTAGATTTTGAAAATCGTATAATTCAAATATTGTAAAATATTTTGCTCGGTTTATATAACCGGGTTTTTTTTACCTAATATTGTGGATTATCTTGACTATGATAGCGTTAGTGGCTTAAATTTATATGCTTACTGTAATAACAATCCTGTGATGCACTTTGATGGAGATGGGCATATGCCAAAGTGGCTAAAGTGGACATTAGAAATTAGAATGGGAATTGTAATTGTTGCAGCTTCGATTTGTACTGCTGGTACAGCGAAATATTCTAGTGTATCTTCAGCAATAGGCTTTGGTCTTATTGTGGTAAAGTAATTGTTAGAAATCTTGGAGATTCAATATTTCCTAGATTGCTAGGATGGCAAAAGTATTTATATAGTATTTATGTTCATTATATTGGAAATAGGCTTTTTCCAAGATGTTACCAATTCTCTCCATGGTTCAATATAAAATAAAGCATATATGAAAATAAGAATTAATAATTGGGATGCTTTTGAAAAAAAGAAAATTCAATATATTTTTCACATGATCCAAATGTTAGTAATGAAATTGAAGTTCTTGCACAACTATGAAAAAAGAGAGAACACTATTATTTATGTTTAATAGATTATTTTAAATATAAAGTGTTAGCCATGGTAAAAAGAAGTAATTATGTTGAACCGGCAGTCACCCCATTTCATTTTTTATAAATCCCACACGAAATATTAATAATTAAAAAGTAATTATATGGATATAATTAAATGTTTAGAAATGATTTGATATGTTTCATATCATTTCTTTTCTATATATAGATTTTTTGACATATATGTAAATGAAGTAGAAAGCGCTAAGTCATAGGCCCTTATAGGAAAGCATGAATACCACCCGTTGAACGGGTGTAATTTATATTTTAACCAAAACTAAACCGATATTAGAGTGGGATAAATAATATTATAGAAATAAAAATCTCGATACCAATTATGATACCGAGATAGTAAATAATTACTCAAAAATATTATCTAAAGTAATAAGTTTTATGTTTGAATTATCATTGGCAAGCTCAACTAATGAAGAAGCAAAACCACTTAATGAAAATAAGTAATAATAAATATTTCCATTTAAATTAATCTTCTTAGTTAAATCATCATATTGAGCATATGTGAATTCAGAATTTCTAAATTTACATTCACCTAAAATGTAATTCTTCTTAGTTATATCAACACCTAAAATATCAATTTCTTCAGGAGTTGTTAATAATTTACCTTCAGGAGTTTTATGAGTGGTTTTTCCCCACCATCTACCAAATTTGATGAATTCTCCTGGTAATTCACCTTTAGAAGCTAGGTTATATAAATAACCAATACATACATTTTCAAATGCTTTAGATGAGAAGTGATGTAAATCATTTTTAATTAATACATTCCATAAAATATTAGATTTAGCTAATTCATATTCACCCATGTAAGGGAAGATATATTTGTAGTAGAAGTTGAATAAATTATCGCAAATAATATATTCACCCTTAGAATTGTTAGCTTTATCTTTAGTAGTTGCAGAAGTAGAAAATTCTTTCTTAATAATACCTAATTCAGTTAAGTTCTTTAAATAAACAGTAATTTTTTGACTATCAATTTTTGAATGGTCAACAATTTTACTGAATGTATTACAACCCGCAGCAATAGCTTCGATAATTGAATTATAAACAGCAGGTTCTCTTAATTCTTGATGGATTAGGTAGTCAACTTCACCAAATAAAATAGTTCCTTTAGTTAAGACCTTTTTTATAATATTTTCTTCTAATGATTCATTAGGATTAAATTGCTTTAAATAATGTGGAATACCACCTAAAATAGCATAAGCAATTAATTTATCTTCATTAGAATAATTAGGGAAGAATTTAACTGCATCTATATATTCTAAAGGTTCTAATTTATATATACCAGTTGATCTACCATATAAAGGATTCTTATATCCTAGAATTTCGTTTTCAAAAAAACTCATTGAACTACCAGAAAGAATTAACATAATATTCTTATGCATTAAATTATGATCCCATATGCCTTGTAAGATAGAAGGAATACTTTTATCACCTTTTACCATATATGGGAATTCATCAATAACAATAATAATCTTTTCATCAGAGCTTAATTCACCTAGATAATTAAAAGCTCTTTCCCAATCTGAAAAAGAATCGCTGATTAAATTATTAGTGCTATAACCTAATATTTTTTTAGAAAAATTAGCTAATTGAACGTTATTGGTATATTCGTTACACAAATAAAAAATATGATTCTTGTCCTTACAAAATTCCTTAATTAATTCAGTTTTACCTACACGTCTACGACCATATAAAACAATTAATTCTGCATTAGGACTCTTGTAACGATCATTTAAAAATTTTAATTCTGATTCTCTACCAATAAACATAATATCAATTCCTCCATATATACATAATCTAGTTTAGCATAATCACGATTATGCGATTAAATTATAAGATATTAATTGATTGCCGTCAAGTAGGATATTGTTATTATATGCAAATAAATTAATAAAAATTATAGAAAGGAATAAAAACAAATGCAAAATATTAATGTTGAAATTAAAATAGACTATTTATTTTGGAGAAAATATCATTACATTAAATTACTTTAATTTAAAGCGAATACATATTGAATAATTTGAAATATAGACATTTTATAGATTGACAATAATCCTAAATCGTATTATAGTAAAAATACGAAATAGAATTATTGGAGGTTGAATATGAATAGTAAACAATTTTTTAAACAACTCGGTATGCTTCTATATGGAATAGATGGTATTTATGATGAATACGGAAGAAAAAGTAAAATTGCTTCACCTAATGTGCTATGGGTATTATACGCTTTAAACGATGATGAAAAGCATAGCCAAAAAGATATTTGTGATGGGTGGTCAATACCTAGAACTACAATCAATACAATAATTAAGGATTTAGAACAACAACAAATGGTTGAAATGATTCCAATTCCTGGTAGAAGAAGGGAAAAGTATGTTAAGCTCACAGAAAAAGGAAAAGAATATGCTGATTATGTTTTAGCTAAACTTTATGAAAAAGAAAGAATGATTTTTGAAAAAATTAATGATCCGGATAAATTCATTAATGATTTAGAAACCTTATATAATAATGTTAAATTAATTATTGAGGAATAGATATGAAAAAAATATTATATTTTATACTGTTTATTTCTATATTTTTAACTGGATGTTCAGACAATTCAAATATTACTGACAGTAGTATCACAGGTGAATCAGGCACAAATGAGGAAGTAAAATCAAATTTAAATATTGCAGTAATTTATTTTAGTGCAACAAATAATACTGAAAATGTTGCGACTATAATATCGAGCTATTTAGATTGTGAACTGATTGAAATAGTACCTAGTATTCCATATACCAGTGAAGATTTAAACTATAATAATAGCGATTGTAGGACAAATCAAGAACAAAACAATCCAAATTCAAGACCTGAAATCACAAATAGTATTTCTGTAGAGAAATATAATACTATTTTTATAGGATATCCTATTTGGTGGGGAAAACTTCCAAAAATAATATACACATTTTTTGATAGTTATGATTTAAGTGAATATACAATTATTCCATTTTGTACTTCAGGTGGAAGTGGTATTCAAACTAGTGTTTCAGAAATAAAAAATCTTGAGCCTAAAGCTAATGTATTAGATGGTAGAAGATTTTCGTCAAATGTAGGCAATAAAGAGGTTGTAGAGTGGGTTAAATCGCTCGATGAAGCTGAGCCGCACACTCGTTTATTCATTTACGAGTTAGGCTCGGTTTATTTTTATCAAAAATTATGAAATTATATTTATAATATGCATATGTCAATCATTTTTTATCAAATTATATACTAT
>CAMELE010000037.1 GCA_945923475.1 uncultured Mollicutes bacterium
TCGATTCAAAAAGTAGAATCAAATGTTGAAAATAAAGAAATATCAAAAGAAGAAATCACAGAAACATCGATTCAAAAAGTAGAATCAAATGTTGAAAATAAAGAAATATCAAAAGAAGAAACCACAGAAACGCCAAAAATTGAAACAGAAGAAACATTACCTAAGAGAGCCATTAAATTAGAAGATGGAACAATAATCAATAATCTAAAAATTACTTATAAGAATTTATTTGATTTTCAAAATTCTTATGATAATTCAAAAGATTTAATGGAAGCATTGGTTAAGAAGCAAACCTTCGAACATGAGGTTATGGTCCAACTAATTTATGTTGGCTATTTAGGAACAAATCCAACTAATAAAATGGAATATTTTGATTTTATAGATGCAATTCCTTTTGATTACAAAAGAGATATGGCCTTATTCCAAGAATTAACAGGATTAAAGGCTAATTCAAAAAACTAAAATTCCAAAAATCTTTAAGAAAGGTAACCGCCAAAAAGAAAGATAAATATCTTGCAGCGACACTTGATATATGTACGATTGCAGATGTTTATACTCTTTATGTGCTCAATGCGAAGATACCAAGCGAGGATTTTTGGAATCAAGATATTAATTTTTTAGAATCTGTCTATTTCGACAAAATGGCATTTAATCAGTGGGAAAACAATCCGAAAGAGAGGTGATTTTGTGGCGAAGAAAAAAACTGGAGTAGAATTAGAATTTAGTATTCTCGATGATGGTTTTACTAAATCTATTAAAGATATGAATACCGCATTATCATCAATGAAAAAGGAACTTAATCTTGAAAATGAGGTTTTGAAAAATTCAGGTGCAACAGTTAATGACTATAAAAATAAATTACAGACATTAAAAGAGCAGGAAGAATTAGCAAGAAAGAAAGTTGAAGAAACTAGAACAGCATACGAAAAAGTTAAAAGTATAATGGGTGAAAATTCAGCAGAGGCAACGAAATATAAAAATAAACTTACCGATGCAGAATTGGAGCATCAAAAGATAACAAATGCTATTGATAAAACAGAGAAAGCCTTATCAGCTCAAGAAGATGCCTTAAAAGATAATGAGATAAAAAGTCGAGAATTAAACTCTACATACGGAATATTAACTTCAACAATAAATGATCAAAAAAGTCGACTGGATGACTTGAAGAAACAGTATATTAGTACTGTTTTAGAGCAAGGAAAAGGCTCTACTCAAGCCAAAAATTTAAAAAGTGAAATCAAAAATTTAAGTGCAGAAATTAATGTTAATGAAACAAAATTGGAATCAGCAAGCGGTGAGTTAAGAAAGTTTGCTAAAGAAGAAGATAATGCAGGAAAACATGCAGTTACTTTTGGTGAAATGATTAAAGCAAATTTAATTAGTGATGCAATCAAAAAAGGAATAGGCGAATTAGTAAATGGTGTTAAGCAATTAGGAACTCAATTATTCCAACTTGGAAAAGATTCATTTAATTTATTTGCTGATTATGAACAGCTCGTCGGAGGTGTTGATACCTTATTTAAAGATAGTTCTTTAAAAGTACAAGAATATGCTAATAATGCATATAAAACCGCAGGATTAACGGCCAATAAGTATATGGAAACAGTCACGTCATTTAGTGCATCATTATTGCAAGGTTTACATGGTGATACTGCAAAAGCAGCACAGGTGGCAGATATGGCCATAACAGATATGTCTGACAACGCAAATAAAATGGGTACAGATATGTCTTTGATTCAAAATGCTTATCAAGGATTTGCAAAGCAAAATTATACCATGTTAGACAATTTAAAATTAGGCTATGGTGGTACTAAAACAGAGATGGAAAGGCTTTTAAAAGAAGCCCAAAAACTTACTGGCATAAAGTATGATATCAATAACTTAAGTGATGTTTATAATGCTATTCATGTAATTCAAGGTGAACTAGGAATTACTGGAACTACAGCCAAAGAATCAGCAACAACTATTCAAGGATCTGTTGCTTCGATGAAATCAGCATGGCAGAATTTATTAACTGGTATGGCTGACGAAAATGCAGATCATAAACAATTAGTTCAAAACTTTGTAAATAGTATTATTGGTGAAAATGGTGAGGGAGGAGTAATTGGAAATATAGTTCCAAGAATCAGAATAATGATTGATGGATTAAAAACTATTTTTTCGGAGTTATGGAATCAATTACCTAAAATCGCCGAGCAAATACCAGAAATAAAACCTCTGGTTGATATACTAATGTGGATTCAAAGTAATGGTCCTGTAATTATTTCAATTCTTGCAGGTATTGGTGTAGCTATGGCAGCATTTAAGATTGCAAGTGTTATTATTGCTTTAGTAAATGGATTTAAAACATTTTTTGCAGTAATTAAGGCAGGCCAGGGAATAATGGCAGCACTTAATATTGTAATGAATGCGAATCCAATAGCATTAATCGTAATGGCTATCGCCGGACTTGTTACAGCATTTATCACATTATGGAATACGTCAGAAGATTTTAGAAATTTCTGGATAGGCTTATGGGATGGAGTAGTTAACATAGTAAGTGGAGCAATTGAGGGAGTTAAGAATTTCTTTACAGGAATTATTGATTTCGTAAAAGAAAATTGGCAGGGCTTATTATTATTGCTTGTAAATCCATTCGCAGGTGCTTTCATTTTACTTTATGATAATTGTGAGGGCTTTAGAAATTTCGTAGATAATTTCGTACAAAATGTTATTTCATTTTTTCAACAATTACCTACTAAAATAGGTGAGTTTATTCAAAATGTTATAACGTTCTTTTCAGAATTACCAGAAAAAATAGGTTTCTTCATCGGTCAAGTATTAGGACATATTCTTAAATTTGGAATTGATGCTTACAATTGGGTTGTCACAGAGGTCCCTAAAATTATCAATGGAATAATTACTTTCTTTAAAGAATTACCAGGTAATATATGGAACTTTTTATTTGATACTTTCAATAAGACAGTACAATGGGGACAATCAATGGCTGCGAAAGGAAAAGAAACGGCTACTAATTTTTTTAATAACGTTGTTAATTTCTTTAAGCAATTACCAGGTAAAATATGGTCTTTCTTAATCGATATTATTTCAAAGGTGGCTAATTGGGGTGTAAATTTAGTATCCAAAGGAAAACAAGCTGCATCTAATCTATTTAACGGCATTGTAAATACATTAAAGAATTTACCAGGGCAAATGCTTAACATTGGTAAGAATGTCGTACAGGGAATTTGGAATGGTATTAATAATACTAAAGATTGGGTATTAGATAAAATCAAAGGCTTTGGAAAATCTATTGTAAGTGGTATAAAAAGTGTTTTTGGTATTCATTCACCATCAACAGTCTTTAGAGATCAAGTTGGTAAAAATTTGGCTTTAGGTATAGGTGAAGGGTTTACAAATGAAATGAAAGAGGTTACGGCGGATATGCAGAATGCAATTCCTACTGACTTTGACATTGATGTAAATACTAATACTTTAACCGATGGATATAATAATACATCAAATAATCAATCAAGAAATATTGGTGATACATCTGATTATGATCCAGGACAAGTCGCACCAATTTACCTAAATATCGAAAACTTTAATAATAACAGAGAACAAGATATTGAAGATTTATCAGAAGAATTAGAATTTTATAGAATGAAAATGAACTATGGAAAGGGGAATGCTTAATGAATTATTTTATATTTATCAAGAATGGTATTATGTATGATTCAAGAGATTATGGAATAGGTTGTGGTGGCTTCCCCGACATAGTTATTCCAAGAAAAAGAATGACAATCGAATCCTTACCGGGTAGGAGTGGATCCTTAACGAGTACAGATGATTGTTACGATAGTTATACGAAAAACTTGGAATGTTATATGGAAGATGATGTCTATAAAGATTTATCATGGTTAAGTGGTAGTGGTAAATTAATATTATCTAATGAATTAGAACGTGAATATGATGTCACTCTTAAAAATAATATCGAATTAACACAGATTGCTACTTATTGGCGAAACTTTATATTAAACTTTGAGGTGCAGCCATTTAAGAAAAGCCGAGATAAATATACATTGATTTATAGAGAAAAAGAATTTGCTTTCAGAATAGGTGGCAATGCAAGGGCATTACCAATTATTTATGTGACAGGAACTGGTGATATTGATTTAACTATTAATGGAAATACATTTAAAATTAAAAATCTAAAAACAACTATTATGATTGATTCGGAGTTGCAAGTTGCGATGGAAGATGAAGAAAATGCTCTTCCTAAAACAAATGGTGATTTCCCAGAATTAAGTCCAGGTCTTAATAAGTTTCGAATTACAGGAAACTTACTAAATATTAAGATTAAATATCAGGAAACTTATTTATGATAAGAATTTATAAGAATGACTGTGATGATTTTAATAATAATGGTCTTGGGGTATTATCAGATTTTAAAACATCGCCTAAAATTAAAGAATCATTAAATGGTAGTTTTGAATTATCTTTTGATTATGCATTGAAAGGACAAAATGCGGAATATCTTGTTGTCGATAACGTTATCAAAGCACCATACGATAGCGGTTATCAGTTATTTAGAATCAAAAAAGTAAAACCTACTTTAACAAAGATAAATGTATATGCAGTACATATATTTTATGATTTATCAGAAAACTTTTTGATAGATGTTGCACCAACTAAAAAATCAGGAGTTAATGCAATTCAATGGTTATTAGATAATGCAATGTTTCCAACAAAGTTTACTGTTACCGGTGATCTAATTCCAGACAGTTCAGCAAGATATATTCGTAAGAATATAGTTGATGCTATCCTGGGAGCAGATAACTGTATTGTTAAACGTTGGGGTGGCGAAATCGAAAGAGATAATTATAGAATTATCTATCATAAAGAACGAGGCGAAAACAAAGGTGTTTATATTAAACAGGGAAAAAACATCAAAGATATTGAAATATCAATCGATTTCACCTCTGTAATAACTCGTGTAGTTCCGCAGGGTGCTAATGAGTTATTATTACCAGAATATTATATTGATTCACCATTGATAAATACGTACAGAAATCCAATAGTTGCAAAATATGAATTTAGTGATATTGCGGTCGATGATGACACAACAGAAGAAGAGGCTTATCAAAAGTTACGAGGAGCAGTAAATGAATTATTTACTAAACAGGGAATAGATAAACCAACAATTAGTGTTAGAGTCAATTGGTTAGAATTATCCAAAACAGAAGAATATAAATACAAATATAGCAATTTCGAGTCTGTAAGACTTGGTGATACTGTCACAGTCCAAGCACTTGGATATGAATATAAAATCCGTGTTATTACAGTTGAATATGATTGCTTATTAAATAGATATATATCTTTTGAAATTGGTGATCCTAAAGCCGATTATGTATCTAATCAATCTCAAAGTATCGCTTATGAAATTCAAAAGAATACTTCAAGTTTATTAGAACAAGCAAGACAAGCTGCAACGGCATTAATCAATAATGGATTTGGAGGACACGTTCGTGTTTATCCAGATAGAATATTGATTATGGATACTGATGACGAAACAACGGCTCGTAATGTTTGGCAATGGAATCTTAATGGGTTCGCTCATTCTTCTACAGGAATAAATGGGGATTATGTATTAGGCATGACAATCGATGGTCAGATAGTTGCTGATAGAATTACAACAGGAACAATGGACGTCCAAAGAATCAATGGACTAGCAACAGAACTTGGAAGAATCAATGCTTCAATAGAATTAAATGAGAATAATATTCAAGCATGTGTTAAGGCATCTGATTTCAATCATGATAAGCAGATATTAAATGAAAATATGGAATTATTAAAGCAACAACAATTAGATCTAGTTGCAACAAGTGAATCATTATCAATCAATATTAGATCATTGGTTGAAAATGGTATGAATCGATTAAAGAATACTATGTTTGAAATTACAGATGAAGGTATGAGAATTGCAAATGATCAAGACGAATTCAATGCTTTATATAATAACAAAGGATCTTATTTATATTCTTATGATAAGTTAGTTGCTAAATATGATAAAGACGGAGGCGAGAGTCCCGTTTTTGCAGTTACAGAAGAATTTAATATGTTAGGTATTAAATTTGAAAAAGAAATCGAAAATAACGAACAAGTTATTATGGGACATTGGCAAGGATGGTGATAGATAGTGAATGGTGGGACAGCAGTATTAGTCAAAAGCGGTAGATCTAACTATGGTAGTGGATTTAACATTAACTTATATGTTTATCATAAACAAGTCTATCAAGATATAGCCAATAACTACACTAGAGTCGGTTTAGGAATGTATGTTCAAACACCAGGAACAAATTATACGATTGCATGGACTGATTTTGGTTCTTATATTGGAATTAGTGGTGTAGGAACAAATAATTTTTCAGCAGGAGTTAAATACCAAGGTGGAACTATTTGGCTTATTACCAATCAGGAATTTAATGTTTATCATAATTCAGATGGTACAAGATGGATAGATATTATATGGTCTTGGGGAGTTAATTCATCTTGGGGACAATTCGTTAAACCTAGTGGCAGTTTTGGAACAGGATTAAATAGAATACCAAGAACATCATCAGTATCATGTACTGATTTTAATATCGGTAGTGCAGCAACAATAAATATTAATAGAAATTCAAGTTCATTTACTCATACGTTAACTTATTCATTTGGTAATCAATCGGGAACGATTGCTGATAGGACTGGAGCCACTAGTATTGGATGGCAAACGCCAACATCATTATTCTCGCAAATACCAAATGTAACAAGTGGTTGGGGAACAATAACTTGTTATACATATTCAGGTGATACTTTAATCGGTACATCGACATGTAGATTTAATGCTTATGTTGTTAATAGTAATCCTAGTGTATCAGTATCAATAGTTGATACAAATACAAAAACAAAAAATTTAACAGGTGATGAAAATAAACTTGTTAAATATTATAGTAATGCAAAAATTACTATAAATGCGACCGCATTAAACTCATCATCTATCAAAAGTTATTCTATAAAATGTGATGATGGTAAAAGTTCTACATCATCATCAGCAACATTTAATAAAGTTGAAAGTGGTAAGTTTACAATTGTGGTAACAGATAGTAGAGGACTATCGACAACTCTAAACGTTTCTAAAACGTTGATAGACTATATCAAATTGGCCTTTACAGACGTAAAAGTTAAGAGAGAGTCATCTACATCGTCAAAAGTATATTTAACTTATACAGGACAGTATTTTAGTAAATCATTTGGTGAATTATTAAATACATTATTAGTTCGTTATAGAACTAGAAAAAAAGATGGAACTTGGAGTGCATATAAAGAATTAAATCCAACAGTTAATGATAAAACTTTTTCACAATCCAATTTCTTAATTGGCAGTGATTTTTTATATCATAATAATTATGAATTTGAAATTGTCGCATCTGATAAATTAATAATTGATAGTGAATCACTTATTAAAAGAGATATTAAAATGGGTGAGGGATTATTTGAAATAAGAAAAGAATTATTTGGTATTCATGGAACGTTTGAATCCGATTCTAAACCGTTAACTCAAAAGGATCTAAATAGTTGTATTTCAAGAACATATTTTGCAACATGTATAAAATGTCATAATACACCGAATAATAGCGAATTTGGTTATTTACTTAATATATCGAGAAATGGAGCAGATGAAAGAGAATTGTATAACAAACAATTCTTTTTCGATGGAACGACTAATGATATTTATGTAAGAACTATGAATAATAAGTCTTGGTTAAGTTGGATAAAAGTATAGGAGGATAGAAAAATGCTTATAGAATTTCCTAGAGGCGATTATAAATCGCTATCGATTACTATTACAGGTTATGCAGGAAAAATTGAAGAATTGTATTTTACGGTAAAAGAAAATGCTAATTCTAGTAAAGTTGTTTTGCAAAAGAAAATCGGTAATGGAATCGAATATTCAGATGAAATCAAAAAGTATGTTTTAAAGTTTGAACCTAGCGATACAGACAATTTAGAAATGAATAAAATATATGGCTTTGATTTTGAGGTTTTAGCAGAACATAAAAAACTAAAAAAAACTTTTACAGGGCAATTTTACTTAACAAGTGAATATACCCATACGAAAGATGAGGTGGAGTAAATGGAAGATCTTAATTTATCATTCGATGATATGGAGTTTTATAAAGGTACAAGTTTCTATGTAGCAGGTGCATGGAATAAAACAACAGAGTATCATAATAACTCAAGTAGGATTGATGTAGTATCTCATAATGGAAATTCCTACATGGCTCTAAAAAATAACACAAATGTTGAGCCTGGGACAGATGCAACAATGTGGCAAATAATGGCAGCAGCTGGAGATGCTGGAACAATTGAAGTTGGAACAGTTGAAACAGTAGCACCAGGGCAAAAAGCAGCAGTTACAAATGTAGGAACAGCACATAAAGCAAAATTAAATTTCAAAATACCAAAAGGTGAAAATGGAGTAACCGAAATTACTAATTTAGATGAATTAGAAAAGTTTATTTATTATGGTGTAAGACGTAGAGTAGAACAAAATAGTTCAAGTGCTTGGGAAAGAATAGGAGCATCAGTTGGAAAAGTTGCTAATGCTACTAAAAATGGCGATTCAGTAACTAATGATTTTGATTCTATTTATCCATGGTCTGATATCATTACGTGTAATTTAGATCCTAGCACTAATGAAATAACCGCATTTTTAGGAGACCCAACATTTAGTTTTGATGGATCAAATGGTGAAGTAATGACTCGTATACCAGAATTTTATTGGAAACGATATGTAAAAGATGGGTACGAGTATATTTTAGTTTCAAGATATAATTTAGCAGATTTTCATAGAAGCTCAGAATTCTTTATTGGCAGATATGATTCAAGTTATGATGGAACAAAAATGCATAGTATTACTGGAACAACGCCAGAAGTTAATAGAAATATTGGATGGTTTAGATCAGAATCAAAATCTGTTGGTGATAAATGGTGTCAATTGGATTTCCATTATTTTTTATTGCAAATGTTGTATTTAGTAGAATATGCAGATTACAATTCTCAAAATAAACTTGGCATTGGGATAACAACTTGTCGAATTAATGATACAGATAAGGCTTTAGTTGCTGAGAGTGGTGTAAATAGAATCATATTAGAAACAGCACGAGCAAATTATTTTATTATTGGTCAGCAAGTAAGTATTGGTACTAGTAGTGCATGGAACTGGAATGTTGCTAAAAATAGAACTATAACTAAAATAGAAGATTATAGTAGCGATGATATTACTGGGAAGGCGATATATTTCGATGGTGATCCTGTAAATATTGTAATAGGTAATTGTTTATGGTCTACAGGTCAAATGAGTGGTCATTGCGATACTTTAGGAATGCAATCTGGGTGCTTGTCAAATGATGGTAAGCATGCTATAATCTATCGTGGTATTGAAAACATTTTTGGAAATGTGTTTCAATGGGTAGATGGTCTTAATTTTAATGATTATCAAGCATATCTTTGTACTAATCCAGAAGAATATGTGTCAGATGTATTTACATCACCATATAAGAAATTAGGATATATTTGTGTAAAACCAGACGAAGGTGCTGCAAATACACAAAAAGAAGGATATTTGAAGTCGCTTGGCTATGATGTTCAAAATCCTTTGGTTTCTCTCCCAACTGAAGTTGGAGGTTCTGATAGTTCTTATATGTGTGATTACTGTTATATTAACAATGGCAAGAAAGTGGCCCGTGTCGGTGGCTCTTATAGTAATGGCACTTATGCGGGCTTGTGGTACTGGAATTTGAGCTATACCTCAAGTAGTGCTAGTTCCCATGCCGGAGGTCGCCTTCTTAAATACCAGGATTAAGTGGGGGAATGGGGGCGACCAGCCCCCAATAACTAAACAAAAAGCCGACGAAAGTCGGAAATTTATCTTTTGAATTTATAGGGATTTGATATGTAGACTTCGGTTTTTGACTGTGGGTTCTTAGTGGCCCGTGTCGGTGGCTATTATAATAATGGAACTAATGCGGGCTTGTGGTACTGGAATATGAACTATACATCAAGTAATGCTAATTACAATGCCGGAGGTCGCCTACTTATAAAAATAAATTAAATTCATTACATATCATTTTCCTTGGCACTTGCCAAAAATTAGTCGTTCTGGGCTGGGCTAGTAGGTTTATATTCGGTTAAGAAATTTCTCGAAAACTCGGCAGACAAATATAAGAATCAGAGGTTAAAAACAAAATGAAAAGAGTTGGGAATATTTACGATAAAATAGTGCAACTTGGAAATATTGAATCAGCAATAATGCATGCTGCAAAAGGCAAAAAAAATAGAAAAAATGTAGAGAAAATACTTGATTCACCAACGCACTATGCTCTTCAGATTCAAAAGATGTTGAAAGATCACAGCTATATTCCATCACCATATATTGAAATGAAGATACTTGATGGTGTAAGAAAAAAAGAAAGAATAATCTATAAGCCACAATTTTATCCTGACCAAGTTATTCATTGGGCTTTGATGCTTCAATTAGAATCAGTTATTAAAAAAGGAATGTATGAACTTTGCTGTGCTTCTATAAAGGGACGAGGTTTACTATATGGGAAAAAGTATATTGATAAAATTTTAGTAGATGATCGTAAATATACCAAATATTGCTTGAAACTTGATATTAAAAAGTTTTATCCATCTATAGACAAAGCTATTCTTAAAGATAAATTTAGAATTAAAATTAAAGATAAAGAAACCTTATGGTTAATTGATTCAATAATAGATAGTTCTGATAACGGCATCCCGATTGGAAATTTCACTTCTCAATGGTTTGCTAATTTTTATTTACAGGATTTAGATCATTTCATTAAGGAAGAATTGAAAGTTAAATATTATGTTCGCTACATGGATGATATGGTTTTATTTTCTAATAATAAAAAAGAGTTACATAAGATAAAAATAAAAATTGATGAATTTTTGGATAAAGAGCATTTGGTAATTAAAGAAAATTGGCAATTATTTAAAACCGATAGTAGGCCATTAGATTTTTTAGGTTATCGTTTTTATAGAGGATATACAACTTTAAGAAGAGGAAATTTTTTAAGAATCAAGAGGAGAGCAAAAAAAATATCAAAAAAAGAAGAACTTAACTTTCACGATGCGGCTGCTATGTTATCTTATGCTGGGTGGTTGAAACATTGTGATTCATACAATTATCAGCAAAAATATATCAAGCCGTATATCAATTACAATAAATGTAAGGAGGTCGTTAGTAATGAAAGTAAAAAGCGACAGACTTCCTCAAAATGATTTTGAAATCAATAATATTCAAGACAACACGTGCGATGTTGTCTTTTTTGATATTAAAAATCATAGAGAGGAAAAAGATGAAAACGAAAATATATCATACGAATATGATGCATACACTATCAAAACAACTTATAGAAGCACATTAGGGGCTGATATAAGCAAAAATTACGAAAAATGGTACAATTATGCTATCCAGTATGAAAAAGATGTTCTAGCAACAGAAATAAGGGCGAAACGAAACGAATTATTGAATGAAAGCGACAAAGAACTGGCTATTGACAGATTTTCATTTGAATTTCCCGAAGAAATAACAATGTTAAACATCTTACAAGTAATCAAAAGTTTTTTCTCTATTTTATCAAGTATAACTAATGGTAAATGGGCTAAATATCGTCAGCAATTAAGAGATATTACTAAACAGGAGGGATTTCCATATAATGTCGAGTTCCCTAAAAAGCCCACAGATAATGAATAATGGATACCATTATTGTAACGGCTATTACGACTGTTGGAGTTGTAATAACAACTCTTATTCAAAGTTCTAATGCACGAAAAAAGGATAATATAGAGGCGAAATTAGATAATATCAGAAAACAATTTAATGACAAAATAGATTCATTGAAAGAAAACTTAAATCAAGAAACACTAGCAAGATGTAAAGCAGATTTAGTTTCATTAATGTCAAAAATTAAAAATGGTTATACCCCAACAGTAGAAGAAAAATTAATACTACATGAATCAAAGAAAAAGTATAACGATCTAGGTGGAGATAGTTATGTTGATGAAATGTTTGATAATTTAGTGAAAGAAGGTAAGATATAATGGATACTTTTCTAACTTGGAAAGTTCTACTAACATTTAGTGGGTTAGTAGGAGCAGTCTACATGGTCGTTGAATTCACAAAAGAAATAAAGTTTATAAATAAAATTCCAACTAAATATTGGAGTTTTTTTATTGCAGCATTTCTAATAATGATGACCAATGCTGTTACAGGAACATTTAATTATAAAGACATAGTTCTTTATTTCTTAAATGCAATTGTTATTAGTTTAAGTTCAAATGGACTAAATGACTTTAATAAGGACAAAAAAAAAGAAACACCGACTGATAATAAAACAGAAGAATAAACAAGGTAGAAAAGAGGGACAACCCTCTTTTTTATATATTCCATAAAGAAGGAGAGTGAAAAAATGGAAGAAGAAAAACAAGTCATAGAAGTAGAGTATGACAAAGATTTAGTTGAAGAGTATAAAAACAACTATATCATGGAGGAAGATGGAATTGGTGCTGATCCAGATACAACACCTTATGGAGAACAAACTACTTTCAATACTGATTCTAAAGAGGATTTATTTGATCCAGAAGATTCTATAGTAGAGGAGGTTGAATAATATGGGTAATGTCAGAACTACAAGGCCTACAGCTGGAAATAAATATTTTATCAGACGAGCTAATGGTGGGTATTCTACATGTATTCAAGGAAAGCCAACAGATTCTCAATGTAATGTTTTGTCTAACTGTGTAGGATATGTATGTGGGGCTTATAATGAACAAGAAAATCTAGGATATGAAAAATATCACTTAAATTGTAATGCTGAAAACTTTATTGAAAGAGCCATAGCAAGTGGTTTATCAGTAGTTAAAACTCCAGTAAAAGGTGGTATCATGGTATGGCAAAAAGGAGCAACTTTAAATGGCTCTGATGGAGCTGGTCATGTTGCTATAGCCTTAGAAGATGGAGGTCATAAATATGCTCAGTCTGGTTATGGAAGTTCAACTCCATTCTGGATAACTACAACTGATAATAAAAATGGTAGATATGGATTATCAAGTGGTTATACATATAGAGGTTGTATTGCTCCAAAAGGTTGGAAACCTAGCTTGCCACCAACTCCTAGTAGTGATATAGCTAATAAATCTGTAGATGAATTGGCTAAAGAAGTTATCAATGGTAAATATGGAAATGGTGATGCTCGTAAAAATGCTCTAGGTTCTAGATATAGTGAAGTTCAAAAAAGAGTTAATGAAATATTAGCTGGTAATAAACCAGCAACACAGCCAACTCCAGCACCAGCTCCTAGTGTAGATATTTTAACATTAGTTAAAAAGACTATAAGAGGAGATTTTGGTAATGGAAGTGCAAGAAAACAAGCCTTAGGCTCTAATTTTTTAGCAGTTCAAAAGCAAGTGGATCTTAACTATCAACATGGCACTACACGTTGGGATAATATTAAATTATATTAAAAAGGTAACGACGTTTATGTCGCTACCTCTTTTTTTTTGCTTTCAAATCCTCAATTGCATTTCTTATAAATTGTGTTTGAGTAATACCTTCCTTGGCTAACAATTTGTCAAGTTCTTCTTTTTCTTCTTTTTTTAAATTAATTTTAAGTGGTGAATAGTGCTTTTTTTTATATTCATTTACATATTCACTTTGATTGAATTTTTTTTTGTTCATAATCCCTCCTATATACTATGATTGCATTTATTATTTTATTAGTATATAATAATTAGTGAGGAGGAATTAATCCTCTCTCACTAATAGGATATTTCCGTTTTTGAAGATTACGGCAAATCCTAATTCGTAAAGTTGGTATGCTGTTTCAAGGCTCATATCAACTTTTTCAATTTGTAACATTTTCTCACCTCCCTCATTACATATTAAGTATATCACATTGGGGGGACAATGTCAATAAGATTTTTTTTTAAAATTATGTTATAATTGTATGTATTAATTTTGTGAGCAGGTGATAAACAATATGAAATGGAAAATAGGAAATATAGAAATTAAAAATCAAATAGTGTTAGCTCCTATGGCTGGGATATCAAATCCTTCTTATATGAAAATATGTGAGGAAATGGGAGTAGGATATGCAATTACTGAGTTATTAAGTGCTGAGGCAATAGTAAGAGAAAATAAGAAAACTTTGGAAATGTTAAACGGTATTGATAAACTTAATATTCCAGTTGCTATTCAAATATTTGGTTCTGATGCCGCTACAATGGCAAAAGCAGCACAAATAATAACTAATTTACACCAAAAAGTATTGATTGATATTAATACTATTTGGTGTAAGTGCTAATGTTCTTTAAAATACACATATAATGTGTTTTCATCTTTGTTATATATTATTTTATCAAAAAGTTCGTTAGCAACTTTTTCTTTTATCTTGAAATCTACATTTTCATCTTGTAGCAGTTCATGTGCATATTCACATAATTTATATACTTCATTTTTTTTATTTTCTTGATATTTTTCTGTTTTTAATGAATTAAGTTGTTTATTTAATTTATTGATATTATCAATAATATCTTTCTTTTTTTCTTTATATTCTTCAAGAGTATCTATTCCATCGATGTAAGCAGCCTTAATTCTTTCAAGTTTGGAATTGCACTTGTTAATAGTATTTTGTAATATTGTTATATTATCAGTATTATTATTTGATTGAACAATATTTATATCAAGTTTTTTAGTGAATATTTCTTTTAATTCATATAGTAATGCATTTTCTAACTTTTCCTGTAAAATAGAGTGGCTTTTTTCACACGTCTTTTTATTATAACCGTTACATTGAAAAAATGCTTTTGTCTTATTTCCAGATTTTCTTTTAATCATTATGAGATTTTTTCCACAATTAGAACATTTTAGTAATCCACGCAACCAATAATCATGTTTTATTGCCGGTTTTTTATATTTAAACCAAGTTTTGTTGTGTTCATTGATTTTTTCTTGAGATTTATTCCATAATTCTATACTAATAATTGCATCATGTTTTCCTTTATATTTTTGAATATCTGGACTGTTAAAATCTTTACTCATGCCACCAGGTGTAAATCTGGTAGTACCAATATATAAAGGATTATTTAATATATATTTTAAACTTCCTTCACACCATTTGTTACCTCTTTTTGTTTTAATTCCCATACTATTTAATCTAGTTGTTAATCCATTTATAGTAGTATCAGGTTTAATCCATTCTTCAAAAATAAATTTAACTATATCTTTTGTATTTTCATCTGGATATATCATTTCTGTATTTTTATCATAATTATAGCCAAAAACAGATCCACCTTGATATTCACCTCTTGTAGCTTTTTCTTGTTTGCCTCGTTTCACGTTTTCAGATAGATTAAGGACATAATATTCGTCCATACCCTCATAAAGAGATTCTAATAATACAGATTCCTTGTTTTTGGTTAATGGTTGAGTAATACTTATTACATCAATTCCACATTTTTTTCTTAGTAATGCCTTATACATAACTGATTCTTCTTTATTTCGGGCAAATCTAGAAAAATCATAAACAAGTATTACATCAAAAGGTCTAGGCTTTTTTTGAGCATTAGCAATCATTCTTTGAAATGCATTTCTTTTGTTAGCACTTGTTCCACTGATTCCATCATCTCTATAAATATGTTCTTCTGATATAGATATATTATGTTTTTTTGCATATTCCAAGCATAATTTAATTTGGCTATCTGGTGAGTATTTAACCTGCATATTTGTTGATACTCTTACAGAAATGGCTCCATTTTTAAATTCTTCAACTTCTTTCATTTATAGCACTTCCTTTTAATAAACTTTTATGCTATAATTGTATAGAAAAACTCGTATACAATTATAGTGTTTGTCATTATATTTTATTGATTTAGTAGTCAATGGGTTTTTCATTCCGTGTCTAGAGCTGCAACTCTAGGCTTTTTTTTATACAATTCAATGCTATAAAATAGCATTTTAAGGTATTTTCTAATTTTCTTTCACAAATGAATATATAATATAATATTGTCCCGAGGAGGGGATACATTTGAATTTTAATAAACTCTTAAAGATTATAGAAAAAAATGACGTTGACATTAGGGTATTTATTATGTTAATTGAACTGATTCATAAATAGAATTAGTTCTTTTTGTTTATAATAAATTCCTTATTAGCATTTATAAATTTTATTAGTTTATCTAAATTCTCTTCCGATAAATCATCACCGTCAAAAAAATCGTTATCTCTTAATACTTTTTCTAATGTGCTTTTGACATTATCAACGGCAACTCTTTCATCCCAATCTAGTAAATAATTAGCATCACGATTTAATGCTTTACACAATAAAATTATTGTGTCAGCATCCGGCTTACTGGTTCCATTTTCCCAATTTGATATAGCGGTATTGCCATACTTTAAATCATTATATCCATATTCAGCAGCTAATGTTGTAATTTTATCAGCAAGTTCTTTTTGACTTAGATTATTTTCTGTTCTGGCTTTTTTTATATTTTTTCCTAGGTCCAATCTAATCACCTCTATATAAATTATATCATATAATTATAAAATTTCAAGAAACTTGAAAAAAAATTCAAAAAAGCGTTGACTTAATCCAAGAATTATGGAATAATGAAAATAACTTCAAGATACTTGAAGTAGAAAGAGGGTGAAAAAATGAAAATGTATGAAAGAATCAAAATGTATATGGATGACAATGGAATAAAACAAAATTATGTTGCAGATAAATCAGGTATTCCAGAAAATACGCTAAGTATGATTTTTACTGGAAAAAGAAAACTATATGCTGATGAATTTGTTTCAATAATTTTTGTACTTGGAATAGATCCAAATTACATTATCACTTATGGAAGTGAAAAATAATTTTTGATAATACAATTTGAAAAATGGAGGAATGAATGAAAAAAGTAAATTCAAACAGTATGCCTTTAAAAGTAATTGTATTAAATCCACCTACTAAAGAAAAAGCTGATGAAATAATAAAGATAATTTCACAAAGTGTAAGCCTTTTATATTCTCAGTCTAGAACTCAGCTGGTGGAAAAAATGGAATGAAAAGACTACTAATTAATCATAAAGGAGGACATAAAAATGATGAAAATTATAATTTCAGAAAATACAACACTAGAAAAAGAAAAAATGACATTATCATTATTGGAAGATATGTTAGAAAAAGATACTAATGAAAAAGATAAAAAATATCACAAAATGGCTATAGAGGCTACTAAAGCAGCTATTAAAAGATTGGAGGGTTCTAAATGTTAAACATCTTGTCGGGAATTGGAATTGGAATTATGTTAGCATTAATTATTGTAAAAATTCAGAATTATTTAATAAAAAATCATTTAATGATTAGATGGAATAATATTTTAATTGCAATATTTATATTAACAATAACTGGCTGGCTTATTTACAGTTTTATAGGTATGACAATAGGTCCAGAATATACTAAGACTAACGGAAACGTTTGCAAAGGCTATAAGTATGGAATGCAAATTTGTCACGGTGACATAAATGCCGAATAAAAAAAGAATTATGAAAATATTTTTGCGGACATTTCATAATTCTAGAGTTGTAAATTTGTAAATCAAACTTACCCTTTAATTTTATAAAAAAAGTATGTTTTAGTCAAATACAGGAAAGGTATATTAAATAAATAGGTGATGCCATGGATAAACAAATTCATTTCATAATGTATTTAGATTATGAAGAACATTTTTCCTTGTTGACAGATGAAGAAATTGGTGTATTGATGCGTGGCATCTTCCAATACATCAGAACTGGAAAAATTCCGGATTTTAATAGCGGTGGTGCTGTTAAAATGGCATTTTCATTTATAAAAACTAACATTGATATTGATAATCGTAAATATAGGCAAAAGTGTGAAAAAAATAAACAAATAGCAGAAGAACGTTGGAAGAAACAACGTGAATCACAAGAAAAACAACAATTTAAAGGTTGTCATTTAGGAAGTTCATTTAAAAACGAGTCTTGTTATAAGTGTCAAAAGAAAAAAATCTGTCCTTTACAAGAAAGTCCAGACTTTAAATTATCACATTCAAATAAATCATTTGAAGAATGGTGTGTAGAAAAAGACGAGTTATATAGTAAGTGGTGTGCTGATCGTGCAAATAGGGGATTAAGTACCGATATAGAATTATTTGATTATAATTGGTTAGATGAAAACGAATAAATACAATCGTATGTCAAAATATACGAACGTATGCGTATGCATATTTTTAATACCTAACTAATAACTAATAACTAATAACCAATAACTGATAACTAATAACCAATAACTGATAACTAATAACTGATTATAAATAATTAATGTGTGTGTATAAATAAAAGCCAATTTTAAAAATCTGTAAAAAGAGAGGAAAGGGTATTATTATGTTTAATTCATTTAAAGATTGGCTCAAATTAAAAACTGATTTACTTTTTGAATCTTTAAGTATTAAATTCACTAGATACAAAGGATTATGGGAACAACAAAATAAAGAAATAGATTTAATGACATGCTCCCACAACAAAGAAACAAAAAGATTGAAAGGTATTATAGAGCAAAAGAATTTAGAAATCAATACCTTAAATGAAAAAAATCAAAAATTAATTGAGAAATCAAAAAATATAGAAAACAAATATCAAAAATATAAAACAAAAACTAACGAACAATATCTTGATCTAATGAATAAATATCAAGACTCAACATTGAAAGTACAAGACTTGATTGCAGAAAAAAGAAAATTGTCATCTAGCAAAGGGGGATTAAATACAAAGGTTAGAAACCAGGATAGGGTAATAGATAAAATTACAGAAGAAAATAAACAAATAAAAGATTTATTGCAAAAAGTGGTTAAAGAATCAAATCGTAAATTAACACCACCAACTATTCAGGAATTAAAAAATTACAATTTATATGGAAATAAGAAAGGAAAAAGAAAATGAGTAAAAATAAATTTGAAATAACATCTATCAGAATACATAAATTACCAAAATCAGAAGATAGCAATATTGTAGGTATTGCAAGTATTGTATTAAATAATGCATTTTTAGTAAATGACATTAGAGTAATTCAGGGGAAAGAAAAATTATTTTGTGGTATGCCATCAAGAAGATTAGAAGATAAGTCTTTTATGGATATTTGTCATCCATTAAATAATGAGGTTAGGCAATACTTAGAAAATTTAGTATTAGCAGAATATATTAATGCCGAAGAAGAAAAGGAGGATTCAAAGAATGAATAGTGATTTCAATAAAGATTTAATTAACACTAATGTTGACATAGAAACTTTAAAAGAAGAAATTATTTCAAGAATAAATAAACTTGATGATCCAA
>CAMELE010000038.1 GCA_945923475.1 uncultured Mollicutes bacterium
TGAATATTTATCATCAAAATATCCTTTATATAAAAAAATAATTGTATTTGAAGGTGCAGGGATAATTTATAAAGAATTCGAGCATTTTATAGATAAAAATATGTATTAAAAGGGATAGTGAAAACAATTTTCAGCAAACGCTTTCAAAAAAGTATTGAAAACGATTTTCATAAGTGATATACTGATGTAGATGAGGTGATTATTATGCCAAACGCTACTATATATGATGTTGCTGGAAAGGCTCAGGTTTCACTTGCAACTGTTTCAAGAGTTTTAAACAATCCTGATAAAGTAAATGAAGCTACAAGAGAAAGAGTTTTAGCAGTAATTAAAGAATTAGGATATCGTCCAAATGCGATTGCTAGGGGCTTAGCTTCTAGAAAGACTACGACAGTTGGAATTGTCCTATCAGATGTTACTAGAGCTTCTACATCACAGCTATTAGGTGGAATTATTGATATTGCTAAGAAGTACAATTATTCTATTAAATTATTCTCTATTAATGGAGAACTAGATTTACAGGAAACGATTAGAACTGTTGTATCTGAGCAAGTAGATGGAATCCTTTTTTTAGATGATGAACTTGCTAGTGATCAAATGGAGATGATTAATAAGCAATTTGATGATGCAAATATACCAATGGTATTAACTAATGTACTTACAAGAGATAAAAAAATTCCATCTGTTGCAGTGGATTATGAAAAGGCTTCTTACGAAATAACCAAAGAATTACTTGAAAAAGGTCGCAAGGACATCTATCTATTATCAACAGTTAGAAGATATTCAGTAAATGTAGAAAAAGAAGCTGGATATTCTTTAGCAATGAAGGAAGCTGGACTTGAACCAAGAATATTTAAAACGAGTGGTGATATTGCAATCAATACACCTCACTTTACAGAATATTTTAAAAATAATCATGTAGATGCGGCAATTGGCGTAAGAGATAGTATTGCAGTTTCGTTTATGAATGTTATAGAAGATTTAGGATATAAGGTCCCAGATGAATGTGCTGTAGTAGGATTCCAAAATACTAAATATGCAAAATTGTCTCGTCCTAATTTAACATGTGTTGATACACCTGTATATGACATTGGTGCTGTTGCGATGAGGCTATTAACTAAGATTATGAAAAACGAGGAAATTGATAATATTAATATTAAACTTCCTCATACAGTAATTAGAAGAAAATCTGCATAAGTTATTATTGACTAGCGTAAATATGTTTAGTATAATTTAAATATCTTAATTAATGAAAAGAAAAAAGTAGAGTATAATGTAATGTACAAGAGAAATCATGGTTGGTGGAAATGATTCGTTATTTATATTTGAATTACAATCTTGGAGATTAAGCGTAGCCGGCGTTAACGGGAAGAGTGCAGAATTTTATTCTGAACTAAGGTGGTACCGCGATAATTCGTCCTTAGATTTTAAGGGCGATTTTTTTATTTTTAGGAGGATTTAATATGGGTATTTATGAAGATTTAGAATGGCGTGGTTTGATTAAGGATGTATCAGATCCAGCACTTAGAGAAAAAATTAACAAGGGTGGAATGACCTTTTACATTGGTACTGATCCAACGGGAGATTCATTACATATAGGACATTTTTCAAGCTTTTTAATTTCAAAAAGATTAGCAGATGCTGGACATCATCCGATTTTACTAGTTGGAGGAGGTACAGGTTTAATTGGTGACCCTAAACCAGATAGCGAGCGTCCAATGATAACTTATGAACAAGTAAATCATAATTTTAAATGCTTGAAGGATCAAGCAGAAAGATTGTTTGGCTTTGAGGTTGTAAATAACTATGATTGGCTAAAGGATATTTCATTTATTGATTTTTTAAGAGATTATGGTAAATTCTTCAACATTAATTATATGCTACAAAAGGATATAATTGCTAGAAGACTTGATGAAGGTATTACATATACTGAATTCTCATACATGATTATGCAGGCGATGGATTTCTGGTATTTAAATAAGCATAAAAATGTAGAGCTTCAGGTTGCAGGACAAGACCAGTGGGGAAATATTACAGCTGGTATTGAGCTTATTAGAAGAAAAGAAGGCAAGGAAGCTTATGGATTTACTATGCCTCTTTTAACTAAGAGTGATGGTACTAAATTTGGTAAAACAAATGGAAAGGCGATATGGCTAGATATTAATAAAACTTCTGCATATGAGATGTATCAATTCTTTATTAATTCAGAGGATTCTAAGGTTATTGATTATCTTAAGTTCTTAACATTCCTATCTAAAGAAGAAATTGAAGAACTTGAAAGAAAGAACCAAGAGGCTCCTCATTTAAGAGAAGCACATCAAGCTCTAGCTCGCGAAGTTATTACATTCATTCATGGTGCTGAGGCTTATGAAGAGGCGGTAAAGATTTCAAAGGCATTATTTAGTGGAGATATTAAGTGCTTAACTGCTAAAGAAATTGAAATGGGATTTGGTGATCTGCCATCTATCACACTAAACGAAAACTTGCCACTTGTAGATGCGCTAATTAGTGTTGGGCTTGCTAAATCTAAGCGTGAATCAAGAGAATTCATTTTAAATGGGGCAGTAAGTGTCAATGGTGATAAATGTCAGGATGTTGAACTAGTGCTTAATAAAGGTATTGCAATAGAAGGAATGTTTATTGTAATAAGGAGAGGTAAAAAACTATACGCTTTAATAAAGTGCTAATAAAGGTGGCTTAAAATGCCATCTTTTTCATATATTTAAATGGTGATGGCTTGAAAAGAATCAACTATGAAGTGATTAAAAATAATCTTGAGCAGCTAGATCGTAAAACAATTTTAGTTGTTAAGGATAACGCCTATGGATGCGGGCTAGAAAATGTGTTAACAATTGCAATATCTTTAGGTTTTACCTTTTTTGCAGTTACGGATATTAAGGATTCATTATATATAATTAATAATTATCCTAATACATATGTATTGATTCTTGGTAAGAATAAAGTTGTATCAATATCTAATAGAATATTTTTGACGGTTGAATCTGAGGATGATTATTTATTTTGTAAGAAAACAAAAATGCCTTACCATCTTAAAATAATATCTCCGATGAATAGATTCGGAATGCAAAAAGATTTGAGTATTATAAATGATTCATTGTGTAAAGGAGTGTATATGCACACTTCTAGATATGATGATTTTGGTATTGAAAGTGAACTAAAATATTTTTACAATATAGTAAAGGATATAAAAAATAAAATAATTCATATTGGTGGCTCGCATATAATATATAAGGATAATAAGTATATAAAGCGTGTAGGGATGTTAATTTATGATAATGCTTTAGAATTATATGGTAAAATTGTTAAAACCTTTGTCTTGGAGCGCGATCAATTTATAGGATATAATAGAAGTTATAAGGCCAAATATCGGATGAGAGTAGGAATTATAGATGTTGGTTATAATAGTGGACTTAGCTCCTTTATTCATCATACTGTATATATAAAAGGAAATAGGTATAAAATGATAGGACAAAAGTGTATGGACTTTTCTTTTGTGCAAATCAATGATAAAATAAAAGTGAATGATGAGGTTGAACTATTAGGCCCAAATATTAAAATTGGGGAAATATGTAGAATTGAAAAGAAAGACAAATATGAGTTATATGTAAATATAAAGTGATTTGTAGTAGGTGTTATTTTGTATTATTTATTATTTAATTCTCTATCAGGAAGTGCTAAAAAAGGAATTAAATCCATTAGTAAGCATTGTAAAAAGAAAAAAATTGAAACTAAGCTATTCAGCATTTTAGACAGTAATATTGTTAATGAAGTTTTAAAGACTGCTAGCAAGGATGATAGTATTGTAATTCTTGGAGGAGATGGGACATTAAATGCTTTTATTCAAAACGAGTTGGTAAAAGAGTCTGTCGCAAGAATTATGCTCTATAAAGCTGGAAGTGGAAATGATTTTGCTAGAGATCATAAGGGCAAGCTGATTGACATAACAGAGGAAGTAAAGAATACTCCTTATTATATTATTAATGATAAAAGGTTTAATTTTTTAAATGGAGTAGGAATGGGAATTGATGCATGCGTATGTGATGAGGTTAATAATAATCCTGATGCGGGATATTTTAAAACGGCAGTAAATATCTTTAAACGCTTTAAACCATTTTCGGTGGATTTAACTGTTGATGGAAAGCTAAATCATTTTGATGATGTATATTTTTTCGTTTGCATGAATGGAAAAAATATAGGTGGTGGAATGAAGGTGGCTCCTCATGCAGTACGGAATGATGGTATATTAGATATATATATTATTAAAGGTAAAAGCTATAAGCAAATTGTTATGTTATTTCCATTAATATATCTTGGACTACATACATTAGCAAAAAAACATGTAGTTTATCTTAGAGGAAGAAATATTGAGGTTGATTCATCAGTTTCGTTGCCTATTCAAGCAGATGGAGAAGTAAAGAAAAATATTACAAAATTTATGGTATGTGATCATACTAAATGTATGGTTGAAGAATAAAACTATATGATGAGGTTATAATATGAATGATGATTTAAAGGAACAATTTAAAATGATAGATAATAGTAAAGAAGAAAGCAATGAAGAAGAAGTGTTTTCAACTAGAGTACCGATTGATGAGGCGACTGCAAATGAAGAAGCAGTTTCTACATCTGATAGTCTATTAAGACAAATATTTTTTCACAAACCAATTAAATATATAGTATCTTTTATAATTGGTTTAGTAGTTATAGTTATTACAATGTTTGTTAAAGGTCCTAAATATTTGATTTCATATGTTGATGGTACATTTATTGCGGGATTCGTGCTAATAGCCGTTGGATTCTTGTCAATATTAACAAGTAAAGGATCTATGGATATATTTTCATATTCAACAAAATACGTTTACAATAAATTTAGAAATAAAGAAGTAGAAAGATATCATGAATATTCTTCAAATAAAATGGAAAAGCGTGAAAAGTATAAATTTTCATATGTACCATACTTTGTAAATGGCGCATTTTATTTTGTTATTTCATTGATTTTGCTAATTATATTGGAATAAAATGCCAATTTTCATAAGAAATAACGAATATAATTCAAAAAAAGAGATTGATAGCTGCTTGGAAAACGCTTTCAATCGTTTTTCTTTCTTTTTTCTCTTGATTTATATAAAATGATGTGTATAATATAAACAAAAGATAACTTGAAAGCCAAAAAATTGAATTCTATTCGGCAAAAGCATAAAAGTTGTAAAATTAAATTTGCTGAATAAGAAAAATGGTAAAAAAAGTTACTCTTGTTTAAGGAGGAGATTATTGTGAAAAGAAAAACAAAGTTAGTAACAGCAGCCTTATTGGCTTTATCGACTTTAGCTGTAGCTTCATGTAAAGGGGATGACACTACTACAAGCCCTACAACAGCGGTTGAATCTGATCCAGGGAAGTATATGTCTTTATCTGATATGAAGGCATACATCAAAGCTGACTTAGCAGATACATTAGCACAATGTGGTTCTGCTTCAACTTTATCTGCATCAGTATGGTCAAGTGTAAATACTGCATATAACGCAGGATTAACTGCAATTGATGCGGCTACAACTCAAGCTGATGTAACTAAAGCGTATGCTGCAGCAAAAAAGAGCATGGCAGAATGCATTCCAACAGCAAACGGCGTATATGATTATACAGCATTATCAAATGCACAAAGAACTGAAATTCTAGGTTTACTTGAATCATATGCAGTAGGTAATGGTATTACAGGTATTTCATTATTTGAAGATGGTGGATATGTAATGTATAATCCACGTGTTACTTTAGGAACAGAAACTTATATTCCAGGATATGGATTTGGTACTTTAGCTGAAGGTAAACCTACAGCTGCATTAACTACTGAATCAAATACAGCTTGGCAATATTATTATCATTCATTAAATGCTGCTGACCCTGGTACTGCAAACTACTTAAATGATATGGGATCTGAAGTATCTGATTTCTACGGATATTTTGCAGCATCATTCTTTACAACATTTATGAATTCGACAAAAGATGGATACGATTGGGTTCCAGAATTAGCAAAGGAAAAACCAGTTGCTGTTAATGCAGATGCTTCAGGAATGGCAACTAAGTGGAGATTTAAGATTAGAACAGGTGCAGATGGATTAAAGTATTCAACAAATTCAACAAAGGATGATCGTGCATCATATAATAATCGTGGAGTTGCGGCTGAAGATTATGAAACAGCATTCAAGTTCTTACTTACTCAAACTTCAAATCTAAAGCGTGGTGCTGAGCTTGCATCAAAAACTACTGGTGCTATTAAAGGTGCAAAAGAGTATTATGATGCTACAGAAAATGTAGAATTAGGATCTGCAGAAGCTGAAAAACTTTGGAAGAATGTAGGAATTAAGACTTATTCTGAAGGTAGCGATGTATATTTTGAATATGAATTTGCAACTAAGCAAACTGCTTTCTATTCAATGTATTACATTACTTCATCATTATATCAACCACTTCCAATGGATTTCATAAAGGCTGTTGGTTCAACAGATGGAACAACAAATTACTGTGGATATAATTCAGATAAGAGCTATACACCAGTAGATAACAGTTTAGCTTTAGGTGCATATGTTCTTGAAACATGGGAAACAGAAAAGCAAGTTGCTTATAAGAAGAACCCTAACTATGTATATGCTGATACTAAGTATAACTGGCCAGGTGTAAAAATTACAATTTTCCCTGCTATGAGTAGTGATACTGAGGCTAGTATTAAAGAGTTCTTAGCTGACAAAACAGATTCAGCTGGTATCCCTCAAACATTACTTGATACTTATAAGAACGACCCTCGTACAAGAACTACTACAGGATCATCTAACTTTAAGTTAAATGTAAATACTTGTGACCAAGATACATGGAATTATCTATTTGGTACAAATGGTGTTGTTACACAAACTAATGAATCAAAGTATTGGCAATGCGAACCAGCACTATCAAATAATCACTTTGTTAGAGCATTAAGCTATTCAATTGATAGAAATACATTTGCAGCTGCTCGTGGTTGTATTGCTAGTGTTGATTATCTATCATCAAATTATATGTCAGATCCTGAAAATGGTATTTCATATTCAACAACTGATGCTCACAAGAATGCAGTTGCTGGATTGCTTGAGGATACTGATAATGGATATAGTCTTGAAATGGCAAGAGAGTATTTTAGACTTGCTCTTGAAGAATTAGAGGCTTCAGGTGCATATACACCTGGTACAAAGGATAATCCTACAGTAATCAAACTTGAAATTGCATGGATGTATCCACAACATGAAACAAATTATCATAATGAAATTGCTAAGTACTTCACAGATGCATTTAACGATGAATCTGTATCTGGTGGTAAGTATAAACTAGAAGTTAGTTTCTGGGTTGGAGATAAGTGGTCAGATGTTTACTATAATAAGTTGATGGTTGGACAATATGACTTAGGATTCGGATCAATTTCTGGTAATCCACTTAACCCATTAGACTTTATCAGTGTACTTTCTTCTGATCAATCAATTTCTGGAGACTTTACACTTAACTGGGGTACTGATACAAATGATGCAGATGCAGACATCTTAGTATATGATGGTGTTCGTTGGTCATTCGATGCTTTATGGCAAGCTGCAATGACTGGTGCTCCTGTAAAAGATGGTGAATTAGTTAAGGTATTTGAAGGCGCTGAAACAACTTCAGTTGTTGCTGATGGTGATACATACAAGGTAACAATTAAAGCTAAGTTCAACGATGGAAATGGTTTCTCTGGTGAAATTACTGACTTCTATCTATTCGGATATAATGATACAGAAGCTGGTAGTGATTACACTGAATATTCAGTAAAAGATAAAGCTGTTCGTGGTACTGATGTAGATGGATATCAAGTTTGGACTATTACATTAACAAAAGAAGAGTATGAAGCATATTCTGCAAAAGTTCGCAATGGTATTGATGTATATTACAAGACTACAGTTGGAGATACAGTTAAAGATGGACAAACAGAGACTGTTGATCTAGTGCTTGAGTAATTCAAAAAAATATTATAATATATAAATAAAGGGGCAATTAAAATTTAATTGCTCCCTTATGCTCTATTTTTACTATAATTTAAGGAGGTACTTTATGACAAAATATGTAATAAAAAGAATTATTTTGGCACTTTGTACAGCATTTATAATTTTATCTTTGACATTTATACTTATTAAGCTTCTACCATTTGAAAAGCCAATTGGTCAGGTTTCTCAAATCTTTTCATACTATGAGAAGCAAGTTCAATTAGGATATTTTAAGAAATATTCAACTATTCAACCACAATATGGTGAAGCTGTTTATACATATACATCTGGTAAAATTACTAATTATTATTATCAGGTTCCCGTTATGCAACAATATTTTTCATGGCTTAAGAATATTGTTACAAAATGGGACTGGGGTGTTTCTAATGTGATTTCTGTTAACGTTAGTGCTACAGTATTAATTGCAGAACGCCTTGGTGTATCTATTGGAATTAACGTTTTATCTGTTATTTTCTCAGTTCCTATCGGAATTTTACTTGGAATTTGGGCAGCATTAAAGAAGAATAAGACCACTGACCATGTTATTTCAACATTAGTAATGGTGTTTATTTCTGTTCCAAGCTTTGTATTAATTACATTCTTGATGCTAATTTTCTGTTATAATAACAAAATATTACCTACACAATGGCCAGCATCAACCGATACAACATCAACTAAAATATTAGGATATATCCTTCCTGTTTTCTGCTTATCATTTGGTTCAATTTGTGGATATTGTCGTTTCACAAGAGCAGAATTATGTGAGGTTATGTCAAGTGAATACTTATTACTTGCAAGAACAAAGGGCCTAACAAAGCGTCAAGCGATTTTAAGACACGCCCTAAGAAATGCGATGGTTCCGATTGTTCCATCAATTTTAGCAGAGTTCATAGGTATCCTTGGTGGTTCAATGATTTTGGAAAACTTATATGGTATTCCTGGTATTGGTAGATTGTTTGTTACTGCTCTTAATGCTAAGGATTATAACGTTCTATTTGTTGATATGGCTATTTTTACAACAATAAGTCTATTAGCAGGTGTTGTTCTAGATATTTCATATGGATTTATTGATCCAAGAATTAGAATGGGGGCGAAGAAATAATGAATATTTTTACTGATAAAAGCGAGAAAAAGAAACTAGAATTAGAAGATTACACAATTGTATCTGAAGATTTTAGTTTTGTTAACGAAGGAAAAACTATTCATGATGAAAAGTTTGCCACTAAGCCAACTACATTCTTTAAGGATGCATTAAAAAGATTTAGAAAGAATAAATCCTCTGTTGTTGGAGCATTTATTTTAGGATTTTTAGTATTACTTGCTATTTTTGTGCCTATTATTTCACAAAATGAAATTGATTCACCGTTAATTCAAGAGGCATATTTAGCTCCAAAACTATTTAAATCTGGAACTGGATTTTGGGATGGAACAAGAAAATATAAAAATATAGTATATGATACTGAAAATGATTGCCCTGCTGATTTTTATAATGCTGCAGTATCAAAGCTTAAGGTTGATTCAAACCCAACTTTAATAAATCAAGCAAATAAGTACGGACATGGTGGCTATATTATTTTTACTAATCCATCAACCTCAGCATCAGCAGAAGGATATGATTATTTTAGATCAACAAAAACAAAGTTTTCAACCACAGGAAATTATTGTTTAAGCTTTAAGCTTGGGAGTGATGATGGAGTAAATGGTGGTTCACTTGGTGAATATGCTGTGTATTTAGTATCTGATACTGTTGAGTTATGTTTAAAGGATTGGAGCAAAGATTATTCTGATTGCACTATTAATATTAGTCAAAAAATGGCTCTTACACAAGTATCTAGTACAGTTTCAAACGCTTCAATTGAGTTTAGGCTAAAAAATAATAGTGGTGTTAATACTTATTTATTAATTAAAGAAGTAATGCTTACATCTACAGATGGAAATGAAGATTTAGCTGAAATTTCATTTGATGATGCTACACAAGCAGTATTAATTGCCCCAAATGTTACAACAGGAACTACTCCAAAGGGTTACTGGGTATCAACTGGTATTAAGAATATTTATAATTCAGAGATATATTATTGCTCATTTAGATATGACACATATGCTGCTGCATATGATAAAACATCTCGTACAATTGCTATTTCAACTCTTGATACATATCAGGCAAATGGATGGTGTAAATTCGATAAGAATGATATCGTTGGAACATTTGAGGTATTAGACGAGGATAAATGTCCAATTGAGTCAATAGATTCAGTTACATATAACCGTGTTGGTAAACCTATTGAGGTATCTGCATCTGCATATAGATATCGTGAATATGGTTATAAGTCAATGCCTTCATTTATCTTTGGTACAGATGATAAAGGCCATGATATATTTAAAAAAGCATTCTCTGGACTTAGAACATCATTAATTTTAGGTATTTGTACAGCAGCATTTTGTTTAATGTTTGGCCTATGTTGGGGTGCTATTTCAGGATATTTTGGTGGAAACGTCGATTTAGCAATGGAAAGATTCTGTGATATTTTAGGTGGAGTTCCTTGGATTGTTATTATGACAATTTGTATTCTTCATTTTGGAAATAATTTCTTCACATTCTTCCTAGCATTGTGTATGACAGGATGGATGGGTACAGCCGGAAGAACAAGAACACAATTCTACCGTTTTAAAGGACGTGAATACGTACTTGCGTCTAGAACATTAGGAGCATCAGATATGCGTCTAATATTTAGACATATTTTACCTAATGCTTTAGGTACAATTGTTACATCAAGCGTACTAATGATTCCAAGTACAATCTTCTCAGAAGCTTCACTAGCATACTTAAACCTAGGACTTCAAGGAGTACAATCATTTGGAGTTATGCTTGCTGACAACCAAAAATATATATCTACGTATCCAAACTTAATTTTATTCCCAGCAGTTATTTTAGCATTAATGATGATTTCATTTAACTTGTTTGGAAATGGATTACGTGATGCATTAAATCCATCATTGAAGGGTAGTGATTAGAATGGCTGAAAAAGTGTTAGAGGTTAAAGACCTAGTTATAAAATTTAAAACTGATAACGGATTAGTTCAAGCTGTTCGAGATGTTTCCTTTGATTTGTATAAAGGTGAAACTCTATGTATTGTAGGTGAGTCTGGATCAGGTAAATCTGTTACATCAAAAGCAATAATGGGTATTCTTGCTGATAATGCAATTGTTGAAAATGGCTCAATAATGTATGAAGGGGAGAATCTATTAGATGTTTCTGAGGATGAATTCCATAAAATTAGAGGTCATAAAATAGGAATGATTTTCCAAGATCCTCTATCAAGCTTAAATCCAATTGTACGTATTGGTAAGCAAATTACTGAAGCAACTTTAGTTAATTCTAACAAGCTAAAACAAAAATACAACGACATTATTTCAAAGGAAGAAATGGCATATAAAAATGCTATTGCTAAAGCCAATATTAGTAAGAAACGTTTGAATAATACATTTAATTCGTATTTAAATCAGACTACTCCTAAGCTAAAAGAAGCAAAAAATAATAAGGATGAAAGTTTAGTAGCCGCAATAAAGGCTGAAATTGCTGAACAAAAAGCAAATCTAAAAATTGAAATTAATAAAGTAAATGAAGTTCTTGCAAGTGTAAAGCCTGGTCTTAAGCAAGAATTAAATGCTAAAAAGGCTGAAGCAAAAAAAGAAATTAAAGATTATAAGGCTCAAATTGTGTCTGAATATAAAGCCAAGCTTAATGAAATTGCTCTTAAGAAGGAAAAATACATAACTGAGTATGAATTAAATCTTGAAGGTAAAACACAAGAAGAGATACTTGAACTTGAAAAGGCTAAAAAAGAGTTTTTAGATGAAATAAAAAAAGAATGTCAGCAAGCTAAAAAAGAGTACGTTGATAAAACTAAGATTACAAAATCTGAAGCAAAACGTCGTGCATTAGAAATAATGAAAGAAGTAGGTATTCCTCAACCGGAAAAGAGATTTAGACAATATCCGTTTGAATTCTCTGGTGGTATGAGACAACGTATTGTTATTGCAATTGCACTTACTGCTAATCCAGATATATTAATTTGTGATGAACCTACAACAGCGCTAGACGTTACAATTCAAGCTCAAATTCTTGAATTAATTAATAATTTAAAGAAAGAAAGAAATCTATCATGTATATTTATTACCCATGACTTAGGTGTAGTAGCAAACATGGCTGATCGTGTTGCAGTAATGTATGCAGGTAAAATCGTTGAATATGGACTTGTAAAAGAAATATTCTACGAGCCAAAGCATCCATATACATGGGCATTACTGTCATCAATTCCTGATGTTGACTCAAAGGAAAGATTAGATTCTATTCCTGGTACTCCACCAGATATGATCTATCCTCCAAAGGGTGATGCATTTGCTGCTCGTAGTAAGTATGCAATGGAAATTGATTATAAGTATCAACCACCATTCTTTAAGGTGTCTGATACTCACTATGCTGCAACATGGTTATTACATCCAGATGCTCCAAAGGTAGAAATGCCAAAAATTGTATCTGAACGTATTAAAAAATCATTAGAGGGAGGTAATATCAATGGCAATTAAGAGTAAGTATCCTAGTGATATTGATAATGAAAACCTTGTTCTTGTTGATAATGATGAAGCTAGTGTTTTAAATAAAGAGGACAATGATGATACTTCAGCTGATACATCAGAACTATCAGATTATAAAGTTAATCCAAAGGTTAAAACAAAACAGGAATTAATGGATGAACATATCATTCTATCTGTTAGAAATTTAAAGCAATTTTTCTTCTTTGGAAGTGGCCCAAAGCGTACTAAGCTTAAAGCTGTTAATAATGTATCTTTTGATGTAAAGGAAGGAGAATGTCTTGGTCTTGTTGGTGAATCAGGTTGTGGTAAAACTACAACAGGACGTTCGATTATTCGTTTATATGACATTACATCTGGAGCAATCTATTACAAGGGATATCGTATTTCTGCAGGTGATAGATGGAACAGAAAGGAAATTAAATATACAAATATTCGTTTAAAGCAGGCACTAAAGAATTATAAAATTCAAGAAGCTCAAGAACTTCAAAACTTAGATAAAAATGATCCAGATTATGCTCGTATGGCATATGATATACATGAGAAGTATAAAGAGTTAGCTACTCAAAAGAAGATGGATGCTTATAAAATTTGTTCCGTGCAACGTAAGAAGATTCGTCAAATCAAATTTGATAATAAGCACGTTAACAAGAAGATTCTTAATGAGATTCAAATGATATTCCAAGATCCAGTTGATTCTTTGGATCCAAGAATGACAGTTGAGGATATCATTCAAGAAGGTCTAAAAATTCAAGAGCCTTTAAAGCGTAAAGAAATGGCAAGACTTAGAGCTATGACAAGGCCATATCAAAAAGAAATTCATGACGTTAAGAGTAAATACTACGAACAATTAAAAGAGGAAGATGCAAAACTAGATAAAAAAGCTTCTGATTATAAGGATAAGTATAATGCATTAAAGGATGAATGCGAAAAAAATATTGCAAATGATACTATTTCTCAAGTTAACGCTATTAATGAATTGAATGCAAAGATTGAAGAAATTAGGCCTACAAAAGAAAAATATCATAAGCAAGTAGTAGATGTTCTTGAGAAGGTAGGATTAGTTGCAGATCATGCCTCACGTTATCCTCATGAGTTCTCTGGTGGTCAACGTCAACGTGTTGGTATCGCTAGAGCACTAATTATGAATCCAAAATTATTAATATGTGATGAGCCTATTTCTGCGCTTGACGTTTCTATTCGTGCCCAAATCATTAATCTTCTTAATGATTTAAAAGATGAATATGGGTTAACAATGTTATTTATTGCTCATGACCTTTCTGTAGTAAAATACTTCTGTGATCGTATTGCGGTAATGTATTTTGGTAGAATGGTAGAATTAACAACTTCAGATGAATTGTTTAGACATCCACTTCACCCATATACAAAATCTTTATTATCTGCAATTCCAAAACCAGATCCAATTTCTGAAAAGAATAGAAAAAGAATTATTTATAATCCAGCAATAGAGCATGATTATTCTACAGATAAACCAGAGCTTAGAGAGATTATTCCTGGACATTTCGTTTATTGTAACGAGGCTGAAGCTAAACGTTATCAAGAGCAAATTAAAGAAATGGATGCTCAAACTGAAACAAAATAATTAATTGAAAGTATATAGGAGTTTACCTCTTATATACTTTTTTAAATACTATAAAATGGATAAATCTATTTGTTGATGGATAAAATTAAATAAAATTAATTATTTTCCTGGATTTTATCCTTCATAATTCTTGAAAGAAAAGTCATTTAATTATATAATAAAATAGTTAGATAGGAGGTCTTTTATGGTTACAATATATACAACAAATAGTTGTTCATCATGCAAAAAAGCAATTAAGTGGTTAAAAGACCATAATATCAAATATGTTGAAAAAAATTTGTTTACAGAGCCAATCACAAAAACTGATATTAAAATCATGCTTGAAAATACGGAGAATGGATTTGATGATATAATTTCCACTCGTTCTAAGATAATTCAAACATCTAACATTGACTTAGATGAAATGACATATAATGAACTAACAGATTTTATTATTGAAAACCCGAGTATTCTAAGAAGACCCATCATTGTAGATGATAGAAAAATGCAAATTGGGTACAATGATGAAGAAATTAGAGCTTTTATTCCCCGTGAGCTAAGAGCGATTTTACCATGTGATTGTGGTGAATGTGAATATAAAAGATTAGTTGCAGAGTATTTAAATAGAACTAAGGAAAAGGCTGAAGAATAAAAATATGAAAAAAGCACGAATAATCGAAGTAGTAGTATTAGCATTAATTCTATTAACAAGTATTCCTATATTTATTTTGACATGGATTTTTTCAAGTAATTTACTATACGCTAATTATATTGTTGTACTAGTATATATTACTATGGTTATGCCAATTGCCTTATATTTAACCGAGTTTATAGTAGAGGTTAAGGCTGTTGGATATAAGAGCTATGAATATTTATCCTTTTGGACAATTCTTGTAGAAGTATTTGGTGTAGCTGTTTATTTAATATTAGTTAATTTAGTTACATCTGCTCATTTTGCTACATGGAGGTATTTGTTTTTTGCGTTGATTCCGCTGTGCATCATTGTTCCAGCAGTAATAACTTATATTTATGGAAAGAAAAAAGCAAAAACGAATCATCCTAAGATGATTAAACGTTGATAGATTATTAAGAATTATAATTTGAGGTGATTAATTTTATGGAATATACTACATTTGACCATAAGAAAATAGAAAAGAAATGGCAAGAATATTGGCAAGAAAACCAAACGTTTAAGACAGATGTTTGGGATTTTTCAAAACCTAAATATTATGTCCTTGATATGTTCCCATATCCATCAGGAGTAGGACTTCATGCTGGACATCCAGAAGGATATACAGCTACTGATATCGTATCAAGAATGAAGCGTATGCAAGGATATAACGTATTACATCCAATGGGATATGACTCTTTTGGTCTTCCTGCAGAGCAATATGCAATATCAACTGGAAATCATCCAGAGGGATTTACAAAGAATAATATTGCAAACTTTTCTAAGCAACTTCATGAATTAGGCTTTGATTATGATTGGTCAAAAACCTTAGAAACCTCTGATCCAAAATTTTATCATTGGACTCAATGGATTTTTAAGAATATGTACAAGGATGGCTATGCTAAGTATATTGATATGCCTGTAAACTGGTGTGAAGAGCTAGGCACTGTTCTTGCAAATGATGAGGTTATTGACGGCAAGTCTGAACGTGGTGGATATCCTGTTGTTCGTAAAAATATGAAGCAATGGGTTATAGATCAGCCAGCATTTGCAGAAAGCTTGCTAGAAGGTCTTGATAAAATTGATTGGCCAGAATCTACAAAAGAAATGCAAAGGAACTGGATTGGTAAATCAGAAGGAGCTTTAATTGATTTTAAGATTAAAGGTACAGAACTAAAATATACAGTATTCACAACTCGTGCTGACACATTATTTGGTGCAACATATTCAGTTATGGCACCAGAACATGAATTGGTTGAAAAGATTACAACTCCAGAGCAAAAAGATGCTGTAGAAGCTTATAAAAAGGCTTGTGCATCTAAAACCGAGCTTGAAAGAACAGAACTTAATAAGGATAAGACAGGTGTATTTACAGGAGCTTATGCAATTAATCCGGTAAATGGAAAGGAAATTCCTATTTGGATTTCAGATTACGTATTATCTACATATGGTACCGGTGCTATTATGGCTGTACCTGCTCATGATACAAGAGATTATGAATTTGCAAAGAAGTTTGGACTTGATATCATTCAGGTTCTTGAAGGTGGAGATATTTCTAAAGAAGCATATACTGAGGATGGACTTCACATTAATTCAGGATTCTTAAATGGCATGGATAAGCCAACTGCAATTAAAGCTATGATTGAATGGCTTGAAGCGAATAAAGTTGGCTCTAAGAAGATAAATTATAAATTCCGTGAGTGGATTTTTGCTCGTCAAAGATACTGGGGTGAACCAGTTCCAATTGTTCATTTAAAAAACGGTGAAATACATGCTCTAGATGATGAAGAATTACCACTTGTTTTACCTGAACTTGATGACTATAAGGGAAAAAATGGTCAAGCACCACTTGAAAATGCTGTTGAGTGGAAGAAGTACAACCATAATGGTGTTGAGGGTAAGCGTGAAACTTCTACAATGCCAGGATCTGCTGGTTCTTCATGGTATTTTATGCGTTATATGGATCCAAATAACGACAAAGAATTCTGCAATCAAGAATTATTAAAGCATTGGCTTCCTGTTGATTTATATATTGGTGGACCTGAGCATGCTGTAGGACATCTAATATACTCTCGTATTTGGACTAAATATCTTTATAAAAAAGGCTTGTGTCCAGTAGATGAGCCATTTAAGAAGCTAGTTCATCAAGGAATGATTTTAGGATCAAATGGAATTAAGATGGGTAAAAGATTCCCTGAATATGTAATTAATCCTAGCGATATTGTAAATGAATATGGTGCAGATACATTACGTCTATATGAAATGTTTATGGGACCACTTGAGGCTTCAAAGCCTTGGTCAAATGAAGGTGTAGATGGTGCTCATAAATTCCTTGAGCGTGTATATCGTTTGGTTGTGTCACCTGAATATCAAGGAAAATATACTGAAGCATATGATGCTAAATTAGAAAAAGTTTATCATCAAACGGTTAAGAAGGTTACAGCTGATTTTGAAGCATTAAGCTTTAACACTGCAATTTCTCAAATGATGATTTTCGTAAATGATGCATATAAAGCAGAAAAAATATATACAGGCTTTAGAGATGGATTGATTAAGCTCTTATCTCCTATTTGTCCGCATTTAATGAGCGAATTATGGGAGATGACAGGACATGATAGCTGTCTTGCGACTGAATCATGGCCAACATATGATGAGGCTAAGCTTCAAGACAGTGAAATTACATATGCAGTATCTGTAAATGGTAAGCTTCGTGATACTATTTTAGTTAATGTAGAAGCTACTAAGGATGAGGTTACAGAAGCGGCGTTATCCTCAGCAAAGGTTAAGAATTTTACTGAAGGACATGAAATTGTAAAAATTATTGTGGTACCTAAGAAAATTGTTAACATTGTAATTAAATAATTTCTAAAATATTCCATGACTTTTTAGGTAGTTATGGAATGTTTTTATTTAAAAACTAGCCTATATATGCTAAAATTGATTGAAAAGAAGTCAATATATTTTTAAATAATTTTTGAAAATATATTTATCTTCTTTTAACCAAGACAAAAAATCCTCATTTTATG